>JAUSCK010000220.1 GCA_030651035.1 Elusimicrobiota bacterium
TTTTTGACGAACATCCAGACGGGATCGAGTGAGTTCCTTATCCGCGAGATGTCGTCGCGGGCGTGGCCACGCAGCGCGGCCCCGCTCCGCTCCTTCTGCACCGCACGGTAGCCGCACGGTCGGCCACGCGGCGCGGCCGCCCATGCTCGCCGCGAGAAGTCGTTCGCAGGGCTCGGCACTACGCGCCTTCGCACCTGCTCCCAAGGTAGGGGGAAGCCCATTGTTTATCATGGCATCACCTCCTTTCCGCTCCCTTGCGGTCGCGGTTTCGGCTTCGCCGTACACCGCAGAAATTATTGCCCTCGCCCGTCAATTCTTTGTCGTTATAAGGTCGCACTATACCGCATATAACAGCAATAGTTCGTTATTCCACCGGCATTAGGGACATCTGGTGTGTTCCTTTGAAATATGCTCCACCTTTGCAGCGCTCTGAGTCTTGCCGTGATCGATGTTCAACGTGGTCGGCGGGGCCATGGGGGGCCTTCTGTTTGTGCACTTGCACCTGACCGTAGCAATACAAACAACGGATATCCTGGGCGTTCCCGCTCTCCAGAGAAGAAACTGCTACCGGCACCCAGTCAAATACCCGTTTACCGTTCCTGATAAATAGTCGCTTTTGTTGACATTCCTTCATTAAGTCATGTGGCATGTAGCACCTCCCCCGAGTTTCTTAAAGTTTACAACTTAAAATATCTCAACAAAACGATACCCGACTTATCAATTGCCATATTTACCTGCCAAAATTCCACCCCGTTTTTATATGCTTTTTGCATAGCGTTTATGAACTTCAGGTTGCCGGTGTTTTGCTTAAAAGGATTAAATGCTGGGGCTGGGTACAGGTAGGCAAGCAAAACAATCGCTCGTTTCCCGGATTTGGCATATTTACTTAGAACGCTATAGTGCCGTATGGTTCTTTCGTATTTGCCCGCATGTTTGTAGTTCGTAAGTTCCGAGCTTAGGTTAGGCAAAACGGTAAGGGGGGTTTTTACTTCCAGCAGGATATTCTTTGAAACGAAATCTATTCTGGAATTTCCAATTTTTCCATCACGGCGGAACTCAGGCTTTTTTATAAGTCGTGATAAGCCCCCACTGTTTAAAAAATATTCGCAAACCGCATTTACTTTTGTTTGATTTATCCCTACCCACCAGTGTTTCCCAAATGTGTTTTTTAAAGAAATGGCCTCGACGGTATGAGAGGTCTTTCCTTTCTCCTTATGGTGTGATAGCAGACAGGGGACCGCTTTAAAATTTGAGTTGCCAATTTTAGTCGGTGCGGGGCAACGGCATCTCAACGCCTTCCCCTGAGATTTGACAAACATTACAAATCTATTTGGGCGGCTTGTAATTAGCCCTTTTTGTAATGGCCTGGTAAATAAATATTTCATCACAGAATCGCAGCCCAAATTAGAATTTTTATAAAAACCAGCCTTGACTAATAGCCGTATATACAGTATAACATATATATGGAAAAGCGCAAGAGCGGGTTTACAGATGTATGGTTATGTGGTATTATAAACGGGTCATGGCTCAATCTTCTAAAAGTCAAAAGATTAAAATTACCTTGAGTTTGCCGCGGTCTGCTGTGGCGGCATTGGATCGTATCGGGGCGAAACGGCTAGAAAACGGGGCCAGTAGACGAGAAATTCAGCATAGCGCTTTGGTCAAAGAAGCGGTCGACCTATTAAAAAACAAAGAAGGTTTTTAATTTATGGTCAACGAATTTATGCAAGCTGAAGCAGTGGAGTCGAAAAACCTCCCTCAAATAGGGAGCGACCTCGCTGCACAAATAATTAACGCGGTTGTTTCTAAAGAGCACGTCGCTGGACTAACGCATGAGTTCTATCGCTATCCGGCAAGGTTCTCGCCACTATTTGCAAGAGCAATGATTCAGGCTTTTACAAAACCAGGGGATACGGTCCTCGATCCTTTTATGGGTGGGGGAACTACCCTGGTTGAGGCTTGCTCACTTGGGAGGCAAGCGATAGGCACGGATATAAATGAATTATCTGTGTTTATATCAAAAGTAAAGACCACCCCACTAACAGATGCAGAGGTGGAAAGCATACAGGTCTGGGCGCAGGCGTTAATTCCAAATTTATCATTACGAAAGACCACTGCAGAAGTCGGTAATAAATATCAAAAAAATATTCACGGCAAATCCACCTGGCCGATTCGAAAAGTCTTGGAGTTGGCGCTATCCCAAGTGCCCCTTCTGGAGACAGAGAAAAAAAGGCAGTTTGCTAGATGTGTTCTGCTCAAAACTGCCCAAGGTGCTCTCGATTGCCGTGAGAATATTCCGACCGTCTCGATGTTTAGAGCCCAGTTTTTAAAAGACTTAGCTAAAATGCTGGAGGGGATGAAAGAGTTTCGAGAGCGGATTCAGGCCCCCAACTCAACTTGTAGCGAAGTGAAATATTCTCCGGCGCTATGCTTGCATCGTTCAGCTATTGGAATTGAAGAGGATGAAAACCTGCGAAAGCTTGCTCCGCCTAGTTTAATCGTTACTTCCCCGCCGTATCCTGGTGTGCATGTGCTTTACCATAGATGGCAGGTGCAGGGGAGAAGGGAGACTCCTGCGCCTTATTGGATAATCAATGGTTCTGACGGTAAGGGAGAATCGTTTTATACTTTGGGGGGTAGGTCGCGGCAGGGGATAGAGAAGTTTTTTAAACAAACCCAGGCGGCCTTCAGTTCACTGGCTAGGATTTCAAGCAGGAAAACCCTATTAGTGCAGATGGTTGCATTCTCTGATCCCGAATGGCAATTATCCGAATATTTATCGGCAATAACAAAATCCGGCTTTCGCGAAGTGCACTTTTCAGCGCTCTCCAATTCACCAGATGGCCGCCTCTGGCGCGGTGTGCCAAATCGCAAATGGTATGCAGTCCAAGCTCCCGCTACTGCCACAAATAAAGAAGTAGTGCTATTCCACCAATTGGCTTGAACTGGCCATTTACAAAGCGCGCCCGACTAAGTGTTTTTCTTCCTAACGCTATCCGGGTTTAGTTTCCATTGTGCTCATGGTTTCCATGAGGTTAATAACGGTGGGTATTATTACCCTGGCTACACCCGCAGAGAACAACCCGACCTGTTCTTCAATACTCAAAGAAGGGGTTGCTGCGCCCTCCTCGGCATCCTTTCTTTTCGCTTTCAGCTCCTCAAGAACTCCTAATGCCACTAGGACTAAACCCCATTGAAAGGCGAACTTTGCCTCTTCTTTTTTATCGTCTTTCCTGTGCAACAGTTCATTGTGAAGATAAACATTGTCCATGTTTATGAAGAAAATATAGCTCTCATCGTCATTTTTGCTAATCTTTAGGGCAGAATGCTCATCAAAATTATACGCCGGGTCCTCCCATTGCGCCTTGTAAACTAGGACAAATTTAGGCATTCCTAAAGCGCCGATTTTCTGGTTTTTAGGCGGTGCCGGCGGCCGTGTTCCTGGCTTTGCTTCTTTTCCACCTTCGGTAAAAGTCAGGTTAACATGATTTATCCATTGCTTTTTAGTGCAAGGGTCAGTTATGGTTATGGCTACTTTTGCTGAGTCGCCAATCTTCCCATTACTCGGAGCGCGAAAGACTATACGAAGTTTTCCTTCTGAAAGGTTCCAGCGTTCATGATAAGCGGGGACAATCTGTAATTCCCCCCTGTCTTTCGGGTCAGGGAGTTCAAAATAATCGTTTATCGCATCCGTTTCTAGTTCCACAGCGCAGGTCCTATCTATGGGGAACGACTTGTTTGTTTCAGTTTTCTCATTCCCAAAATGGAAGAAGGTGGGGGGGAACTTGCCCTTAAATGCTGGTCCTGGGGCCGAGGTGGGGGCCGTTGGTAGTCTCAGGCCTTTGCCATTATTAAAGAGTGAGGCAAAAACCGGGTTCTTGTTTATTAAGCTTTGAAGGACATCTTGTACCGCATCTGTTGTGAGGGCTTCTTTTACTCGTTGAAGTTTACGCGCATCATTGATGGCCCGCAAGGAGGCCCGGTCTTTAAGGTCAGCGACAATGGTGTCAAGAATTAATTCAAACTCTGCAAGTTTTCTTAGGCGGTCTCGGGACGGCATTACCAGGCGATCCCGCACATCTTCGTTAATACCAGAGCAATCTACTGTGACCAATAGGGTGTTTTTAAGGAATTCGTAATTGAGTCCGCGCGTAACAAAAAACTCCGGGCCAACCTGGAAATGGACTTGGCCATTAATGGTAAAGTAAAGCCCTTTTGGCAGCCGTTTCGAGGACTTAGCTGATTTATCTTCCTGGTTTTTCCTTTCTCGATATAGCGCCACCGTGATTGGAAACGCTCCAATTCCCTCACGGCGCAACTCCCCACCTTGCGGGAAGTTATCCTCCAGAAAGTTTTTCTCTTGGTCCTTTGAAATAGTAACGGCTGTCCCGGAAACTGTTGTCGCGAAGTAATTAGCGTGAAAGCCCGCCCGTGTCTCAACAATCCTAAGCGGCAAGCAGAGTTTATACAAATACCTCTCCAGCTCATAGCGTACTTCTCTGGTAGCAATACTTCGAGCGGGCCACTGATAATTGTACAGTTTCACTATTGTTCCGTGTTGTAGCCCAACCTTATAGGGTTGCGGCATATCTTTCTTATGTGAAGCGGGCCCCTCGGTTTCTCCTTCGGTTTCCCCTTCAGCGCCAAGGCTTTCTTTGCCGACTTCAGGGATGGCCAAGACTTCTTTTTCATCAAAGAAGGGTATGGCTCCGCCTGGCGCGAGGTAAACATAAGTTTTGGTATTATAGATTTTGGCGCTAGCGGGGAGATCCCGAATTATTGTAAAGCCCCAGAATGCGTGTGTTGAGTCATTTAAATTTGGCACCGAAGGATCAGAGGGGATGTCTGGGTGGCGGCGGGAAATAATTAATTCGTATCCATGGGAGCCGCAGAAGGGCAGAACGCCTGTGCCGCCGCAATTAAACTTGCCTTGCACGAAGGGAATGCTGCCCTTGTTGCTTTTAGTCAACGAAAGGAAAGTGTCTTCGAATCGGAGTGCGGTCTGTCCCTCGCCTTTATCGATAATAATGTAGCACGGGTTGGGTTTGGTTCCTGTGACTATGATTTGAATATTTTCCGCCAACCGCGTTAACTCTTTCGCAGTAATATTGGCAAGATTGCCTTCTTTTATTCCAAAGAACTTTTCGGCTGCGGCCAGCATGGTTTGCGGGGCTGCAGGAGAGCTTGGGGAAATTTTTTTCAGCAAACACTCTTTGGTTAAAACAGCGTCAATAGAATTGACGATCTTTTCCACTTGTGCCCCTGCCGGGTCTGCTGCCTGGTTGTCGACCATGGAGCGGTTATTCGGCATATTGCCAAGGGGTTTCCAGTGGCTAGGGTCCAGCAGCCCATGACTATTTAGAATTTGTGTGACCGCGTCTTCGGATTCCGCTTGTAATAATTTTTCACATAATGCTTTGTAGTCTATTCCCTTTGCGGTCATACTACCTCCTGTGGTTGTCTGCTTGAGTTTAAATGGTGCCAATTTCCTTAAGGAAATGCTGGCCCCTGGGTGTAAGATTGTAGGTGATGCGAGTTCCCTGACGTGTTCGGCCTATCAAATCCAAATCACTCATTCGGCCTAGCACCCCGGTCCGCTGAGTTGATATAAAAGCTTGCTCTTCTTCCAGCTTTCTCTCTGGACCAAGAAACTTCGCAATTCCCTGATTCATTGTGTCCGGGGTGGAATTGCCAGCAGCAATAAGGCTCAGGAGAACTCGATAGGGAAAGAGCTCTACTGGAACGTTCTTGCTGATATGCTTTAGCATGAAGGAAATATCCTCTTCGCTAAGTTTAAGGGTTGTTTCGGTCGCCGGCAAGTCAAGAAGGGGGTTGGATAGCCGCGCCAAATCCCAACCTGCTGTGGTTAGGAATATATGCGGCTTATTTTTTTTGATTTGAATAATAGCCAGCTTCAAACCGATTAGCAAGCCGCCTTGTTCTCCCTTGACGGTTTGCCCGACAAATTGATTCTGGTAGCGCACTTTCCCTTTTTGGCCTTCAACGCCCGCATCTGGGAACGCAGTCGCCAGAGCATCGTCTCTGTGTTTGCCGTAGCGTTTATCAAGTTCGCGAAGGTGGTTGCCAAATTGAGCGGCAATTTCAGCGATTTGCGGGCCAACTTGATCTAACACAAGTGCGTCTTTGCCAGTTCCGGATAGGGTAGCCAGGGCGCGAACGCTTACTTTAACAGGAAATAAACGATTGTATTGCCCGAACAGCCAGCGCTCCACCGGCACCTGTTGGTCTAAAGTAAACATGTCTGGATTTGCGGTGGGGAGTTCGAAGGGCGGTTTTTCTGGTAACTGGGCTAAGGACAAAGATTCTGAGGCATTTGCCCTTGTCTCCTGGTTGACAGGTTGAGGGGAGCTTGGTGCGGTATTTAAAAGTTTCATCTCGGGCTCAATAACCGATTTTATGGGTTTGGTTTTATTGGTAACAAGCGAGGGCTTGACACTGGTGGCTGGTTGTAGATGTGTTTCTTCAAGAAGTAACTGATTTTCCAAGGCGACTGTGCAAAATGAGGAAAAATCCTCGTAAAGGCCTTTATTGATAAGAGTATCTATCTTGCCTTTGAGTTCAGGGGAACATTTAAACGAAAGTATCATATTTATCTCCAACACACGTTGTATTCCAATAGTAGTAATGCTACTTAATATACTCTACAGTAGAATTATAACAGAGGAATTGAGTCTTGTCAAGACCCATTTGGTGCTATATAACAACTATCCTTCTACTTCCTTTATATTATAATCCTTTTACGGAAGGGCAAAACACATTCTAATGGGTTAATATCCTGTATCATGAATGGGCGGGGTTAAATAAGGCGGGCCAGGCCGGAGGCGGTGGCCATCTCGCGGCAAGCCGCTGCCGGCCTGATCCTACCCTATGGTCTTAGTTGTTTCTGCTCCCCGCCGGTGGCTACATGTAATAATAGAAAAGACCACCGCGGCGGCCGCAGCAGCGGACGCCGGGGTGTTTTTTTATCAACACGGGGCCACCGGCATAAATGGCGGTTGAACATTAACAGGAACAAGCCCGCGCCGCGAGTGATTTTTTTGAAAGAAAATTTACTGGTGAGCGCGGGCAGAATCTGTATAGAGTAAAATGCGGTTTCTTTGCAGTGGGCGCGGGAAATAATTTGCTGCGGTTTCGGCTTCGCCGTACAAAGCAGAAAATTTGCCCTCGCCCATAAATCTTTGCTGTTATAAGATGGCCCATACCGTATTGTGTGTTTCCGGCCTTAAATCGTATATATGCCTATTTGGCATATTACAATATGGAATAATATCATATGAGCAGGGAAAATTCAACATCATGAAAAAAGCAATATACACCAAACAATACAAGGAACTAATATCGCGCCTTAAAGCCGCCCGCCTCAAATGCGGACTGAATCAGGTCCAGGTCGCAAAGAGCCTGGGAACGACGCAGTCTCATATATCAAAAATAGAGGCCGGCCAGCGCCGCCTGGACGTAATACAATTGAGCGAATTCGCCAAGCTTTACAAAAAGACTCTGGCTTATTTTGTGCCCTAATTTTGCGCGCCCGAAATGTCCTGGATTGTTGAAGCAATTTGATTTTCAATAGCGGTTATAGGTGGAGCAATTATGTCGAAGACTCTTAAACTGATCGTCCAAAAGGCGGTTGCCGCCAGGGACGCCGGTGAACTCGATAAGGCGCTGTCTTTTTTTGCCCGGGCCATCGCTTTGGCTTCGGAAGACGGAGACCTTAACTATCTTCGTGGTGGGGTCAGCGTCCTGAAGCGTGACTGGCAGGCCGCCATTTCGGATTTTACCGCCGCCATAGAAAAGACCCCCGGCGACGAGCGGGCCTATTTCGCCCGCGGTTGTGTATATTATCGTCTTAAAGATTATGCCAAGTCCCTGGTGGACTTTGCCCTTGCCCCCAGGCAGAAAACCAATGCCTGGCATCAGGAACAAATGGATGGGGGAAAAGAGCTTTCCGGCTTGGAAAAATTCTATCTTGAGAGCCAGTAGCCATGTATTATACATACGCCGCCTATTTTCCACTCGCAGGTCCGCCGCGATGGTTTGCCGGCAAGCCGGGCGAAGCCCACAAACGCCTGCTGGCGCGCAGCCGCATACCCGTTGCCCGGAAGCAGGCGCACGGACAGTCAGAACCTTCGTCGCTTGACGATGTGTTTCGGGCTAATCCGCGCACGTTTATTATGGGCCGCTGCCGCCATTATGAGGCCGAAAATCTCATTCTGGTTGACGTGTCCTCGGATTACTACTGCGGCACGATTGGTGTAAATATCCAGTATTCGGAAAGCAGCCCGTTACGCTCATGTGGCGAGGCGCGCCTGGCCGCCTTTAATGCCCTCCTGAAATCGGAGTTTCCCGGCAGGGGGATTTGGTTGATAGATAAGGGCTTTGGTTTCAGAGTGCCCGGCATTTCACCGGCCAAACTTCGTGCTTTTCTAGCTAAGCCATGTGAGGGTTTGTTCCAGATTTTATGATTTCGGCCGGCAAAGGACAGACAATTGAACCGAACATTAATAATAGGCGACGCGCACGGTTGCCTTCATGAAGTCCGTCAACTGATCAAACAAGCGAGCTTTGAACGCTCAGGTGACGTGATCTTCCTGGGGGACCTCGTGGACCGCGGTCCAGACACTCCCGGGCTGCTTGAGTATTTTGATTTTCACCGCCCCCGCTTCAGGGCTGTGATGGGCAATCACGAGCTTAAGCACATCAACCACTTTGAAAAAGGCGCTCCCCTGGCGCTGTCGCAGAAGCTGGTTAAGCGCCTGATGACTAAGGACGAATACACCTACGCGGTCTGGCTGATGAGGTCCTTTTGCCGGTATATAGATCTCGGCCCCGCCTTGCTGGTTCACGGCTTTTTCGCGCCGGGCGTGCCTCTTGAACGGCAGGAAGATAAAACGCTGCTGGGCGTCCTGAGCAAGGAAAGGGAGCTGGAGAAAAAGTACCAACCGCGCCCGTGGTTTGAATTTTATGATGGGCCGAAGCCGCTAATCGTAGGACACAAAGTTTACAATGGCGACGCACCGCTTATCTGGAACCAAAAAGTTTTCGGCCTGGACACCGGTTGCGTCTTCGGGGGGCGGCTGACGGGCCTTATTCTGCCGGAGTGGGAATTAGTATCGGTGCCCGCCGAACGCAATTACTGGGCTGCTAACCTGGACCGCCTGGCGGAGCAGAAGGCCAAAACAATACTGAAAGACCTTAAAGCCGAACATGAAAAGGTGGTGGCGGGTCTAAGTCTGGCGCACGGCTATTTCGGTTTGCCCCCGAAAGAACAGGCAAAACTTTACGCAAAGCGTGTTGCCGCCCACCCTTTGAGAAAACTGCTCAACGATTTGCGAAAGGGGAAAGAGATTAATCTCTCAGATGTATTGCGCTGCGTGCCTAAAAGTATGCTTCTTGGAGATAGCGCTGAGGATGAATAAGCCAAACTCAAGGCTTTCTTGGTTGTATCTGGCCCAGGAGTAATCATTGGATGGAAAAAGGCGACTGCAATAACAATGTAGATGATGCTGTGGCAGTGTAAAAGGGCGCGATGTCCAAAACAAAAATAGAAGGCTTGCGGGTATCAGCTGCTCCTCTGCGTATGCAGGCGGTTGTAAACGGAGTGCCCACCGTACTTGAAGGAGAAGAGTTGTGCACACTTGTAAGCGTCTTTTCAAAAGCGGCAAGGGATCCAAGCAGAGAGGGGGACATCCAGATACGTTATCTTTATGCTTTTGCCGCCGCCTTTGAGTCTGTTTATGGCCGCGAAGCCGCTGGCCAGGGGCTGGATACTCCGAATGCGAAGAAAAT
>JAUSCK010000153.1 GCA_030651035.1 Elusimicrobiota bacterium
CGGAAGGTCTCTCTGGAGTTTTCAGCGTAGGTCCTCTTATACTTGGCTTTAGAAAACTCCAAGACATCATGAACCCGGATTAAACTTTTCGTTGCGTCCCTCCATTCGCTCCGGGGCGAAAGATTGAGCAGCGCCAATAATGTTAAAGCCGAGCGGTCATTTTGCTGCGCACGTGGCAGCCCCAAGTCTTTTAGAATCTTTATAGCCTGTTTTATCTTGTTCATTGTCGTCCTTTAGGTGCAGTAAATTGGCAGGGATATCCAGGATTCTAGCTACCAGGACATCAAGCGCTTTACCCGGCAGACATTTTTGCAGGCGCACCTGCCTGCCGATCTCCTGAAGTTTCGCAAGCGGCGGCAAGGGCAATGCCCGCAAGTCTCCCGCATTAACCTGGGTGTTCCCGTTAATGCTCCTAAAGAAGCAATCGACAATGGAAGTGTTAAGGAATGCCGCTATACCAAAAGCCTCATCGGCTGGAATATCGCCGTTTTTCTTATGGATATAATTCAGGTGGTTCTCTATGCCGATGTATTTGCTCTTAACATCGGTTCCAAGCAGGACGCCGGCATATAGGCGACGCTGCTGTTCTTTTGACGTGAACCTTTTCAGAAGAATATAGTTTTTTGCCGGCAGCAGTATATTTCTCGTATGGTCACTGGTGGAAATATATTTTTCTTTGCCTGCCTTATCCAAAGGCCAGCGCACGTCCAGCCCCTGAATGTTGTGCATCCACAGAAGCGGAGTAAGTTTTTCTTTGGAATCGGCCGAGTTGATAAGGTATTGTTTTGCCCGGAACGGAACCACGGGGCCGGTGGAAACCGACATCCCCAGGCTCTGGAAAGTTAAATTCCATTTCTGGAGAATTTTGCTGATGGCGAGTTCTTCTTTGTTCGCCGGGATTTTAATAAAAGCATCCTTGTGATGGAAAATATCGGCGTAGGGGAATTTCCCCTCTGTATGGTCGGAGAACGTTGAGTCATTGCTTTGGGAAACAGTGACTTTCTGATTAGGCGCGAAAGGCTTAGTGTTACGCACCTTGATTATTATGCTTTCCTGTAGGACATCTTCGTTGTAAAAGACATTCTTCCTGGAATCAAAGTTGTGGATATTCTCGATGGAGTAGTGGTCTATCAGCCATTTCCGGAACTTCATATGGTAAAGCCCCGAGCAGAAACTCCTGGGGGTGATAAACACAAGCTGGCCCTTGGGTTTCAACAAGAGCATCGAGATTATCATGAAGAATACGTAGATATTCGGCTGGCCGGAGGTAAAATCTTTCAGGAGCAGCGTCTCGGGCGAGTTGGCGTTTAACTTGAAGTACGGCGGATTTGAGACAATAAAGTCATAACGATCTTTCGCCGGGTTAGCCTCAAGCAGCATCTGGGACTGCGCAACGTTAATATTGGCGAGAATAAAATCGCCATTTATGATCTTATAGGTTAGATTCCAGTCCCGGTCCTTAAATTTAAGATGGCAGGCGGCTATGGTCTTTTTCAGGAAGGGTAGCACGTCCACATCCTTCTCATACAAATCAATATGGAGGGTTACTTTCTTGTAATCTTTATTTAAGAGTGCGTTGCAAAAACCGGCGGTCAGTATGCCCGCCCCGGCGCCGGGGTCCAGCAATGAAATTTTAATAGACGGGGTCTTGGGTAGCGTGAAAAGACCGGACATGAAATTGGAGATTTCAGGCGGCGTAAAAAACTGGCCTTTCGCTTTCCGTCCATCAGGCGACTTAATAATGTGCGCCTCGGCGTGGATATTCGCCAGGGAGGTTAATGTAATACTATTGGTAAGTTTTTCGCGCATCTCTTCTTCCTGATACTCTATTTTATCACATACAGAAATGGTTGAGCCGGTTATTAATGGCAAGAGAGTTCCTTTCATGATTTCCCCCTTATAAAATCTAAATATTCCTTAGCTCTTTCTGTAACGTCTGAAATAGTGTAGCACACCAACCCGACAAGGGTGTGTCGTGTTGGAAAAGGCTATTTTTTGTCTTTTCGGACTAATTTGGTTGGGGTAAGTAAGTGTTACTTCTTCTTCGCCCAGGAGAAAACTTTGTCCCGGCTGATTACGGCAACATCTATCGGCCCGCCGACAGTTTCATGGGAATCGTAAATGCGACTATGATAAGCGGTAAGTTTAACCATCATTTCAACTAACTGGCTCATGTCCTCAAGCGGCATAAATTCAAGATTTTTCTTAAACTGTTCCGTATAACGCTCAGAGAGGAAGGCACCAATCTGGCCTTGCTTATCGGCCAGAATCTGTTTAGCGGCTTTGAGGAATTTGTTTCTTGATTTAGAATCCGCATCCGATCCAAGCATGGAGGCCAGTTCAATGGCTAGGTCTTCCATCTGTTTTGAAATAAAATGCCGTACACCGTCATCAATTCCCTCTATAAACGTATTTGCCGGACCATTCTGAGCGAGCAACCGAAGAATTGCAGTCTCCTTATTCGAGACGGGACAATATTCACTTATAGAGAAAACCTTTCCGAAAACCCCATCTTCTATAATAGCGTGTGAGGGAAAAAGGTCTTTGCTGCCGTAACCTGCCATTAATATACCGGAATCGTTCCGTTCCATGTCTGTATGTTTCAGAGCAGCACTATAAGAAAGTTTAATTACTTTTCGCTGAACAAGACTGACAAAGGCCCGGTTCGCAAATATATCATGCTGGTAACCGGATCTTCGAGGCCGCAGATGAACCGGCTGCTGGAGCGAAAACTATTGACCGGGGAGATAAAGGAGGTGACGGGGCACCGCAACAAGTTCCCGACCATTTACACCAGGTCCGACATAGAACTTTTGGCTGAGACGGACAACCTCCATGAGCGCATGGGCGGGCCAGCCACGAAGGTGATCTTGAAACGGGAGCATGAGCGGTTCAACAATCCGCGGTTTGCACGATTAAAGAATATCTCACCCGCGCACATCTACTACTCCGTCTTCAAAACAATTTCTACCCTGCGGTTTTTAACTCTCCCTTCAGGCACATTATTGGAAGCGATAGGCTTGTCAGCTCCATAGCCTTCGGTAGTGATCATTTCAGGGTTCAGCCCCTCTTTCTCCGTAAAGTATGCGGACACAGCTTTTGCCCGCGAGACCGAAAGCGTGCGGTTGAACTCTTTATCTCCGGTATTATCTGTATGCCCGATGATCTCCACTTTTACTTTCGGGATTTTCCGGATTATCATGGCTATTTTTTTTAGCGTGCCTGCCGATTGCGGCTTGACCTCTGTTTTTCCAAGGACAAAATATATCGCCTCTTCCTGGGCGGTGATCGTTATTCTTTCTTCGCCTTCGTTATTCTCCGCAATATCCTTATTTTGCTCCACTGTTATGCCTTTTTGTTTTTTCATTTCATCAATTACAGCCTGAGCGGTTGAGGATACTGCGGCATGAGTTTTCTGCTTTACGGCAAGCCCTTTCCCACAATTCCACGCCGCAAAGGCTGCCGCCAATAAAATAATTAATCCGCCCGCAATTATAAGGCCCCGCTTCTGTTTCTTTATTAAAGCTACTGCATTGTCATTCTTTTCGATTTGAGCATGATACTCGTCTATTTTCGAGACAAGACCGGCTTTTTCCCGCTCTTGCGATGAAATTAATCCGACTTGCTCGTTTATTTTTAATTCTTTTGCTTGGATATCTTTTTCCTGCTCATCCAGCAGCGCCTGAATTTTCTTTTGCGCGGCTTTACAGTTTTCCGCCTGCGCCTTTAACTCGGTTATTCCTATGTCCTTCTCCTTTATCAGGTTCTCTTCCCGCAAAAGTTCCGTTTGAATAAATACTATTTTTTCATTTTTTCCCAGGCATAAAGCGATAAGCGCCTCCTCTAACGCCTTGCGTTTCTCATTTGTGCCTCTGAATCTGTCTTCCATTTTAGTCGCTATTCGCGTAAAGCTTACTTATGCATCTGTCTTAATTCTGCTCCAATACGGATTGTATTTTCTTAATGCTTTCCTCATTGGCCTTTATCTGGGACTCCACCTGGTTTTCCCTGAGGCTTAGCAATTCTTTTACCTGGCTAAGCTCTTTTTTAGTACTGCTCAGTTCTTCCTCCCGGGATCTTAATTCGGCGGTGATCTTCCCGCATTTCCCTTCGAGTTCCTTCAGCATTTCCAGCACTTTTCCCTGCAATTCGCTTCTTTTCTCTTCCAGGTCCGTTATTTTATACTGATACTTATCCTCATTTTCATTCATGATTCTCATCCTCCTGTTTTTGTTTTAATAACTTTTCATACTGGTCGATGTCTTTTTCCTTGTTGTAGATCTCTTGTTTTATTAAATTCTGTTTTTCCTCCAATGTCTTCATGAGCCGCGCCAATTCCCGCTCTTTTTCCAGCAATTTCAAATTGGCCGCCTCCAACTCGGATCTCAAGCGCTCTTTCTCCTCTGATAGAGAGTTCCTTTCGGACGGATCCTGTTTTGCTGCGTCAGCTTCAGCCTTTTCTTTTAATTTTTCCGTGATTCGTTCCAGCTCCTGGTCTTTCTCCTGTAATTTGCTGTTGGCCGCATCTAATTCGGATATCAACCGCTCCTTCTCCTGTAACGATGCTTCTTTACCGGGAAGATCTTCTGCCAGAACAACGGCGGCGGTTTTTTCCTCCAACTCTTTTGCTACTCGTTCCAGCTCCTGGTCTTTCTCCTGTAATTTGCTGTTGGCCGCATCTAATTCGGATATCAACCGCTCTTTTTCCTTTAAGAGCGATTCATTTTGGGCTGGCTCCTCTTTTGCGATATCAATCCTGCTTTTTTCGTTTTTTTCTATGGCAAGTTCTTTTTCAATATTTTGCTGTATACTTTCATCTTTGTAAACAGCCGCTATGCCTTTTTTTCCCCGGGTTTTGTTTAGCAAAGACTTAACAAGTCCTGAGCAATACCGGCAAGGCGTCCATATCATATTCTCGTTTTTTTGCTCCATAAATAGCCTTGAACAATATCCCTAAATAATTATTCACTTAAATACCTTAACACCTGCCTAATAGATAGGCAACATTTGTGCCAGCCCTGATTTCCGCAGGACTTTCGCCGCCGGCCGATGAAATCTGGCCTGGCCGATGAAATCTGGCCGATGAAACTGGCCGATGAAACTGGCCGATGAAATCTTACGCCTGCCGCCGTATTTCTGTTATACTCTACTCCGGGCGCTTGATGTGCAGAAGCGCCATAAGAAGCATGGTCAGCACGGTAGTGCGCAGGCCATAGAATGCCGGGCCGATATCGTCGTAAACAGCACTGGCGCAATCGAAAACGCCGGTTTTAAGCAGGGCGGGTATAGCCAGCAGCACACCGGCGCTGCTGCGGAATACAGGGACGGCGTCATGCAGTAGTCCTGACCTTGCCAGGAACCGGTCGATGGCGCGGTCAGCGGGGTTATGGTCGCGTGATGGCCGCTCAATCAATGAAAGCGGACAGGTTTGGGTCCGGGGCTGGGGCCGCCGGCGCCATAGCGGTGCGCAGGGGCGCATTCAGCGAAGCGGACAGGTTTGGGTCCGAGACGCCCTCCAATAAAAGAAGCGGCTGAACAGGCCCTTGTTCCTGCCACCCGAGGCGTTTAAGCTGCTTGCGGATTGCCTTTTCAGTTATGCCGAAGCGGCGTGCAATTTCGCCATTTGGTCGGCCCTCAGCCTTAAGTCGGGAGACAATCCGGTCGCGTGACTGCGTAAGCCGGGGCAGGCCCTTGGGATAACCGTTAGTTCGTGCCAGGGGCGGGAAGGCCGCCGGCGGCGAAGCGTTCCTGATAGCGTCTGACAGTGCGTGTTGAGCAATCGAACGCCCATGCCACTTTGTTTTGTTCCGCATAGCCCTGTTCCACAAGGCTTACCATGGCGTAAGCCTCGGACATCAGGTCGTTGGTTGCGTATTGCGCGAGGATGACGCCGAAGACGCTGATGAAGCGGCGTCCACAGAAGGTTTACAACTGGCAGCGACCATTGATAAAGGTGACGCCGGGCGGACTGACCGCCAAAGGGAAGAGTTCCGGGTGGTTGTCTGGGGTTGCCATCTATAGACGATGGCAAATCAGGGGCGGGGAAAAAAGCGGACAGGTTTGGGTCCGAGGTGTGAACACGTTACAAAATGGGCATGCCGACGGAGGACAAGGTAGCTAAGCATGTCAGGAGGTCTGGAATCAATGCTAAAATAATTGCGGATGGTCAAACGGAAAGTGCGAAAGTCCACCTTAAGGCTCCGCTGTATAAGCGGGTTTCTCCCGCGCTTAGCTTGGCAATCCGGCAGTTAAAAGGAAATAAATGTTCCAGGAAAAATCCGTAACAGGGTCTCAGGAATACGCCGAGAGCATCATAAACACAGTGCGCGAACCCCTGATCTCCCTCGACCAGGACCTGCGGGTGGTTTCAGCCAGCCGCTCCTTCTATGAAGTCTTCAAGGTTAACCCAAAAGAGACCGTGGGCCAACTTATTT
>JAUSCK010000167.1 GCA_030651035.1 Elusimicrobiota bacterium
CAATAAATCCCGTTAACTCAGCATATCTTCACACTCAATGTGCGCCTTAAAAACGGCCGGGACTGAATAGCACAGAGGTCAGACTGAAAAGCGCGGTCATCACGCTGAACATCCCCACCCCAAATGCGAGAAGGCCGAGAAAAACCCGCTTCCCGGCCCCGGGCTGCGCACCGGTTTTGTTCCCGGTGGATACCGTTACGGCAAGACGTGCGGCTATCGGCGCTAAAACTACTTCCGAGAGCAGAAGGCCGAAAAATAGGCCGGATAGGGCCATTGCCAGACGCCTGGGAACCTGCGCAACATCATCAATAGACGCCAGCATAAGGATCATGCCGAGAATCGTAGTCAGCGCACCCATGGCCATGGCGCAGCCGGCGGCGTGCAGAAGAGGCTCCGGCCCGGACGGCCTGAAAATCTCTTTTAGCGGGTAGGCCGTCCAAGTCAGGAGGAACGCCCCGCCGAAGACCAGGACGAACGCCTCAATATTGAGGAATGGGTTGAAACCCGGCAATCCCTCGGCAAGATAGACCGAAGAGATTATCAGGATTATCACGCACAGCTGCTTAAAAAAGCCGCCGCCCGGCCTCTCAAGTTTCTTTTCTTTGTTTTCCATACTTTCCTCCCGGAGATATTCTCCCGCCGACAACAGCCCTGCTATTTTATCGCCTAAACATCCCGTATTTTATCGCCACTCAGTTGCTTCCACCGCCCTTGCCGGCAGCGGACGGGGCTAAAGTGGTCTCAGCCGGCTTTTTGCGGTATTTCTCCACAAGGGCTATAAATTCCGGAGTGTCGTTCAGGCCTTTTAGCAATTGCCCGTCGTCCTTTTCATCGTACAGAGTGTCAAATTTTGAGAAACCGCTCTTAAAGGCTTTCTCGTACTCTTCCAGGGATTTCACCTTATCCTTCCGACAGGACCAGTAATAGCTGCCGAGGTTCGCGTAACCTGCTGAATGTTTGGGGTTTAAAACTATCGCTTTTTCAATATCTGTCTTCGCCTCAGCGCATTTATTTAACACCACGTTAACCCAGCCGCGGTTGCTGTATGGCCAATAGGAGCCGCGGTTGAATTCGATCGCCTTGCTGAAAGAGGCCCTGGCTTTATCATATTGACGAAGGAAGGCGTAGGCGAAACCAAAGCTATTATAGGCGCCTGCATGTTTCGGATTAAGCTTTATGGTTATATTAAGGTTGGACAGGGCTTTATCGTATTGTTTCAGTTCATTATGCGCCGCTCCGCGCCAAAAAAAAGCTTCGGTATATTTAGCATCAAGCCCTATTACTTTTGTGTAACCCTCCACCGCCTTTTCGTATTCGCAGGAACTGTAAGAGGCTTGCGCAAGGGAAAAATATTTTCCGGCCAGTTTCTCCCTGCCGCCGGGAAAAGCTTCCAGCGCCTTCCTGACGTCGCCTTTATCGTAATACGCCATCCCCCTTATCACGCGCGCGCCCTCATTACCGGGATCT
This sequence comes from Elusimicrobiota bacterium, assembly GCA_030651035.1. GTDB lineage: Bacteria > Elusimicrobiota > Elusimicrobia > Elusimicrobiales > UBA9959 > UBA9959. The sequence continues at coordinate 1,468 of JAUSCK010000167.1, forward strand.
AATTCCAGCGCTTTATCCAGGTCTTTTATCTTTTTGGCTAATTCCCCTTTTTCGCCATAGACTTGCGCGCGCGCCAGGTAGCCCCGGGAGTCCTTAGGAGCTATTCTTACAAACTTGGTTAAAACCGCTAAAGCGTCATCATATTTCTTTGATGCTTTATAGGCTTCGCCCCATTCCCGGTAAACTTCCCATGACCCGGGGCTAATTTTCGCCGCAGCGCGGAAATACCGGAACGCCCTGTCAGGGTCGGCTTTGTCAAAGTTGTAATGCCCGGCGCAGCCGGCAACGGCCAGAGCAAAGATCTTTTTTTCTTCCGTCCCGGCTTTCAGCGTTTTCAGGTAGTTCCAGACCGGAGTATTCGTTACGAGCGGGCCGCAATACATGTTGCGCCCATAATCCGTCATTTCGGCGTAGTTCTTAACAGCCGCGCCGAATTCGCCGCTCTTCCAGAGCAGATCGGCGAGGTTCCTGAGCGCAACGATACTCTTTTCGACAGAATCATTGCCGTAATCTCTCTTTTCCAGCGCCCATTTGTAATACCTTATTTTGTCCGCAATAGAGGAAGCTTTTGCGGCTTTTTGTGCCCAATAATCGAACCCTGCTTCTGCTACTATCTTTTGATATATTTCACCTGCCCGCCTGGCTATCTCCACGGGAGCCAGATTGGCGACATCATCCATCACTGGAGTGTCGGCATATTCCAGGAAGTTTTTGAAAATTTCTTTTTTCGCGCCAGCCGCGGCAGCCTGGCCCGAAAACCTGTTAAGCAGCACCAGCGCGTATGGCGAAATCTGCAAGCCCGCCAGGTAAGCTTTGGTTTCGCGCCTGGCGCCGGCGGAAGCACCGTCGCCGGCCGGGCCGTCGCCGTTGAGGCTGCTTAAATAATCCTCCCCGTGCGCTTTTTCATGGGCCGTTACAGCCTTTATCTCCGCGGCCGCAAAAGAATTCTTCCTCCCGGAGGGCGGAATATCCTTTAAAAGCGTCCAAAGCACCTTTGACTCAAAGTCTTTGCGCGACTGGATTTTATTCCAATTCCGCGCTATCTCTTCTCCTTCTTTTTCAATTGCGGAAAGGACCACATAACAAGCGACTTTATTGTCTTTTTTCTCGGTCCAGCCCCAGCGGTTGTCAGGCCTTCCTATCAGCCTATCCACAGCGGTAACCAGCGGATTTATTCTCACAAACTCTATCCGCAACCCGCCTTCTATTTTTGTCTCAACAACTTTCGGCTTGCCAAGTTTGTCATATCCCGGCCAAAGCGTGAAGAGCAGCAGCGAAGCGGCAGCGCCTGCAAGGAATAGCCACTTGGCCAACCCCTGGAACCCGCGAAAAAAAGCCGTCTTAGCCGGCCGATATTCCAGCGGCAGGAAATAGCAGAGCAGTAAAAACACCAGCAGAACCGGGATATGCAGAAAACCTATAGCCAGTATGTCACGGCCTTCCACGGCGTGGGCTGAGCGGGCCACCGCACAAAACCAAAACGGCGCAACGGGGAGCGAAACCGCCAGGTAGTACTTCAGAAGCTGCCGCTTCCGCCTGAAGATCAGGACACCGAATAAAAACGCGCCGGGAAGTTCAAGCGCGCTTGCGCCAATTACTAAATAGCGCAGGAGTTCCAGACGCCGGGGAAGCTTCCCGGTCATGCGGGCGGGGATTTGTATGACATACGCAGTACACAGTTTGGCCCCGCAATTTTCTCTTGTAACGTCGATAGCCGCCTTGCCGCTTATCAGGGCGTTAAACTCCGGGACGAGGTTCAGGGGTTTCGCGGCAAGGTACTGTTTATATTCCTCGGGCTGAAAGTCGCGCATCATATCCAGCTGCCCGTCGGCGGCGATATCATCACCTAGCGCCGCGTCTTTGCCTTCTTTCAATATTACCAGCACATCCCCGCCGGACCATGCGCCCATGCTCCCCAGGAACTTTGTTAATTTCTTTTTATCGGCCGCGGTAACCAGCGGCTCCGCTATCGTTTCTTTAAAATTGATCAGCACCGGCACTTTGCGCAGGATGCGGTGGCTCATTTTGCTGACCCTGTAAGTGCGGGATTCAGGCGGACGCTGGCGGGTGTCCCACGTAACCATACCCGCGTCAGCGCCAAGGCCGCCGGCTGTTGCCAAGTCCATCTTAATGTCGATGGCCGTGTAAGGCGTATTCCTTATTATAAGAAGTTCAGAACCCATCGGGTAAGCCGTGCTTTTAATGAATTGCACCAGGCAATTATATTCTTCGATCATTAAACCGTTTTCCCCGAACCGCGATATCTCCAGTTCCGGCCCGTCATAAGTTTTTACGGATCTTGTATACGCCGAGTCCCTGCCGCTTGGCCGCGCCGCCCTTTGCAGTCTGCCGTCTCCCCAGACCGCCGCCCGCGGGTCGGAACCGGATACAAGAGGACCCCTGGTCCTTAAGGCCAGCTTTTGTACCCCTTCAAGCGGCACGCTGATGCTTCCGAAGGCCTCGCTCAACTTCCTTACTTGGCCGGAAAAAAGGAGCCTGCCGTCGCCGCGGATCTCGAACCTCACCTTTTTATCCGAATAAAATTTCTTCCCTGCCGGGCTGAGGCCGGCCTTGATATCCAGCTGCTTATACTCTCCGTTAAGGGCGTAGATAAGGCTAGAATTTATTTCAACGCCTATCCCCTCTCTAAACACCCTGCCCCCGGCCGTCACCGGCCCCGTAGACTTATGCTCGCCCAGGCTGATCACATGATTGGCCAGATAAATCTCCGAGACCGGAGTTAATTCGCCCAGCTTAACGCCGTCCCCGCCCCCCCCCAGGCAAACCCCGCCCACGCCCGGGATAGCCGCTGCGACCGTTAGGATTAAAGCCAGGTACTTGGTTTTCATATGATTAGTCTCGAACTCAGCGTCTGACCGGACTTCCTATATTAGACGCGCTTTTCCTCAAAACAATTCACTCCCTACAACAATAGCCTGATGCGAAAACAGGTCCCGGCCAACCCATGAATTGACCGGGACCTATTACAAGCGGAGCAGTGTGTCTGGCTGCTCAATCAGACAAAGAACGCTCCGTATTTCAGTCTCAATAATTTAATCCCTTCAAGCGAAACGCTGATATTATCCGGCGCATCATTCCATTTCTTCTCTTTGCCTAAATAAAGGAGCTTCCCGTCGCCATGCACTTCAAACACTACTTTCTTGTCCGAATAGAATTCCTTGCCTTCGGAACTGACGCCGGCCTTAATATCCAATTTTTTGTAAGCGCCTCTCAGGGCGTATATAAGGCTTGAATTTATTTCAACGCCTATCCCCTCCTTAAACACCCGGCCGCCTACCGTCACCGGCCCCGTTGATCTGTGTTCGTCCAGGCACAGAGCATGAAAGCCGAGATATATTTCCGAGGCCGGCAGTAATTCGCCCATTCTGACGGAATTCGCACCGCCCGCCAAGCAAACCCCGCCCAAACCCGGGATAGCCGCAGCAACCGAGAAAATTAAAGCCGCGTATTTAGTCTTCATATGATCGGCCTCGGAATTCCCGCCAACTTTCACCGCCCATATTAGACGCGCTTTCCCTGCATTTAAATTCAGCATGGCGAAGGATCTTAGTCGCGCGTGCTGTCTGCGGGAACCCGTATACTCAGCTGCATATTCCTCGCCCTCAGCGTTTTTATGACAACATCTTCTTTCAACGCTTCCTCTTCCCGGCCAAGTTCCCGCAGAGCGCCGGCTCGATATAGGTGAAAACCGATATCATCGGGTTTTATGCTTATAGCCTTTTCGAGCTCGACAATTTCCTCTATATGTTTACCGAGGTCGCAATACATCATTGAAAGCGTAATTCGGGGGAAGTAATCGTCAGGCGCGACCTCTATATTCTTCACAAGGGCAGCCACGCTCTTGTCCAGGTCCGTTTGGTTGCCGGAATGATAGCGCCAGATATAATAATACGCCCCTCCCAATATGGAATAGCCTTTCATATCACCGGGCATTACCCGTATTGCTTTCTCTGCAAGTGAAACATCGCCCAAATATTCTTTTAACGGCTTTCTTATTGCGTAATCGAGCGGGGTTAGCGGGTGTTTCATGAAAAAAGCGTAATTTACAGCGACCTGCCGGGAGGGCGCTGTGGCACAGCCGGTCGCCAGCCCGATCGCGACAGCAAAAAGAAAAAGAGAAGCCCGGAGGCCCTGCTTCGCGCAGGCAGACTTTATATTTTTACCAGCCTTTCCAATGGCGCTCATAGTGTTAATACCTCTTCCAACAGCATCCTGAACGACATAATCGCACCCCGCAAGGATACCGCCTCTTCGCTGCTAAAAAACTTTAGTGCCGGGCAGGTATTTATCCGTATCTTTTTTAAGACAAGCGAGGAAAGTTGATAATTCCCTGGTAACAAGTTCCTTTTTCACAATAACCGCCTGGACTTTTGTGTAATCGAAGGTGATTATCTTTTTATTGAACCACTTTTCGTAAATTGAGATCATAACCCATTCTCCGGCGGGGCTGAATTTCAACGGCACATGCCACCCGTCGCCCAGTTTATAAACGCACTCCTTATCCCGCTCAATATTTATTATTATCCACCTGATACTCCCCGGGTCGAATGAAAAGCCCGCCGCCTGGTACTGATTTATCTCGTCATTGATCCCTATATGCGTGCCCAGCACGACGTTATCAAGAGTCACTTTGCATAGAATCGGCCAGGGCCGCAGCGGATTTCTGAACGGCCGATATGTTTCACAAGGGGCATTTTCATCCGCGTCGAGGAGATATTCAAACCTGAAGGGGACATAGGCCCCGGCAGAAATTTTCCCGTTTTCGCCGGGCGCATTATTTATGTTCTTCATATTTCCGCCTCAGGGTCTATTGACCGCAGCCATCGGCCTGTTCTGCGCCGCCGTGCGCCGCCTGCCGATATTAGACGCAGCTTTGGCCAGAAAAATTCAGAATAAACAAGCCCGGCCAATCCATGGATTGACCGGGACTTATTCCGGACAGAACAGCGGTTTTAAATATTCCTGTAACTCCCGGGTTTTTACCCGGTAAAGATATTATTTCCCGCATTTTTCAAAATTCTCAAAATAACGCCGATTCTTATATTCCTTATCATATATCTCCTTGGCCCTTTTGCTTATTTCATTAGCGGATAAACGGGAGAGCTGATATTTTGTTCCGGCATCTTTGTATCCGAGAAATCCTTTGAAAGCTTTCTCTGAAGCGAAAGTATACCCGGATATCTTCAAAACGGCCGCTAAAATTGATTTCTCTGAAGATCTCCTCTCTATGTCATCTAAATCGGCAAGTGCCAAGGGAGAATCCATCAATGAAGATAAAAATGCTCTGAGCTCCTTGTTTCCCCTTGTATAAAATATGTCTGATGTTGAATCCCGGGCATGGCATAATTCATGATCGATCTCATATTTCAGCTTTTTAGTGAAGTAGTCTTTTTCCAGGTCATTGGAGCGCTTTAATATATCGTAGATTACCTGCTTTTTTAAGTTCCAGGAAGGATCATCGGCCGGGAGAAGAGCATTTTTTCTGTATGACTCCCAGTCCTTTGCTGTTCTTTCAGCCGCCTCCGCTAATAAGGACAAGTCAATGGTAATCTTGACCTTCCCGTTAAAGCAGCCGGTATGGGTTGACGAAACAAGCCCGTTCTTGTTCTCGACGAGCAGCCAATCGAGCGCTCTCAGCACAAGGTTTTCGCTCTTTGTCTTGACGATCTCCACCTCAAATCCGTCTATTCGTTTCTTCTCAATAAGTTCGGGATAAACCCTGAATTTCTGGTAAGTATCCGAGATCCGCGAAGTTACGTCGGGGAAAGGAATATCAAATATCAGGAATGCCGCTAACACGAGAACGGTTATAATGCCCCACCCGAACAAGTTAGCAAGCGCCTTTTTCATGATCATTACTTCCGACTGCGGCATTAACCCTTTTCCCGGCCGCTTCAGGGCGTTTTAGCGAAGATTTCAGCCGCACCTTTGTTTATTCCGCTCACCTTTTCCTCATCCTCGCTCAGGTCTATCTCGATGAAATCGACTGCTTTTTCATGGGTTTCTATAAATGCTCTTATTCGCAGGCGCAAAAACATCCAGTCAAGACCTCCCAGCAGCGGGTTGGGGCTTGTCCACCTTACCAGCCTGACAGTGAACCCTTCTATTGTCCGGGTTTCAACAAGATCCGGATTTCTGCGTGAAGTGTAACCCGACGAAACCCGGTCGTGTATCATGATCGTCAGGGGCAGTGCCGCCAGGAAGGCGATCCCCGCTGAAGCCAATATCGCGCTGCATTTAAAAGTTACCTTAATAACTAAGCCGCAGCGGCGCGGCGGCGGATCCGGCACGCCGGGAACGCCGTTTTGGGGAGGCCCCGCAGGCTTGCCAAGCGCCTTCGCCAGGCGCCAGGAGTTCCAGCACATGAAGATAAAGACCGCGAGCACATCGATAAAAGCAGCAACATCGTCTGCCGCCCTGGAATCAGTGATTAAACTAATGCAATTCAAAACAATAACCACCGCAATTGACCACAGCAGCTTTTTGCGCCGTTTAAGAACGCGATCATAATACGACCCCAGCGGCACATACCAGCGGATAAGATAATACGCGGCGGCCAGAACCGCAGGGGCGGCCGCAACTACCAGATAAACGTTAAAAGAATTCCTGTCCATATCGGATTAGACGCGCTTTTTTTCTAATAAATTCAAATCTATACTGATCGGACAGCCAATCCCGAGAACAATAGGCTAATGCAAAAAACGGCCCCGGCCAATCCATGAATTGACCGGGACCTATTTCGAACAGAACAGATGTTTGACTAACCAATTCAACGCCCCTAACATCCGCGAACACGACCGCTACAGCCAAACAGGTGTTGCCAAACAGGTGTCACTCCGCAGGCGGATAATCGTAGCGCGACCCGCACAGGACTTCCGCCGCAAGAGCAGGGATCCGTATAATTTCAAAAGGTTTCGGCAAGTATGCCGAAACGCCGCAGTCAAGGGCCTCCTGGCATTCAGCAAGCTGGCAGCCCGTACACATGATTATCTTGCAGTGCCGGGTTTCCGGGTGTCCCCGCAGGCGGCGGCAGAATTCAACGCCACCCGCGCGCGTCGGCATGAACATACGCGCTATCACCAGGCCAGCCTGCAGCTCCAGGGCCATTTTAAGAGTTTCCTCGCACTCCTCCGGAGAAAAAGATATATTATTAAACCCCGCAGCCCGAAAAAAGTAATCATAACCCCACGTCAGCCAGGAGTCCTGCTCGGCAATAATTATTTTCTTATTAAGCAGCCCGGGCGATAATAAAACCGCTTTTTCAATGACTGCGGCCACATGGCGCCCTTCCTTACCGGAAGGCAGATAGGGAAACCGTTTCCCGATCGACTCCTGTTTAATTACCGCTTTCAGCCCGGCTCGCAGAGGCCCCGCTAAGGGGCCCTGGCAGTTTTCCAGGCCTTCTGCGAGCGTCTCCACCAGGGCAGCATTGAAGTGCCCTTTTTCATAGCGGCAGCTAAGGCTTTTCCCGCTGCAGGAGTCATCCGTCAGTTTCACGCCGCCAGAGGAAACGTTCAGCAGCTTCTTAGTGAAAATGCAGTTATCAGTGACTTCGCAGCGGAAAAACAGTCCCGAGTTTTCCATCCACAAAAGAGCCGGCAGGCCGGCATTGGCCGCCTTAATGAACATGACCCGGTCACCGGCGCAATGCAGGAGGTCATTCAGTTGCGGGCCGTTTTCATCTTCAGTGCCTTTTTCAGCCATATAAATACACCGTAATACGCCCGCACCGCCGGAATAGACCATAGCCTGCCGCGCACGGCTAAGACGGCGCGCTTCTTTTAAGTTTACCGCTTTTTGAGACAAACTGTATAGGGGAATTCAACAGTTGGCGGATCACGCCTATCTCGCGCGCGAGCCGGAGCGATTTGCCGTCTACCTCGCGCGGCGCGCGGCATTCTATCCGCACAGCCCTCCCCGTCGGGATCAGCCATTTTTTAACGCTGCCGGGATACATTTTCCATTGGTTCATGCCGTATGGCGCAAGGGTCTGTTTTATCGCCCTCAGGCAGGCGGCGTCCAGCTCGACCGGGGCTTTTGCCAGAAGCCGTTCCTCAAGGGCGTCCCAAACCATGAACAGCGAATACATCATATCTTCGCGTAAGCTCCTGGTGGCCTCCCGCACCTCCAGTATCAGCTCGTCGCAGTCGGCGGCGGAGCTGAACTCGACCTCAGGCATCAGCCAGGAAAACAAATTAGTCCCCGTTTCAAGGGCGGCGGCTACAGGATAATTATCAGTCCGCAGCCCCGCTTTGTAGGCCTTATTCACCGCTTCAAAAGTAGCGCAAGTCGAAACCGCAGCCCACATCTCACCCATTTCCATCGCCTTTTTAATATTGTACCCGGGCTTGTTTTCGTACCAGGAAAACGGCCGTAAATACTCGGGCGCGAACTTGTCGGTGCGGAGCAGATGGAGGTAAAAGTCAAATTTATCGTCCATATCCAGGGACATTTCCTGGATTGTGTTCAGGCAGCGGAAGTATTCCAGCGTGCAGATCAGCTGCGCCCACGCCAGGGAGGGCTTCCCGCCCCCGGAAGGGCTGTCAGCCCTTGTATCCGTCATAAAGAACAGCGCCTTGTCCAGCAGCAGCTGGCCGGGCGTAGCGGCATTGATCTCCTTTACGAACCGCCTGTGCGGAAGCCAGACCTTGTCGAACAAAGTACAAAGGGCGAACCTCTCGGCATCGTCAAAAGGCCAGATGGAAGCGGAAAAGATAACATCCCCCCTCCCCGGCGACATATATTCGTTTTCCATAATCGGCGGTCCCTCGCGGGCATTCTGTGTTATTCGACCTATTCCCGCCCATATTAGACGCAATTCTCGTCCAAATAATTCAAAATCCCAGCCGATCCATCCGGCTGGGACTTATTCAACGCAAAAACGGCAGGTTAAATATTACATAGTTCGGTCTAGCCGCGGTATAGCTGAAATCACACAACAGTTAATCGTTTAAGCAATGGCCCCTATCCCCATCTTTTACGAAATATATTCCAGCTTATGCGCGAACCTGCTTAGTTTTCGCAAGGAGCCCTTCGGGAGCTGTTCGCCGGTCCGTATTATCAGGTCTCTTTTTTCAAAATCTTCGCAGAGGCTCTCAAAGTAGGCCCCCTTGCTTAGGAACAGAATCGTATCATAAGGGTAATGAATTCCGAGATAGCAGAATTCCTTACCGGCCGGATCTTTTTGAGCCGTTGCGCGGATATACGGCCTTTTGTCCTGGAAGCCGCAAAACACCAGGGAAAGAGAGTGGAGTCTGCTTGTTTTTGAAAAACCTTTATCCCTTACATGTAGTGCCTCGCCATAATTCCTGCCTCCCCAGGTTATACAATTAATGGCTTCTTTTTTCACTTCAAGGACTTTGTTGCTTTGCCAGAAATCCTCTATCGTGCCAGGTTTCCACCAGCCTTTCCGGGCGGGTTTCAGTATCATATCAGGGAGATGGAACGGAACATTCCCGGGATTAAGCCGGTAGCCGGGCGAATCTTTGCCCCGGACCTTAAGATTGCGTTTCCCCTTAAAAGCGACGCCAAGCCGTCTTACCGCGTTTCGGATGGCGATGTCCTGCAGGTGGGTAGCTTTTGTTTCCTGCATTGAATAGTCTTTACCCGCGATTATGTTGCTCTGGGATGTGTCGTAGACGTCCGACGCGGTTTCCGTCAGCCAGACCAGTATGTCCCTGTCCGCTTTGAAATATTGGTAATAGGCCTCCTCGTAATGCTCCAGGGCCTCTTCCCTGCTGAGGGAAACTTTGCCGAACCTATGGGCCTTCCGCCAATCGTCGCCGAAAGGGATAAAAGCGTTTATTTTATTCTTCAGCTGGCCCGCATAGCCTATCCTTGAAATCGTTTCCCATTCAATTTCCTGCCCGGCGTTTTCTTTTTTCCACATATATCGCTCCTGGGACCCGAAAAGAAGACGGTTCTCTCTATCTTAATATCCCGCGAACAGTGTCCGGCCCTTACGGCATGAATGCGAAATCGCCCGGAACTCAACCCGGGCTCTTTCGCCTATTCAACGCCCTTAACCCCGTCCTTTTCCATCATAAGCTAATAATATACCACATTGGCCTTAAGATGCTGTCCCCCAGGAGCGGGCACATCCCGCGAATGGCCGGCAGTCCGCGTTATTGCGTGAGCTGCAGGACCACCGCTTTATCGGCCAGCGACAGGAGTTCCGGTTTTTTATCACCGTTGAGGTCCGCGGCCAGCGCGGAAAACCCGGGGTGCACCTTCCATTCCTCAGCCGCGACGTAGCGCGCCTTCAGTTTCAGCCCGCTGTCCAGGACCAGGACGGAATTATTGTAATAATGGCGGACGTTGCTCTCGCCGCCGTCGCTGCGCGGGTTTCGGCCCGAAACGAATTTCCGCTCGGAATAAGTCAGGATTATCTCCGGCTTGCCGTCCCGGTCAAGGTCCTGAACCCCAGCCAGGTTCGTCATTATGGACTCAAAATCCGTCGTGCCCAAAGACCGCTTGGTAAGAACTTTCAGGTCCTTATCAAGCAGGTAGATATTGCCCTGCCGGTCCGGACAGATGATCGCTTTTTTCTTGTCTCCATTCAGGCCGGCAGCCTCGCAGGCGTACAAGGTCGAGCCCGCATCAAAGCGCGCGAGCTCTTTGCCGTCCTTATCCAGGCGCAGAAGCCGCCCCACATCTTCACGGAAGTCAGGCCCGGCCTCTATCCGCGCGAATATTTCCATTGTCCCGTCGCCGTCCAGATCGGCCAGCAGGGGGGTCGCGCCGGTAAAATAATCGCCCAGTTCCTTCACCCAGAGCAGTTTCCCCTTGTTCGATACAGCGTAAAGATAACAGTGCCCGTCGTCCGTGCCGTCCGCCTCGGTGTTGCCGTTACCCGGTGAATAGCTGCCGAAAACCACTTCTTTAAGGCCGTCGCCGTTGATGTCCGCCGCAACAGGCGCCACCGGGAAGCCCCCGGTATTATATTTCCACAGAAGCCCGGCGGTCTCCCAGTCAAAGCAGTAAACCCCGCGCGGCTTCCAGCCGTAGCCGGAGGTCACCTGGGCCAGCAGTTCTTTTTTTCCGTCCTGGTTAAGGTCTACGAGCGCGGCGGCGCTGATGCCGCTGTCGGGCCTGCCGTTGTAAATGCGGCCTTCGGCCTTAAATCTCTTCAGTTCTTTCATGTTCTGGTCTATGACGGCTATGATCAGGTCGGCGCCCGCCGTCCAGCTGATGAACACCTCGTCTTTTTTATCGTTGTCGACATCGGCCAGCAGGTTTATGTTGGCCGTCCCGACAGCTTTTTCTCCGAGAACTTTCCCCTCTCCTGAAAGGACCTGCAGCTTGCCGCCGTTTACGGCGAACAGCTCAGGCAGGCCGTCGCCATCCCAGTCTCCGGTCTTGAGATTTGAGTAGCCTTTAATACCGGGGATATTAATTTGTCCTTCTATCTTGACGCCTATCGACACGAGCGCGGGTTTATTAAAGGTCAGGCGCTCGATATCCATGAGCGGGATCGTTGCCGGTTCCCCCTGAACCGAGAGAATAAAGGCGTTGGTTTCAAACCCGGTTACTACGCCCGTAAGCTCCTGCCCGTTCTTAAGTTTTACCTGCGCCTCAGGCGGCTCCGCCAATCCGGCTGCGGGCTTCGCGGCTTGTGCAACTGGTTCCGATTCCAGTGTCGCCGCCTGCCGGGCATTATTAAAGACGAAAAAGCCAAAACAACCAAACTGACCGCGCTCATATAAAGTCTTTTCATAAAACCCCCTCCGTTCCTATCTGGTCAGTATCATCCTTGGCTTGGGCGCCAAGCCTCACACCGTTAACCTGTTCCTCTTGCTTCTCTGCCATATTAGACGCGCTTTTCCCTGAAATAATTCAATATAAAAAAGTCCCGGCCAATTCAAAATTGACCGGGACCTCTCCCAAACAGAACAATAATTTTAGATATTCATGATAAAACTACCAGTCTTAGAATACCAGGATTCCACAATACTTATTAAGATATTAAGAACCATCCCCTATCTCCCACTAGTTTTCCATCACCCCCCGCATTTGAGCCAGCTGTTTATCAGCCGCAACAGCTTCTTGTCGCTGATTCTTTCAGCCACCTTCTCCATCAGCCCGCCATGCGGAATGCTTCCGAAACAGTCTACCATATCCGTTTCAATCACGGGGTTGTCAGGCCCCATTGAAGGAGCTTCTTGACTTCTTCCACCGCCCCGTGACAGCCACGCCCTGGTCTGAACCCGTATGAGGCGTCTGAGAAATGCGCCTCAAAGATAGGCTCTACCACCAGCTTAACCGCCTGCTGTACCTGGAGGACGCAAAGTGTCAACTGGGGTTATTCAACAGTCATTTCCCAGATATAACCTCTGGAACAGTCTTTGACCCCCAAAAGTATTCAAATAATTTTGAGGCAACCTTTACCTCAACTGGTGTTTTTTTGCCAAGTGCAGAATATACTGTATCTGCTGTTTCACTTGTGGTTGGTGTTTTTCTATGGTCCACAACAATATGGCTAGGTTGAACTGGAGTATTAACGATGACAGCACTTCCGCCACCAGATGCCGGTGCTACAGCCTGCTGGATTGATTGTCCAGCGGATGCATCTAATTCCTGGGTTTTTACGAAAGTACGATCCAACATAGCAGTAACTTTTTCAACCTGGTCCATTATTGCCGCACAATTCACTTCATTTGGATCTTTTGCGCTTACACATTTCCTATTATATCGTTCCTCAAGATTAACTTTATTATGCATATATCGCTTCCGATCTTTCATTAAGCGTTCATTATCTAGTCGTCCACCCTCTTTTAATTTCTCCAAGCGGAGAAGTAAATCTGGACTTAAGGAAGAAGAATTTCTCTTCAGGAAAGATATCCACTCTCTTCTAAGTATTTCCGCCTTACTATAATTGTCTGACGATAAGTATTTAACCATTAGATTTTCATTATTTGCGTTTTCCTCATATATCCAGTTTTCCCTCTTTTTCATCTCTTGTGTTTCCTTAATTCGATAAGCAAGAAGATCCTCTGCACGTTTTATCGCACAAAATGCATGGGAGTATTTTGAGCTCCTTAGAAAGGATGGTTCTGTACAATCCATTCCCCCATTATACTCTACGGCTATTTTTCTATCCTCATCGGTAATAGCTTGAGAAACAACACTTTTAAACTCACCCAACAATGCAGCAGATTTCTGATAGTCTTCTTTCTCTATTGCAGCTACAAAAGTTATATCGAATCTTTGGTTTAGTTTTTCCGTTATGTCAGGAAAGTTTGATCGCCATATCAGCAAATCATCTGCTGGAATAGATGTTTTATGAAAGCACATTTTCAGGTGAATCGCTGAAAGTACGCCTGGGCGAATAAGTGTGGCATAAGATTTGCAGTGACCACACGCTCCCTTACCACTACCGTCTTTATCCACACATTTCTCGACGTCCTCAATTACCATTGAGGCAGACCGAGTACCATCAGAAAATACCACCCGGCATTTCCACCCTAATATTTCCTCCTCCCTCTTAACCCACTCTGTACCGCCACTAGGGCTAGCTGGGTCTCTCCGCTTAAACCCATCATACACTATCCAAGACTTTTCATTGTCACAAATTAATTTCGATAACAGAAATTTATATTTACCCGTGTCATAGTCATTTTCTCTGATATCAACTACCCATTTATAGGCAAAAACATTCCCTTGGAATGCAAAACCAACCAGCAAAGGACACAAACACCCCTTAATCACGCCGGCAGCTGATTTCGCTATTCCCACAATTGTTTTCATTATTTTCATAAATATGAAGTATTGGACTTTTTAATCGTTCTATAAAACCTGCTATCAGAAGTTAAGTGAACGCCGTGCCCTCTATAACCAGACTCTTTAGCTACTTTTTGCGGGCGCCAATTCCAAAAACGGCCGCAAGCTTATCAGCGAAGTCCTTAAAGGCCATGGAGGTCATGGTGCTGTAGACGTCGCTGACATTGCCAACGCCTTCTATTGACGTCGCGGGATAAGAAGTCTCAGCCAAGCGGTAATTATAGCTGGTTCCGGCTATATTAAGCGTAACATCCCAATCTATCCTGATGCCGAGAAGATGCCCCTCGAATCTTTTATTCAGGCCGCCGTACATCTGGCTGGCATACTGCTGATAGAGCGAAGGGAGGTTTTCACCGGCTATTTTGTTGTATTTATTGCGTATGGAGTACTTGAGCTTCATGGTAACGCCCCCAATCTCCTTGCCTCTGTTATGAGGATAGATCCTGTGGCGGTAAATACGAAAATAATCCTCGCTGAACATATCCCGCAGATACCCCTGCACCCTGTCGGCTATCTGGCCCTCAAGCAGGTTGACATTGCCGGAATCAAACGATTTTTTAAGCGATGGCGGAGGTTTGGCGGTGGGATATTCGCATTGGGGCTCGAAAGTATTACCGGCATTCTGGCTATTCACAACGTCTATCACCTTATCCCAGGTTGCATGCACCTTCTTAGAAAAATCCTCCCAATCCTTAACATCCACTGAGTTCTCAAAAACAAGGTTAAGCGTCGTATCGCCGGTTACCCTCATATGGGTCAGCATGGCCCGAAAGAATTGCGACGCCTTATTGTCTGCGGATTGCGCCTTGGCGTTGCGCAAATAAGAATTGATAGCGCCGTTCCAGATCTGGTCCTTCAGCGCCTCCAGATCGCGGTTATACCTGCTCTGCGGGCGGTCCTCCATAAATTTCCTGATGCCCGCGAGGCTGCGGGAACGGGCGACGCCTTCGTAAAACAGCCGCTCTTGGAGCGCCTTGATTTCCGGCAGATGCTTCCCCTCCGGATATTTGGCGATGTATTCCCCCAGTTTTTCAAGCGTCAGGAACTGCATTACGGCGGCATACCGCAGCGGCTCACCGAGCTCCCTGGCCTCGCCGATATGGCGCCCGTTCGGCGCGAATTTTTCCATATACATCTCGTACGCATCCGCGCTATTCATATTCCGTGCATTCCCGAATGAGAGGTCGTCCTTAAGGATCCTCACCTTTTTCGCGAAGTGCCCTTCCGGAAAAACCCCGAGGTACCCGGAACAGGCTTCCGCCGTGTTGGCGCTCAGCACGTTCCTATAATGGACATAGTCCCTAAGGTACCAGTTCCACGCCCCCACCCCGGCAGCGACAGCCAGCACGGCAATAACGACAAGCTTTTTCTGGCCTGCCGAGAGGGCAATATCCGCTTTCGCTTGGGCGGGCTGCTGCTGCCCCTGCGGCGGGAGCCCCTGGCAGGGGCCAGGTTTATTCTTGCTGCTACGCGCCAATTCCTCTCGTGTCATATTTGTCACGACCTCTTCGGCAAGGCCGCAATGTTTTGCTACGGCAAGCAGCAGGCTAAGCTCGCGGTTATCTATCTCACCGTCAACGGCCGTCATCTGGACCATTGACCGCACCAGAAAAACACATTCCTCAACGCTTTGCGGAATCGCTATTTGAACACCGCCCTTTTGAGAGATAATTTCATTAAGCCATTGGTTCAAAACCTCAAGAGGGACGCCCAGCCTGCCGCAGACGCCGGACAGAAGGTCTTTCTCCTCCTGCTCAAGTTTGCCGTCTATAACAGCCACGTACAGCAAAGCTTTAACCAATTCTTCTTTAGTCATTATAGCCTCACGTTTATATGGAACATGTTCTTGACTGAAAAAACAGAGGGCATCAGATATCTACATCTACCCAGTAATACGCACACAATAAAGTTGTTCGATTATATTACCTATAGAGAAGTTCACTCACATTTGGCTGTATTATTATTCCATTTTCCTCGGACCCAATTCCCGGGGAGATTCGCGGGAAGTGCCCCAGTTTGCAGCGCAGGCAATCCATAACCATTATCTGAAGTATAAGCACAATCCAATGCGTTGGATTTATTCTTTTGTTCTTCTGTGGGAATTTCCTCCTCGGCTTCCGTCCCTATAGCGTGCTTATTTATGCTGCGCTTCAGTGTTTCGGCGCCAATCCTAACTCCAATGCCGTTTATCATCACAATCCCTTCCTCCGCCTTAATTATTGCGGTTTGGGCTCCACCTTTTAGTGGGAAAGCAGCGCGAGCAAGATTTACGAATGTTTCTTTTTCATGCATTGATTCATACTTCTTTTTCATTTCTGGAGAGAGACCGGCTTCAAATTTTCCATAGGCCTTCTCGGAGTTATCCGCCAGCAACTTATAGGAAAAATACATAGGACTACCCGGTGAAGTAGCGGCAAGCAAGCTTTTAAAAGCACCATGTCTGCGCTTCAGGCTATTCCATTTATGATATCCCTCAAAATCAGGATCATCAAATAGACTCTCTTTAGCCTTTTCCAGGACTCGCACTAACCTTTTATCCGCAGCAATCTCTCCTTTAGTCTTTTCCACACCGGTATTACTACTGCATGCATACATCACATCATGATGCAAACAACCCACATCGACATCATCTTTGGCTGGAGCAAGCTCTTTCCACCCACTCTTGTTGCTACCGACAAACACTCTATAGTTGCTCTCCTGTCCACCACCATACACTTTTATAACCTCTACCCTACCACTGCAGATATCTTTTTTTTCAAAATTTAAATACCATTTTCCATTGCTCCACCCTTGGCCACAATAATTTCCATATCGGTCAAATGCACCAAGCGCCTTGTTATTAATATCTCCGGACACAGCACTGCCTACAGTATTCATTGTTCCGAGCAACTTACCCACGCGACTACCGACACTATCACCAGTTAGGCCAACTTCTTGACCAGAAACATTCAGGGTAAAAAGAAGATGTAGCCCCATAAAACAGCAGAACATCCACCCTGTTTTATGCAGGGTATTGCTGGGTTCCCTAACGACGCATCTCGTTAACATTTACTCCCCCGATTTGAAAATGTTTCCGAATTAACCTATCCTTGCGAGATAGGGGACGCAAATGACTTTATAATTATTCATTCACAGCCAGGACTTATTTGCCAGTAATTAGTCATATAAGGAATCAGCGTCCCATCTCGCCTTTGTAATCGGCATCGTCGCCAAATATTTCCTGGCGCCATTACTGCGGGCGATAACATGGTATAGCCCGCCGGCAATATCAAACCTGACTTCTCTTGGCATACCAAGATTTACAATACTTATTAAGATATTAAGAACCATCCCCTGCCTCCCTCCCCTGCCTCCCCAAACTAACACAATAAAGTTGTTCAGTTCCAATTACCCCCACGGCACCGGCCTTATAACCACCAAAGCTTTGATTTTTTTCCAAATTGATGAGTTTTAGTTTTTCTCCGGAATACTATTATAATCACTACAATAAGCACTATATGGATTATAACTAGGACGATAAGACCCTGGAAAAGTCTTTCGTCTTTTTTTAGAGGAAGTGAGGTTTGGGAAGGTATTGCGGCTGATTTTGCATGTATCTCGGCAGCCTTCTTCCAGGCTACCGCCCGCGCTTCCCGTGCACTGCTATTATCTGGGTTAAGCTTAAGGGCCTCGTCATAATCTTTAATGGCGTTATTATACTCACCAATTGCACAGTACGTATTACCACGCTTACTATAAACGTCCTCCAACTCGTGAAAATTGTAACCAAACCTCTGGTGAATGTTTGGGAATATTTTAGTAAGCGTTACGGTATAGTCTTTAATAGCCTCTTGATATCTTTTTATGGCTGCATAAGCATCTCCCCGTAGAAAAGCCGCGTCATAATTATTAGGATCCAATTTAATGGCTTTATCAAAATCCGCAATCGCTTTAGTGTATTCCTTTACAGAGTAATATGCAAACCCACGGTGTTTATATGCATTAAAGTTTCCAGGGTTCAACTCGATAGCTTTACAATCGTTAACAATTGCTTCCCGGTATTTTTTAGTTAGCAGATATACATATGCGCGGTAATAATACGCATATCCTTTTTCATTGCTTCCACATTCACCAGATTTGTCTAGCAGAATGGCCTTACTATAAGCTTCTATAGCCTTATCCCATTCCGAACTTAGTAAAGAGCTATCTCCCTGGTTACAATATTGTTTTGCTGATTCCGCAGCAAAGGTGGGTATAGGTGAGGGGAAAAATAAAAATATAATTATTGCTATTCTATAATTCATATCCGCTACTCACATTTACCGTCACGCATATGTCCCATGGTCCAATTTCCAGATTTTATTAAGTACCGGTCTGGCGCTGTCAAATAGCCGGCAGCTGGATTATTAGGCTTATAAGCACAAGGCAGAGATTTGTCTTCCCCCTCTGCAGCCTTTTCCTCTTTAGCAGCTTTTGCCTCCTGCGCAGCCTCCTCTACCTGCGCCCTTTTAAATCCGTCTTCTTCTGCTGAGGTTCGCATATCATTTTCTTTTTGTGTATCCTCCTTATCCTTTTGAGTATCTCCTCTACAAATATTCAAATCTGCGTTAGGAGGACAATACTTTTCTTTCCTGTCACAGGTTAAAGCCGCATTTATCATACACGACATTAGCCTATCCATACCATGATTACCTCCCACGTATGTAGCGATAATATTAACCGGCCCAAGACTCACATTTACAGGTCCGAGCTTAGTAGAAGGAACCGCTCCCAGAGCCAGCATGTCACGGAACGTGAACGGCCTCCCGCAATCGCATTTATGAACCTCGCCTATAAGCTCACCCGCAACCCCCGCACTAACAATATCACGACTATTCCTTATATTTACTATTGTAGGTTTAGTGATTTTCTGGTTTGACTTGATATTACGTTTGGTTTCCTCGCTAAGTCCAGCAGAATTAAAAGTTACAGCTTTTCGGCCCAAATAAGCCGCCACATATTGCGCTAATCCCCCACCAAGAGAATGGCCTGTAAGCTTTACGAAACAAAATCCTAATGCAGCTGGCGGAAACCCTAACCCAAAGCAAGGAGGATTCCGCCTCTCGATTTCCTTAGTCGCCAAAACCGCATCATTATATTGCGGATTATATATAAATACTTCTTCAGATGAAGGAGGGGTGTTAGCGAGCGCAAGGTACCCTTTCTTACGAGCGTTTTCTTTCAATGCAAGAATTCCTTGCATCTGCCACTTTGGGTAGCTTGATAAGGTCTTTATTATATCGACAGGCACATTTAGTTGTTTTGCATTTGTTTCCCAATCACGGATGTCAGTCGTTCCACGAAAAGCTATAACGACATCACTTGTTTTCATTACTGCATACACATTCGCGTCCAAGCCTGATGGCTTATGTATGGAATAAAGATACCGCCATCCAGTAGGCGATGGGCAATCAGTAATTGGTCCGTAAGGAACTAGTGATTTACAGCTTGAATATGCATCGTTACTAGCTTGTCCGTAGGGAAGATATTCTTCAGTTTGCTCTACGGACAGATTACAAGTTTCCCCATAGCAGTAATTTGTAATTCCAAAAGCAATAAGGAAAAACACGTTCAAGGAATATCTTTTTAGTGGCATATATTCCGCCTTTTAAGATTACTTCCGCCTCTTGCTAAGAACTGCTCTATTCAACCAGCCGGTTTTGCCGGATTCTGTGTTTACCTTTATCCAATTCCCGCGCTGCTCCTGAACCTCAAGCTCCGCGCCCTTTTTGAAGGTTTCC
>JAUSCK010000181.1 GCA_030651035.1 Elusimicrobiota bacterium
GGGCTTTGTTCTTGTAGAAGCCGGTGGAGTGTACCAGCTTCTCAAGGTCCGCCAGCGGGGCTTTTGCCATTTCCGCCGGGCCGGGGTATTTTTTGAACAGCGCCGGCGTCACCAGGTTCACGCGCTCATCGGTGCATTGGGCCGAAAGTATGGTGGCCGCGAGCAGGTGGAAAGGATTCTTATGGTCCAGCGAGCAATTGGCGCCGGGATAAATTCTTTTCAACAGCGAAATTATTCCGGAAATATTTTTATTATCCATAAATAAAATATTTGTCAACGCCCGGCGTTACTTGCTGAGCGGATAAAAATATATCCCCATGAACACCGCGTTGTCGTAAAAGCCTTTAAGCGTGTCCCGGGTGGCGTAGAGCCCGCGGGGGTGCACAGTGTAGATCTGTACGGCGTCCTCGTAGGCGGCGCGCTGTATTCCGGCGTACATGGCGGCGCGTTTTGCCGGCGAGGTTTCCGTCACCGCGGCCTCTATCTGCCTGTCCAGCGCCGGGTTGGAGTAGGCCTGGGCTATGGCATAGCGCCCCTTCGAATGGTAGAAGGGGAAAATAAAATTGTGCGCGTCCGGGTAGTCGCCGGTCCAGCCGCGGGTGAAAAGAGGCATCTTGCGGTTCTGCGTTTTTTCAAGGTAAACCGGCCAGTCCACGCCGCGGAGGTCCACATGGAAGCGCGGGTTTATGGCTTCAACGCCCCGCTTGAGCACCTCGCAGGCCAGCTGGCGCACGTCGCCGCCGGTATTGTAGGTGAGCGTGAACCTGAAGCCCTTGTTCCAGACGGCGCCGTTGTAGGCCTTGCGGAAATATTCGTCCGCGCGGGTGCGGCTGAACTCGTAGCCGGGGGTGGCCGGGTTATAGCCGGCTATGCCCGGAGGTATCGAGCCTTTTGCGCGGGCGGCCTTGCCCTTAAGCCCTTCCTTGAGGTAGCCGTTGTAGTCGAAGGAGTAGGAGAAAGCCTTGCGCACGTCGAGGTTCGAGAAAAAGTCGGGCGGCACGCCCTCACCGTCCAGTTTGCCGGAACCTATGTCCGGGTTGGCCACGGCGTTGACGTTGAAGGTGAAAAAGAACACCGGGTCCGTCATCAGGCGCGGCAGGTCGTCGTAGAGGGCCACGCCCTTCAGCCCGCGCACCTGCGGCTCGAAGGGGCGGGGCAGGTCTATTATGTCGGCGTCGCCGGCCTCCAGCATAAGGCGCCGGGTGCCGAATTCCTGCACGGTCTTCATTATCACGCGCTTCAGGCGCGGGGGCCTGCCCCAGTAATGCGGGCTGGCGCTCAGGGCCGCCTGTTTGGTATTGCTGTCCCAGCGCGCCACCAGGAACGGCCCGGTGCCGTTGGACGCGTTGAAGAGCCCGGACTTTTCCTTCGGGCGGCCGCTGAAAGAAAGGATAGTCTCATAGGCGCCGTCCCATTCGCCGCGGGAGACGCACCATTTCTTGTCCATAACGTAGGACCAGCGGGCCATGATGGAAAGGAAAGGGGCGAAGGGGCGCTTGAGGCGCACCACGACGTTCTCGCCCTGGACTTTCACCGCGCCGTCGAATTCCGCCTTGGTCACCGCTGGTCTGCCGTCGGCGCCGCGGCTGGAGGCCAGGCCGAACACAGGCTCCAGCAGAAGCGAGGCCGGGCCGCCGGTGGGGTCGGTGAACATGAAGCGCAGCAGCGAATATTTAACGTCTTCCGGAGTGAGCTGGCCCCCGCCGTGGAACTTCACGCCCTTCCGTACCGGAAATTTGAAGGTAAGGCCGTCCGCCGAGGCCAGGCCGTTCTGCGTCGAGGGCACTTTTGACGCCAGCAGCGGCTCGAAGGCCGTAAGGCTTGAGCCGCTGAACCTGATGAGCGTCTCGTAAACGTTGAGCAGCATGCCCTGCGTCACGGCGTCGTACGGGTAAACGGGGTCGAGCGTTATTATCTCGCCCATATGGGCGTAAAGCAGGGTTTCGGCCTTGGTGGCCGGGGCCAGCTCCTGGGCCCTGGCTCCGGAAGCCCCGCCGCCGAGCAGAACAGCAAGCAGTAAAGTTCGCATTTTATCTCCGTTAATTTATGATTTTCCTGAAGAAAATTTTCTTCCCGCCGGACACCATGCCGTTGCTGGACTTCCTGAAGTCGGAGCCGAATTTATCCGAGAAGGAAATCTCCCGCACGGAGTTGCTGTCGCCGGTGGCCTCTATAAGCCTCCCGCCGCCGGCATAAAGCATCACGTGGTTTATCAGGCCGGGCTTGGAGGCTTCGGCCGAGAAAATCAGGTCGGCGGGCATCAGGTTCTCCCGGCTGACGCTCCTGGAGGCGGCGTACTGGTCGTCGGCGTTGCGCGGCAGCTCCAGGCCCCAGGCGCGGTAGGCCAGGTTCACAAGCCCGGAGCAGTCTATGCCCCAGGCGCTGCGGCCGCCCCAGTAGTACTTGTCGCCCAGGAAGACCCTGGCCGTGCCCAGTATGCCCGCGCGCTGGTCCGCGGCGGAGGTTTTCTGCGGCAGCGCGTTCAGGTCTTTCTCGGCCAGGCTCAGCGCCGGCCCGCCGGGGGGGAACGCCCGCGCGCCGCCGGCGCCGCCTATGACGCGCAGCCTTACTCCCACCGAAAGCTCGACGCCGCCCGACCTGGCCGTCTTGGTCTTTACCACGGCGGTGTACGGGGCCGGCAGGCTGAAGGCCAGGCTTTCAAGCGGCAGCCAGCCCTGGTAGGGGGCCAGCGTTTTCCTGTCCGCCTGCAGGCTAACCTGCTCGGCGGCCGTGGCGCGGGCCCAGGTCCCGGAAACCTCGATAAGCTCCACCCGCTCGTTAAAAAGCAGCTGGCTTTCTATCAGCTTCGCGCGCTCGTCGGCGCCGGGGCCGGGCGGCATGGAATAAAGCTCCGCCACGTTCTCTTTTACCGCCAGGAACCGGTTCAGGTCCTTCGCGATGATGTAGGCGGTGCCGTACTTGTTCTTCAGCCAGGCCTGCGCGAATTGGGCCCGGTCATAGATCCGCTCAACTGTCTTTTCGTCGGGGGCGGCGGGATCGTGGGTTATCACGTCGCCTTTGGCGGTGAAGCCGGCCAGCACCAGCAGGTGGCCCTTCGTCTTTTTAAGCGGGGAATTCCTGAGCTCGTCGGGCCCGAAGGTGACGCTTGCCACTACCTGGGCGCCGGCATCAAGGAAGGCGCGGGCCTCCTCTAGCGAATTGAGGCGCGCCACAAAGGCGTAAAGCCCGCGCGCCCCGGCGTGGGCCGTGTTGAAGAACCAGTTGCCGTAGATGTTCTGCGCGGAGTCAAGCACGGCTTCGGCCGTCTCGAGCGGCTCAGCGCGCAGGCCCAGGCCGCACAGCGCCATGGAGAGGGAGACGGGGCTGCAGATGTCGCCGGCGTAGTTCACCTGCTGTATCATCTGCGAGCGGCGCGGCAACGCGAGCTTCAGCGCTTTGAAGCCGGCGGGCCTGGCGGCGGCATCAGCGTGGGAGTAGGGGGCGCCCGAGTCGGTGTAGGAAACGGCCGCGAGGCGTATCAGGGGGGTCTTTCCCCGCACTTTTTCCTCTGAGCCAGCGGCCAAAGTGCGGGGCGTGCCGCCGGCGGGGGTCACGGTTAGGCGGTAGCGCAAAGCCGAGGCCTTTTTCTTCAGCTTCAGCAGGTCGATCTCCAGCCTGCCGAAGGAGTTCTCCTGCGGCGCGGCGCTTATGCCGCCGCCGGCCGCGTTAAAGCGCCCGAAGCTGAACCAGGGGCTCCAGCCCTCCGCGGTTTTTACCTGCGCCTCGGCCTCCAGCTCGCCGCCGCCCGGGAAAACGGCGTCCGCGGAGAGCAGCAGCTCGTCAAAGGGGAAAACCGCGTCAAGCCCGGCCGAGGTAAGGACGGCCGGGCGGCTTGAATCGTCCACGGCAAAAACACCCGCCGGGAAAAGCGCGGGCATTAAATTCCGGGTGTGGAAATCCCTGAAATCCCCCGGCAGGAAATGCACGAGGGTCCAGGAGCGCGGGGCCGCCGCCGCGGCGGCTTTAGCGTGCGCAGGCATAAGCAGAAGGGCTGTTATAAACGCTGCTGATATTTTCACGTAGGGCGTCCATATGGATTAATATTCTCTATCCTACCAAAAATCGGTTATAGGGGAATATATATTATTCTATAATTATCGGTAATGAAAGTTTCCGTTGTCATTCCGGCCTTTAACGAGGAAAAACTGCTGGGCGCCTGCATAGACAGCGCGCGTGCGGCTTTCGAGGCGCAGCCCGGCGGCCCGGAGCGCGAGCTCATAGTCTGCGACAATAATTCTACGGACGGCACCTCGGCCCTGGCGGCCGCGCGGGGGATCAAAACCGTTTTTGAGCCGCTCAACCGGATCGCCGGGGCCCGCAACCGCGGCGCGGCCGCGGCTTCCGGCGACTGGCTGCTCTTTATCGACGCGGACTCGCGCCTGTCCGCGGCCACGCTGGCGGAAACCCTGCGCCTTATGGCGGCCGGGACCTGCTGCGGCGGGGGGGCCCTTGTGGCCTTTGACCCGCCTCCGCCCGCCTGGGGAGCGGCGCTGACCTGGCTGTGGAACTTTATTTCCGTGGCTTTCAAACTTGCGGCCGGTTCTTATCTCTTCTGCCGGCGCGACGCATTCATCGCGGTCGGCGGCTTCAGCCCGTGGCTTTACGCCGCGGAGGAGATAGAGCTTTCCGGCGCCCTCAAGCGCTGGGGGGCCGCAAAAGGCCTGGATTTTAAAATAATCACTTCCGCCCGGCACATCAGCTCCGCCAGGAAATTCAGGATGTACGGCGCCGGTGAATTCCTGACGGAGTTATTCAGTTTCCTGAGAGGCCCTTTCAGCGCCGTCAGGGACCCGGCACGGCTTAAAATATTTTATGGAGGGAGGCGTTAATGAACCGCCGCGGCGGACTCGCGCTGGCTTTTCTGCTGCTCTGCCGCTCCGCCGCCGGGGCGGGGGGATTTCCGCGCGAAGTGCTGTCCTCGGCCGGAAGGGTCGTCTCCTCCCCGGCGCGTATAAGCAAAGCGGACCTCCCGGCAATAGGGGCCGTGGCCGCGGGCGGCCTGGCGCTTTATTCTCTCGACGGGCAGCTCCGGCGCGCTTTCCTCAGGAACAGGTCACGGCTGAACGACGACATCTCTAAGAACGCGGAGAAGCTGGGGAACGGCGGCTATGACGCGGCCATTGTGGCCGCTTACGGGGGCCTGGGCCTGCTTCTGAAGGACGCCCGGATGCAGGATACCTCCCTGCTCGCAGCGGAGTCTTTTCTGGCGGCCAACGCGGCCGGCACGCTGCTTAAATATTCCGTCGGGCGCGCAAGGCCTTACGCGGAGGACGGCAAGCGCCGGTTCACGCCTTTCAGGTTCAAAACCGCCCGCACTTCCTTCCCTTCAGGGCATACGGTCAGCGCTTTTTCACTGGCCTCCGTGTTCGCCGCCCGCTCGGAGTCCCGGGCGGTAAAGACCCTGGCTTATTCGCTTGCCTCCTGCGTGGCGCTGCAGCGGGTTTACGCTGACAAGCACTGGTCGTCGGACGTTCTGGCGGGGGCGGCCATAGGCACGGCTGTCGGGCGCTGGGTGGCGAAAAAGGGGCTAAACGGTCCGGCTTCAGCTATGCTGCTGCCGGTCTACTCCGCGGGTTACTCCGGGGCGGCAGCGGTCTTCAGTTTTTAGCTTTATGAAACTCTTGAAAATACTGCCGTTCGCGTTCTTGGCCTCCCTGCCCGGTGCGCTCTGCCCGGCCGGGCAGTTAAAGCCGGTGGTGATTTTTCAGCCCTCGCACCAGAGGGATACCGGGGTTAATTACAACGAGGCCCGCACCGCCGACGCCATGGTGCAATACGCCATGAGCGAGCCTCCGCATTTTAAAGAGTATAAGGTGTGGAGCTATCCGCAGCCGGGGCTGCACCATGCCGACACCGGCACCAACACGCTTATCGCCCACACTTCTGCCGCCGAGGGCGGGAAGCTTTCCGGCTACGCCTGGGAGCTGGCGCGGTCGAACGAACTGAAGCCGCTGGTGTTCATCGGCGTGCATAATAATTCCGGCAGCGGGCGGCACGCCGCGTGGGGCTACATACACGACGGGGACAGTCTGGAGGGGGAGAACAGGAAGCTCTCCAATATCCTTATTGAAGAGATCGCGCGCGCCACCGACCTTGAGAACCGCGGCACGCACCTGGACAGCAGCACCGGCCGCAACGACTACCGCTGCGCTTCTACCGGGAGGCTGGCTTTTTACAGCATAGACGAGAGCGTTAATACTGCGCCGTACCGCGTGCTGCTTGAAATAGGCGACATCGAGAAAAGCGGGACTTTGCTGCTTGACGAGGAGTTCCGCAAGTCGGTAGGCGGGGCGATAAAGCGCGGCCTGGCGCGGTTTTTAAAGAAACGGCAGCTTAAATGAGGGGGAAAATTTATCGGGGCACCGAGAATCGGACTCGGAACTCATGCTCCCAAAGCACGCGTGAGAACCATTTCACTATGCCCCGCACTTTTTCCGGAAGCCGGCCAAAGTGCGGGGTAAACCCCGCCAAGAGCCGGACGCCCAGTATGTACAGTTTATAATTTAATGGAGATGCCTTCAAGGTTGCCGCGCCAGTTGCCGCGCCAGTGAGTCACGTATTCTGCCTTTAAATGGCCTATTGCCGGGCCGCTATGTTTCAGACTGTGCTCTCTTCTAAAGGCGTCTTTTTCGTCAAGATACGCCTCATAGTAGATTAAGAGTAAAGGTATGTATGGCTTTGTCGACACAACTCCCCCGGTATTGTGCTCCTTCAATCTGTTTTTTAAGTTATGAGTCGTTCCAACATACTGGAACTTTTTGCTTTTACTTTTTAAGAAATATACGTAGTGCATAAATCAATTTCCTTTAAGTTATTTACCCCGCACTTTGGCCCGGCGGAAAAAGTGCGGGGCTATATAGCGGGCGGCGGGGGGATTTTTCTTATGAACGCCTCTGAGACTTTGTGCCTGCGGGTTTTCCTGACCAGGATCCTCGCCGTGCCGTGCTTTAGAAGTTCGCTCCCGCGCGGGTGATGTTTCAGCTGCTTTTCCACCCAGGCCGCCACCGTTATATTGCCGGTATCCGGCTTCAGGTCCAGCTTCCGCAGGATCTCCGCCATATCGGCGCCGCCGCCCGCCATCAGGCCGCCCCCGGCCTCGTAAAGATAGGAAGGCAGGTGGTCGTACTCGTCCTTGATGGTTCCGACCAGCTGGGCTATTATGTCCTCAAGGGTCAGCAGCCCCAGGACCTCTCCCGCCGCGCCGGTTATCACCGCCATATGCACGCTTTTGGCGATCATCTCTTCAAGGGCTACGGGCACGGGGGTTCCCGCGGGTATCTTCTGTATCGGCCTGATTATCCCGGCCACGTCGGAGGACGTCGCCTGCATCTTAAGGGCGTTCACTATATCTTTGAAGTTGACGTAGCCTATCACTTCGCCCGGGGCGTTGTCCCGCGTTGTGACGGGAAAGCGGGTGTGGAGGTCCATGTGGGCGCGGATCATAGCGTCCTGGAGCGACATCTTCACCGGGATATATGAAATGGCCGCGACCGGGATCACAAGTTCCTCCACCTTGCGCAGCGAAAGCGCCGCCGCGGAGTTCACTATCTGTTCCTCCAGCTTCCCTATAAGGCTTTCGTCCCTGGCCTGGGCGGCGGCCAGCCTCAGCTCCGCCAGCGCCGCTTTTTCCAGATAATGTATTTTAGCCGGCAGCACGGAGTTGGCGGCGGCCAGCAAGCCTTTGACGGTTATTTCAAAGACCTGCAGCACGGGGTAGACTAGTACATACAGGCCCCTGAAAAAGGGTGAGAATTTAAGGAGTACGAATTCCTTGTTCTCTATGGCGAAGACCTTGGGGACAAGCTCGCCGAAGGTTATTGTGATGAAACTGAGAGGTATTACGAAAAGGGCGAGCCCCAGCGTTTCGGCCGTGCCTTTTGACAGCGGCAGGTATTTGGCGAGGGCGGGGGCGATGAATTCGTTCACAGCAGCGCCGCCGGTGGCGGCCGCGACGACCCCGGCCATGGTGATCCCGAGCTGGATAAGGGAGAGGCTCGCCTCCACCCGCTCTTTCATGAAATGCGCCGAGGCCGCGCCGGGCATGTTCATTTCCTTTAAATGCCGTATCCTGGGCTTTGAGACGGACGCCAGGGCCATCTCGTAAGCCGCGAAGGCGGCGTTAAAGAGCAGCATCAGGAAAATAACGGCTATTTCCGTTGATAATTCGTGCAAGTTCCCCCCCGGGAGTTTGATTAACGGTCCGAAAAATATATAATAACAAATATTCCGGGATGGTGAAACGGTATCACAGAGGACTCTGAATCCTCTTTTCTAGGTTCAAATCCTAGTCCCGGAGAAAAATTTATTTAAGGCCCTGGCAGCTTTGCCGGGGTCTTTTTGTTTGGTATAGTTAAACGAGAGGGGGAAATGTCAAAATTCGATTCCGCTGAAAAACCCCCTGGTTTGAAAATGGCACAAAAATCACTCAAAAATTTTCTCTCAATAATCGCGCACAGACGATTTTTAGTTACCGCTTAAGGCGTTTCGATGATAATTTATGAAGTTCATTTTGGGCCAAAGGGGGTTTTTCAGCGGAATCAAAATTCAAGACCTGACCCCATTCCCTGTAATTGACCGCCGCCCCTATCCCTAATCTTCCCCATGCCGCGCGCACCGGGTCTTTAGGCCTAGAGTGAAGTGGGTAGTAAGACCCTTACTGATAAGCCCGAAAGCAAATATAGTATAACTATGAATAATTCCAAAGGTATTTCCCTGCTTATTCTCGGCCAGTTTCTGCTTTGTGCCGGTTTCGCGGCCGCGGAGAGTTCAGCATATGCGCAGTTAAGCGGATCCGCGCTTATTCAGCCGCCCGCCGCCCCCACCCCTTCTTTTTCGGCTTCCAAAGGCATATATGGGGACAATTCCATGCAGGAGTACTACCAGGTGTCGGACCAGCTGAAGAAAATGGCTGACTCTACCGTGGCCTTCGTGCTGAAAAAAGACCTTGAGTTAGACCCAGTGAAAAAGGTCTACAAGGTCAGGCAGGCGTTAACGCTCCTGGAAGCCAGCTACGCCGACGAAAGCGAGGATTTTTCCCGGCAGGGCAAACTCTCCAACTGTTCAGGTTCCTACCTCGGCAAGGGCCTGGTTATGACCGCGGGGCACTGCTTTTCCGTCAAGCCGGGCGAGTTAAACTACTTCGAGAACTTTTATATGGTGTTCGGCTGGAAATACGCGGAAGAAGGTAACCCTGCGCAGGATTTTTCCGCCGACGCGGTGTACACCATAAAAAAGGTCGAGGCCCACGCGCTGGAAGGCGCGGTGTCGGACCTGAACTCCTACAGGGATTTCGCCTTGGTCTCCATGGACAGGGAGCCCGG
The DNA here is from genome assembly GCA_030651035.1 of Elusimicrobiota bacterium. Classification (GTDB taxonomy): domain Bacteria; phylum Elusimicrobiota; class Elusimicrobia; order Elusimicrobiales; family UBA9959; genus UBA9959. Next base: position 9,321 of record JAUSCK010000181.1, read on the forward strand.
CGACAGGCAGCCTCTTGAGCTCGCTGCCGAACAGACCCCCAAGATTGCCCAAAAAGTCTTTACCATAGGCTATCCTCTGGGTCTGGCGGTAAAGATCGATAACCCGGACCATGCCCAGGTCTATGTGGTGCAGACGAACGTCTTCCTGACGAACATAGACGCTTTCGGCGGCAATTCGGGCGGGCCTGCCTTCGATTCCGCCACCAATAAAATAGTGGGGATAGTCATAACCGCGGTAGGAGCGGGATATTTCTATGAATTGAACAAGGATTTCAGCTTTACCGCCGATTTCTCGCTTCCGTCCGGATTGGAACTTAAACCGGAGTCGGGGACGGCGCTTTTCGGCGCCAGCCTGAGGACCGGAGTCCTGCAGAAATTCCGCGACGCCGGCGCGTCCGTCAAGCTGATAGACGAGACCAAGTGTCTTCTAACCCTGCCTAAAGGCGCGCAAATAGACGACAGGTCTCCGTTGCTTTCTCTGCTCATGGAACTCAGAGGGAAGAGCGCTTTCAACAAGGGCAAGCTGATACGCTTCGAGCAGGACAACTTCGGCACCGGCGTCCTGCGGCTGCCGAAGGAGATAACGGACCTCGTCCGCCCCTGATCCGCTCTCCCCTCGCGCGGTTCCTGCCGCGGCAAGGAAAGGCCGGCTCCATGCCGGCCTTTCTCTTTGGTGTGCCCCGCATGAAACTGACCTTCCCCCGATAAACCAGCCCAGTTGAAATGCTCTATTCCCTTTAAATAAGTTCGGAAATCGTCCAAGTGGGGGAGAAAATTTTACTTAGAGGCCCTGGCAATTTTGCCGGGGTCTTTTTGTTTGGTATAGTTAAACGAGAGGGGGAAATGTCAAAATTCAAGACCTGACCCCGTTCCCGGAATTCACTACCGCTTCCAGGCCGTTGATGGTGGAGCTTCCGAAAGGCAGCGGCAAGGAGGCCTGCTTCTGCTTCTGTGCCGAGATGCAGCTTTCAAAACTTCCGGACGACTATATTGGGAAAGAATCCATGTCATGGATAGAGAAGGAGCTGGCGGTGGACCAGTTCGGCTGTTTCCTGGTTCCGCGGAACGCACCGGAGCGGGTTATAACTTTAGGCTTTTTCCCCAGCCGGCGCGGCAGGGACTACAGGGGGGAATGTCTCGGGGTCAACCCGGACGGTATCCTGATCACCCGCGGTATAGGCGATACCTATGGCGATCAGCAGGTGTTCCAAGGCTATAAAGTGGATACTGTTACCGGCGAAGTCAAAGTGCTTCCAAACGACAGCTACCGTGTCCCTGCAGAAGTGTTGAAGGATAACCTGGGAGACATGGAGGGGGATTAGGAGGGGGGTGACGAAAAGCGGGCTAGATTAGAGGGTCAGGATATGAAAAAGATACTTTTCGCAAGTCTCGTCGGGTGTTCTCTGTGCCTGGACGGAGCGGCCGCGCCGAATGGAAGAATCGAGGCAGTAGCGAAGGCCGTCAGTTCCGCTTATGCCGCTCCGGCTGCAACGGTCACGGTGCGGGATATCCCGCTGCCGCCAGTGTTCAAAGCGATACTGCAGGAACGTCTCCCGGCGCTGTTCCTTTGGCGCAACGCAGACTATCCGGAGGCGGCGCTGGCCGGGTATCCGTACTCCGCCGGTTCCTTTCCCTATGCCGTCCGGGCTGATTTCAACGGGGACGGCGCGGAAGACGTGGTGCTGGCCGGACATAATGGTAAGGCTGCCGCTGTGCTCGCCCTCGTTTCCGACGGGACTTCGTACCATCTGGTCGACGTTCACTCCAGAGTGGGCGGGGCGGATGTCGGCCCGCGCGAGACGCTGGTGTTCCAGAAGAAGGGGTGCAGCTATTCCGTGGGCGATTCCGCGCCGCATAAGCTTGGGCAGGTGAATGACGGCTTCGCTCTGCGCGAGGTTAAAGCCTGGGAGACTTACTTGACGGGTCCAGAGCAAGAAGGCGCCGCAGCCTATTTCTGGAACGAGGGCACGGCCGGCTTCAGCCGGGAGCTCCTGGACCCCTCCGAGAACCCCGCTGTGCTGGCCTGCGCGGCGCGTTTTGACCCCAAGACCACGCTCTTCGAGGAAAAGGCCGTGCCTGGAGGCAACCGCGCCTGGGTAAAGGGCGGTACGCTTAAAATAGCCGTGCGCACGGCGTCGGGAGAGTGGTCGGACGCCGCGCCGGAACGCGGCGCCGACGGCGCTTTCCATTTCAGGCTCCCGGCCGGCGCCAGGGCGCGGAGCATGTATTCCTGCCGTCCGCCGGCGGGCGGCTTGGATTATTGGAAAGTAAAGGCGGTCAGTTCTGTTGGAGGGCTTGTCGACGATATTCCTACGCCCGTGAGCTCACGTGTTCTGTCGATCGGGACGGCCTTCGGTTTCTACTGGACGGTGCCGGCCGTGCCTGCTGCGACCAATGCCGTCTTTTCTTACGCCTGCGACGAGGCGGTGATAGCGACCGTCATCGTACCTGAGGCTAGTAATCCATAAAACCTTAAATGGGAAAAGGCGCGGGAAATTGCTGATGCACGCGTCGGTGTTTTCCACAGGTGTAACGGGGGAAGGTCACCGATTGGGGGCGGAAGTACAGGAGGGTTAGATTAAAGGAGTAGGGTCAGGGGAAACCTTCAATATCTTTAAAAGACTTTTTAAATGATTTGCCCTAGGTGATGTCTGGTCCCCTTCCCATTGGCATACGGCTGATGTTCCTATCCCTATACTTTTAGCCAAATCCTTTTGGTTAAGTGAATTCTTGATTCGGAAGTATCGTATCTTCTGCCTAAACGTATTAATAGGCCCCAACCCCGCCAAAACGGCGTTTAGTGACGGCTTCTTTTCTGGCTTGGGCAGTTCTGCCAACGGGAGCCATTCCTTTGCCAGAGGCAAAACAATGCCAGTGCGTTGCCCGCGGGCTTGGTTTATCCCGATAATGATGGGGAATGAGAAAAAAGTTCGGATTCTATTCCGGCTCGGGGAGCCAAATTTAAAAGACCGCCAAATTCGGCGGTATTTTTATTGTTTGTATTTAGCTGGTTACTTTATTTGTTCTGCTGCTCGCAATGCCCGCCTCGCGTACTTTCGGAGTTCTGCTTCGGAGGGGTATCCACAGCGGTAATATTCTACCAGGCCCATATCTTTCGTCCGTATAAGTATAACTGTGCAAGGATAAAAATAGTGTCCTAATGCTTTTTTGCTCCGTAACGATTCTTCCATTGATCCGTCCGGGCAACTAATATGTATTTTGGAGAAAGAAATCTTTCTGCCGTGCTTACTGACCAGGCCTTTTTCAAGTCGTTTAATCAACGTCCCCCAGTCCCTATGCGGGGAGTCGCTTTATGTCCAGTGAATCTAAAGACGCTTATTTAAGTTCTTTCAGGGAATAACGGGTGCTGCGGCCGCCGCCGGGGTCCTTAAGCATGACCCCATTGTTAATAAGGGCATGTATATCGCGCTGCGCGGTGTCCTGCGAGCATTTGGCCAGCATCGCCCATTTGGTCGATGTTAATTTGCCCTTGAATCCGTCAAGCTGCATGTTCAGCATTAACCGCTGGCGCTCATTGAAGGAAATTGCGGAGTACGTCTTCCAGAACCGTTCTTTTCTAAACACATCGGAAAGCGATATTTCTGTGCCCTCAATAGCGCGGTCAAGGCAGGCTAGAAACCATTGCGCCCAATCCGTGATATCCAGGCTTCCTTTCTGCGTTTTCTCCAGCAGGTCATAATACAACTTGCGCTCTTTGCGGATCTGAGCGGACATGCTGTAGAAACGCCTGGAAGTGTTTTCGGACCGCGCTAACGCCCAGTCGGCGATCGCCCGCGCTATTCGTCCGTTGCCGTCGTCGAAAGGGTGTATTGTAACGAACCAGAGATGCGCCACCGCCGCCCGGAGCACAGGGTCAATGCCGCCGGTCTGGTTGGTCCATTCAAGGAACGAGGTCATTTCAGCGGGGACGCGCTCTGCCGGAGGAGCCTCATAATGCACATGTTCGCGCCCTATTGCGCCCGAAACTACCTGCATCGGCCCCTTGGAATCATCGCGCCATGTTCCTATCTTGAGTTTGTCCGTGCCGGACGTTCCCGCCGGGAAAAGCAGCGAGTGCCAGTTGAAAAGGCGTTCTGTGGTAAGCGGCGCGGCAAAATTTTGTGTAGCTTCCAGCGACATTTCTACAACGCCGTCAACGCGGCGGTCCGCGGGGACCAGCCCCGCGATATCCATGCCCAGCCGCCGGGCGATCGAAGAGCGTACTTTCGCCGCGTCTAAAAGCTCTCCTTCTATCTCGCTGGACTTTATAACGTCCAGTGAAAGGGTTTGCAGAATTGCCTCATTGCGCTGAAGAAGCCCCAGGCTTTCCATGTGTCCAAGCAAGAGCCCCTGGCGGTGGCGTACAGCCGCCAAGGGGGCGGCAATAACCTCATTATCCCAATAAAATTGGGGCCAGTTCGCTTGCTGATAGATGTATTTGGACATAATCCGCACCACCTGCGTATATTATAGGCATTATTCTCCGCATTGTCAATGAGTAATATGGGCAAACAATGCGTATATTATAATATTATTCTTCGCATTTGGGTTGATATAGGGGGATTTTTCCTTTAAATCCAACTTAAGGTAAAGTGCGCCTTGCTTTTGGTTTTAACGACACTCTTTCAAGGCTGACCTGGGTTTTGGCAATTCCTCGATGGGCAGCCAGACTTTTTCAAGGGGCAGAATAATGCCGGTTCTCCGGCTTCTCGCCTGATTTATCCCGATTATCAGCGGGGAACTGGAAAAAGTTAGGATTCTTTTCCGGATCGGTGAGAAATTTTATAAAGACCTTGTTGATTTTGCAGGGGCCTTATTGTTTGGTATAGTTGGAGCGTGCGGTTCATTCGTAATAAGACGGTGAAACCAAAATGAGAAATTCAGGTAATAACAGGGCCGGTGGCATCGTCATAAAGGTCCTGCTATACGCTGCCGCCCTCTTTGTATGCTTCTTTGTGCTCGCCCTCGGCCGTTTCTACTGGAGCGTCCGCGCCACGGAACTCCCGCCCGAGTCGGCCAGCGACTACATCAGGCTCGAGCCCGGAGACAAGGTCATTCACGCCTACACCGGCGTCCGCTGGCTCGATTCCCAGCGCTACTTCCTGATCCAGGCCGACCCTTCCACCTTCGAAGCGCGCGTTCAGAAGCTCTCCGCACCCGCCCCCGACGTGACTGTGGACGTGTCGACCGGCACCGGCAAGGACCTCTGGTACGGCTCGGAACCCGTCCCGGCCTGGTGGGACGTCGCTTCCCTCAAGCATGTCGTCGCAGTGAACATTGACTCCACGCGCCACAACCACAGCGGCAGCAGGAGTTTCTTCGATAAGGAGCGCGGGCTTTATCTATGTCTTGGACCGCTGAATTAAGTTGTGTGTCGCTTCATTCATAGCGTCACCTTATACCCCGGATACACTGCTGACTAGCCGGAGTTAGTATGCTATATTCGTTTCATGAAACTCATTTGCCTTATCCTGTTTCTCGGCGCTCTCCCCGCCGTCGGAGCCGACACGGTTCCATTGAAAACCTTCTGGAGCAAGACCTACGGCTTTGAATTGGATCATCCCGCGGACTTTCTTGTAAAGGAATCGAAAGGGGTAAAGGGCAAGTTCCTCTGGCGCGTTTCGTTCTATGCCGATCCGGCGGATACGGAGCCGTGCTTTATGGTGGAGGCGCGGCCGCTTAAAGCGCTTAGGATAGATGTGAAATCTCTCGGCTATTATTTATACGGTCCGAAAAAGAACGAATGGCGGCTTGAGCCCGGCTACAATAAGGAATCTCTCTCCCGGCTTTCGCTCTCATACCTGACGCCGGCCAGGATACCCGTATATTCCTCGCTGCATTCGATGGCAAACGCCTACAGGGATGACACTATTTTGACGGATAAAGGTTACGCGCTGGAACTTCACTACTCGAATGCGACCAGGCGGGCTGGCGCGGATAAACTCAACGACAGCCTGGCCGCCTCATTCCGGCTTATAGGGATTAAGGCGAGAGAGGCGAAGATAATCGCTCCTCCGCCTCCTAAGGACGAATAACGCCCGATAGTTTCAGCGCATTCGCGCAGCGCGGGGGAAAACAGTTTGCCCTGAGGATAAGAGGATAAGGTGACACGCAACTTAATTCAAAATTATGTTGGGTGTCACCTTGGTTTTGGGCTTTTCCGGTTGAGTCCGCTCTAAAAATACACTAAAATCCTGATATGGGGAAAACTACTGATGCAGTGCAGTTCTCGCAGCTGGTTGACATGTTCAGCCCGGCCGCGGTGCTGGAAGAAGTAAAGAACATTTTCATAAATTCATACCCGGTCGGCAGGTTCGAGACCTTCAGGAAAGTCTTTGCCGACTTCATGCGCCTTTACGACGGGAAATATCCGGGCTTCCACGCCTGCAACACGCATTATCACGATAAGATGCACAGTACCGACGCCCTGCTGGCCATGGCCAGGCTTATAGACGGGCATAACTCCGCCCATAAAAAAATACCCGTCCGCCTGGCTAAGCTCGGATTGATAGCCGCCATCTTCCACGACGCCGGCTTCATCAAGAGCGTTCACGACCTCAAGGGCACCGGGGCCAAGTATACCCTGACCCACGTCGACCGCAGCATTCATTTCGTTAAGGTCTATTTCAGGAAGAACGGTTTTACCGCGAAGGAGGCCCGCGCCGTCGCCAACATGATCCTGTGCACCGAGATGTCGCTGCCGGTGGAAAAGATCCGCTTCTCCGGTCCCGGAGAAAGGAAAGTCGGCCTGATGCTCGGCGCCGCCGACCTGCTTGGGCAGATGGCGTCCAGGTGCTATCTGGAGCGGCTGCTGGTCCTTTACCGGGAGTTCAGGGAAGCCCATATAAAGGGTTATTCCTCGGAGTTGGAGCTGCTGCACAAAACGCTGGGCTTTTCCAAATATATCGACAACCGCCTGGCGGTCACGCTTGAGGGAGTGGATAAGAACGTGCGGGTCCATTTCAGGAAAAGATACCGGATCAACAAGGACTTCTACCGGGAATCCATGGAAAAGCAGCTGGCTTATCTCAAGGACACGGTCCTCACTAACCCGGATAAATACAGGGCATACCTCCGCCGCACAAAATAACCGCCCGGGAACACCCCGCAGAAATAGCGGGGTAATTTGAATACGGCGGGTGCAGTGAGGGGAAATGAAATAACCGGAGCCAGTTACTCCGGTTTTTTCATCGCTATTTACCACGGTTTTGGGGAAACGCTATACTACCAATTACGCTGGCTGTAGGGGATATTCTGGTAAGTGGGATCGGCCATCAGGCCCTGCACGTAATTTACATATTGGACAGCCTTAATTTCAGTCAGGACTTCCTGCTGAAATGACAGGCAGTCCCGCTCGGCGCGCGCGCCCGTCCAGGCTTCGGCCGGAGGCGCTTTTCCCGCGGAGGCTTCGTATTCGTGATAAAGCAGCGAGTGGTACCCGTCATGGGCGATGGTCCCGGCGTACCAGGCCACCGGCTGGGTCCAGGTCCTGCTGCCTACCTGGTAAGTGGGTTTTGGCAGGAAAGCCGCCATCCCGGAGTGGTCGGCTTCCTCTATGACCTCAATGTAGCGGATCACTTTCGTGAAAGTGGTGGAGCCTTCCAGGAGCGTGAGCGCCTCCCTGGTTTTCGCCGAGAACGGGCCGCTGCCCTGTATGTCGATACCGCGGGAAACGGTATTTTTGTTCTGTTTGACTCCCGCCGGCGCCGCGGGGACGGGCGTAATATCCGCCGCCGGGCTGCCTGCCGCAATATCCCGGCCGCTTGCGGAATCCAGATAGAAATCCGAAGGGCCGGCGGCGAAAGCCGGAGAGGCCGCCAGCAGCAGGATGGAAACCAGCATCTTCATTCTTTAAGTTTAACAGACGCCTATTGACATGTCAAGGGGCACGCGCGGAATGCCCGGCGGGAGAGGTCCCGGGTCTGATGCCTTCCTTCGGGCCCTAACAATTATTATAATTAGTATCGTAGCGGGTGAAGCTGTTCCGGCCCGGAAAACGGAGATCGTCACATGTACCTTAGGCTTGAGGCGGATAAGATAATAAAGATCGTCGAGCGTCTCCGCGACCGGATAACCGAGCGTTTCCCGGCGGCCAGCCTGTGCAAAGTGCCGGGAAATTTTTACAGCTCTCGCGCGAGGCGGCGGGGCCGGTAAAGACGGTATGATGACGGGAACCCGGAAATATTCCGCCCGTCCGGGCTTTTTGTTCCCGGCAATGTTCGCCCGTAAAGCTTGAACAAATATTCATATCTATGGCAACAACGGACGGAGTTATTTCAGCACCTGAGAAAATCGAGTGGGCGGACGCCTGGGGCGGGATGGCGGCGATGCTGGTAGCGCTGCCCTCGGCCATAGCGTTCGGCGTGGCGATGTATGCGCCGCTCGGGCCCGGTTTTGCCGGAGCGGGCGCGCTTGCGGGGGTTCTCGGGACTGTGGCGATCGGGCTGATCGCGCCGGCGCTGGGCGGAGCCCCGCGCCTTATTTCCGCCCCCTGCGCGCCGGCGGCGGCCGTTATGGCCGCGCTGTGCGTGCGGCTGATAGGGGGAGGCGCGTCGCCGGAGAGCGTTATTGTCTCCCTCGCCCTGGTCGGCCTGTTTTCAGGCGTCCTCCAGGCGGTATATGGCGCCCTCGGAGGCGGGCGCCTTATCAAATACATCCCCTATCCCGTGGTGACGGGTTATATGAGCGGCGTCGGCCTGCTGATAATGCTGAAGCAGATCGTTCCGTTCCTGGGGCTGGCGAAGAGCGCCGGCCCGCTGGCGGGCCTGCTTTCCCCCGGCGCCTGGCAATGGCCCGCGGTCTGCGTAGCCCTTGTCACCGTCGGGGTTACGGTCGCGGCCCCGCGGCTCACTAAAAAGATCCCGGCGGCCATACTGGGCCTCGCGGCGGGGATCCTGGCGCACCTGGCTGCCGGGCTTTTCCGGCCCCAGCTGCTGGTGCTGGACGCCAATCCGTTCATCATCGGCGCTATCTCCACCAGCCCGGGCGCTGTTTTGGGAGGCATTGTTTCCAACTTCAGCGCCCTGCGCCAGCTGGGACAGCATGAGCTCTACCTGCTCCTGGGCCCGGCGCTCACCCTCTCGGTGCTTCTTTCCATAGACACGCTCAAGACCTGCGTGGTCACTGATTCCATCGTCCGTTCCCGCCACAATTCGAACCGTGAACTCACGGGGCAGGGCGCGGGCAACATCGCCTCCGCGATGCTTGGCGGCATGCCGGGCGCGGGCACCCTGGGGGCCACCATGGTAAGCCTGGTGAGCGGCGGCAAGACCCGCTGGGCCGGGATGCTCGAAGGCGCGTTCGCCCTTATAGCCGCGCTCGCGCTGGGCGCGGCTATCGGGCGCATTCCGCTCGCGGCGCTGGCGGGGATATTGGCGGTGGTTGGGGCGCGCATGATCGACCTCTCCAGCGTGCGGCTGGCGCTGCGCCGTTCCACCATGCTGGATTTCTCCGTTATCCTCTCGGTCGCCGGTACGGCGCTCGCGGTGGACCTCATCGCGGCCGCCGGCGTGGGCATAGCCCTTTCCATGCTGCTTTTCATCCGCGAGCAGATGCACAGCACCGTAGTCCGGCGCAAGGCGACGGGCGCGGAGATCTCCTCGACGCAGCAGCGCCTGCCGAAGGAGCGCGAGGTCCTGGCCGCGCAGGGCGCGGAAACGCTCGTGGTCGAGCTGCAGGGCAGCCTGTTCTTCGGCACCACCGACCAGCTCTTTTCGGAAATTGAAAGGGACATGCGCTCCTGCCGGCGCCTGATACTGGATATGCGCCGCGTGACCTCGGTGGATTTTACCGCCGTGCACATGCTTGAACAGGTGGGCGAGATGCTGGCCGAGCGCGGCGGCTCGCTGGTGTTTTCCCATCTGCCGGCGAGCCTGCCCACCGGGCAGGACCTGCGCGTCTATTTCAAGCACCTCGGACTGACGCATCACAGGGGAGGGGGGCGTATCTTTGAAACGCTTCACGACGCGCTTGAGTGGGCGGAGGACACCGCTCTTGATGAGGCGGACATAGCGCGCCCGTCCGCCGGGGAATTGCTGGACCTTTCGCAGATAGATTTTCTGAGGGAGATGGACCCCGCCTCCCTGGCGGGGCTGCGCGCGGCGTTCAAGGAACGCCGGGTGGAGTCCGGCAAACCGATCTTCCTCCGCAAGGGGGAGGGGAACGAACTTTTCCTCGTCCGCCGCGGGCGCGTGCGCATCGTCCTGCCGCTGAAAGAGACGCACCGCCAGCATCATCTTGCCGTCTTCGGGCCGGGCGACTTCTTCGGCGAGGTGGCTTTTCTGGCCCGTACGCCGCGGACGGCCGATGCCATCGCCCTGAGCGAGGTGGCACTCTATGTCATCAGCCGGGACGCTTTCGACGAGATATCCAGCCGGGACCCCGCCGTAAGCGCGGCGTTCTTTCAGCGGCTTGCCATGGTGGAGGCGCTGCGCCTGCGCGACGCCGACCGCGAGCTGCGCCGCCTCCAGGACAACTGAAGACCGCGGCAACAGGAGACATGATGAGCATATCTTCGCACCTGAGCCCGGACCCTGAACGGCGGCTCTGGATCATACACGGTAAGATGCTCCATTGCGTGGAATGGACCGATATAAAATTGGGTGCGCTCACAGTCTTTGCAGCGGCCCAGATGGCTCTCCTTAAGGTCCTGGTGTCCGGCGGTCCGCTCGCCTATCCGGCGCTGGCACTCCTGGCGGCGGTCCTGCTTATCGGGCTCGTAGCGCTGTCGCCGTTGATAGAGGCGCAGCGGCAGTTTCCCTGGCTGGACCAGCGGATGGACAGGCGGCAGGCGGGGGATTGCCTGATCGTCCCGCAAGACGTCGCTAAATATCCGCAGATCGAACTGGTTATCCTCCTGGACAGGTATCTCGGCGGCGGGGTCACCGCGACGCCGTATTACGAGGATATCATCGGCCAGATAATCATCAGCGCGCGCATCGCTACGCGCAAGCGCCGCCTCTTCCTGGCCGCCTGCATCCTGGCGGCGATAGTCCAGCTAGGCCTGCTCTGGCAGTTCGCCTGGCGCTAAAGTATCCTTCTGTATTTTCTACAATATACGCATGCATAATATTTCCGCCTTATTCGGTCCCTGGATAATAGGGTTTTATTCGATCCTTTTCTTCTCGATGGCTTCCCTTTATTACGCCAACCCGGCTTCCCGCAAAAGAATCGGTATGACCGTGTTTTTGGCGTTATGTTCAATTGCCGGCATCCTGGCCACTAATTTCCTGGGGGGCGCCGACGCTGGCGGCCTTGTGAAGCTCGGGTCGGTGCTGTCCCGCCTGCTTGCGGCGATCGCTGTCATAAATGTCGCCGGGATATTCGTTTTCTCGCTTGTCATGCCTAAAGTTAAGGCCGGCATCTCCAAATTTGTCGAGGATATTATCCTCGCAGGCGCTTATCTGGCGGCGGGCCTGGCCGTAATTTCAGCCTCGGGCGCCAACTTGAGCGGAATACTGGCCACTTCCGCGCTTGTTACCGGCGTGGTCGCTTTTTCCCTTCAGGACACCCTGGGTAATATCATAGGCGGCATGGTGCTGCATCTCGAGAACTCCTTCGTCACCGGCGACATGATAAAGGTGGAGGGGCATACGGGCGTTTTGCGCGAGATCCGGTGGCGCCAGTCCACGCTTGAGACCATCGGGGGCGATGTTGTCATTATCCCCAACATCGTGCTTATGAAAAGCGCCGTCGTGGTGCTGGGGCGCGCCGCCGGGAATAAGCGCTTCCGCGCGGTGTCCTTTAACGTCTACTACGACAAACAGCCCGGCGAGGTGATCCAGGTGGTGGAGCGGGCACTGAAGTCCGACCCTCCGGCGGGGGCGGCTTCGGACCCCGCGCCCGATTGCGTGATAAAAGATTTTCAGCCGAACTGCGTCGTTTACGAGGCCCGCTACTGGCTTACCGATTTTTCGGCCCCCGGCGGGGTGGATGCCCGGGTCCGCGCCAGGGTGTTTTACGCGCTTTCCCGCGCGGGGATAAAGCTCTCGGTGCATAACAGGACCATGGTGCTGGCGCAGGCCGCCGAGGAAGTAGCCGAGAAAAGCAGGAAAGAGGAACACGCCAGGCGTCTTGCCGCGCTTAATGGCGTGTACATCTTCCATGCCCTGACTGAAAATGAAAAAGAGATATTGGCCGGCCGTCTCAAAGCGACGCCCTTCTTCCCGGGCGAGATAATTACTAAGCAGGGAACGGTGGCGGACTGGCTTTACATCATTTACCGGGGGGCGGCCGAAGTGCGGCTGTATTCCGCCGGCAGCGGCGAGTATCGTACGGTAAAGAGGCTGGGTCCCGGCGATTTCCTCGGAGAGGGGGGGCTGCTTACCGGGGAGCCGCGCTCCGCCACCGTAGTGGCCGACTGCGAAGTGAGCTGCTACAGGGTGGACCGCGAGGATTTTTCCGGCATACTTGCGAGCCGTCCCGAAATCGCTGGGTTTATAGCGGAGCAGCTCGCGAAGAGGCGGCTTGAACTGGCCGAAGCGAAAGAATTCCTGGCAGGGGAGAGCGCGGCCCGCGGCCTGGTAACGGAGCAGCAGGATTTGCTTTCAAAAATAAAGGATTTCTTCAAACTGGGGACATAACACCTGTTTCGGCTCTGCTGCGACGGAAATAAGTCTTATGTCACCGCATTAACACCGCAATTTTAAGCAACTAAAATAAATCAACCCTTGACATAGAGGGGTTTGCACCATAGACTATACCCAGCAGTATCAGGGGATTTAGGATAGAGACGCCGTTTAAACGCTTTTCCGCACGGAATTACAGTCTTAAGATCAGTCCTTTATCAAGTCTTCTATGCATAGAAAATTCTGTCTCTTTCGGAGTTTAGGGGCCAGGATCGTTTCCAGCGGCTCTGTTCTGCCTGCCTTACTATTATTATTAGTTGTAGCTTTCCCTATAACGGCTCTTGCGAGCACTACCACCTATCTGACGGCCGGCGCGGTGACCGTAAGCACCGGCGCCAGTTTTGCCGCCAGCGCCACGCTGAGCAACGGTATCTCTTCAGCCCCGATTTCGGGCAGGATGGTCCTGTTCACTTTTCAGGCCTCGACGCAGTCGGCTGTTACGGATTCGAGCGGCGTCGCCTCGGTGAACTATACCGCCCCTTCTTCATCCGGCGTATACAACTACACCGCAAGCTTTGCGGGGGACGGGGGGTATTCGGCGAGCAGCGATGTCGATAACGCAGTCACAGTTACAGCTACAGCGGGCGCCGACGTGACCCCGCCGGTATCCCGTGTTACAGCTCCAGCCGGGGAGGTGTCAGCATTTACCTCTATTGCCGGCACGGCATACGATGCCGTCGGCGTGACGCAGGTAAGGGTCAGCTTAAAGCGCTGGTCTGACAGTAATTATTGGGGCGGCAGCACATGGATATCCAGCGAAACCTGGAACCTGGCTTCGGGTACTGCCAACTGGACTTACACCGGCATCAGCAGCGCATCTTTGACCGCTGGTACAACTTACCTTGCGATGTCGAAGGCTTACGACCTTGCCAGTAATACTTCCAACCCCTTTAACAGTTCCAGCACCTTTACTTATACTTCGGCTGCGGGCCCCTTCAGTACTTATTTGAACGCCGCCCCCGTGGTCGTGAACGTCAACGCCGGTTTTTCCGCCATTGCCACGCTGACGCAAAGTATCTCTTCAAGCCCGATTTCCGGCAAGATGATCCTGTTTAATTTTCAGGCCTCGACACAGACGGCTATGACGAATTCGAGCGGCATCGCCTCGGTGACCTACACCGCCCCTGCGTCAACCGGCGCATACAGCTACGAAGCGAGTTTTGCCGGGGACGGGACATATTTGTATAGCGGCCTGACGAACGCGGTCACCGTGACAGCGGCCGCCGACGTGACCCCGCCGTTATCCCGTGTTACAGCTCCAGCCGGGGAGGTGTCCGCATTTACCTCTATTGCCGGCACGGCCTACGACGCGGGCGGATTGGCCCAGGTACAAGTCAGCTTAAAGCGCTGGTCTGACAGCAATTATTGGGGCGGCAGCACATGGATATCCAGCGAGACTTGGAACCTTGCTTCAGGTACTTCCAACTGGACTTACACCGGCATCAGCAGCGCGGCTTTGACCGCTGGCACGACTTACCTTGCGATGTCGAAGGCTTACGACCTTGCCAGTAATACTTCCAACCCCTACAACAGCTCCAGTACTTTCACCTATGTCGCGGCGGCTGTGGTCCCCACCACCACTTATTTGACCGCCGTCCCCGTGGCGGCAAGCGTCAACGCCAGTTTTACCGCCAGCGCCACACTGATCAACGGTATCTCTTCGGCCCCTATCTCGGGAAAGGCGGTGTTGTTTGCTTTCCAGGCCTCGACACAGTCGGCGGTGACGAATTCAAGCGGCATCGCCTCGGTGACCTACACCGCCCCCGCGTCGGTCAGTACATACAACTATACGGCGAACTTTGCGGGGGATTCAGGCTATACGGCGAGCAGCGATTCGACTAATACCGTCACGGTGGGCCTGCGGCCGACTGCCCTGGCTGCCCAGAACGCGGCAACCCAGGCCAGCGCGGACTTTACCGCCACCGCCACGCTGACCGATAATCTCACAGCCGGCCTGGTTGTGGGAAAGTCCGTCATGTTCATGTTCCAGGGTTCTGCACGATCGGCTATTACGGATGAAAGCGGCATCGCTACTACGATCTATACAGCCCCGGGCTCATCCGGCACCTACAACTACACGGCGAGTTTTGAAGGTGATTCGACCTACGCGGCCAGCAGCGATTCGACGAATACCGTTACGGTAGGCCTGAGGCCGACCGTTATGGTTGCCCAGAACGTGGCAACCCAGGCCAGCGCGGACTTTACCGCCACCGCCACGCTGACTGACAATGTTACTGCAAGCCCGATTTCAGGAATGAACGTCCTCTTCGCTTTCCAGGGCTCGACGCAGACTGCTGTGACGAATTCAAGCGGCATGGCCAGTGTCGCCTATACCGCCCCCGGCACAACCGGCTCATACAACTACACGGCGAGCTTTGCGGGGGATTCCATCTATGCGGCGACCAGCGATTCGACTAATACTGTAACGGTGGGCCTGAGACCGACTGTCACGGCCGGCCAAGCTGTGACGATCCAGGCCAGCTCGACCTTTACCGCCACCGCCACGCTGACTGACAATCTCACTGCAAGCCCGGTTTCGGGGAAGTCCGTCCTCTTCGCTTTCCAGGGCACGACGCAGACGGCTACTACGGACGGAAGCGGCGTCGCCGTGGTGACATATACAGCCCCCGGCGTGTCCGGCGCATACAACTACACGGCGAGCTTTGGCGGAGATTCCGTATATGCGGCAAGCAGCGATTCTTCAAATACAGTCACAGTGGGCCTGAGACCTTCCGCCCTGGCTACACAGAACGTTACTACCCAGGCCAGCACGGTCTTTGCCGCTGTCGCCACGCTGACAGACAGTGCCACTACGGGCCCGGTTTCGGGAAAATCTGTTTCCTTCCTTTTTGAGGGTTCGTCACAATCCGCGGTGACCAATTCAAGCGGCATCGCGACTGTTTCATAC
>JAUSCK010000195.1 GCA_030651035.1 Elusimicrobiota bacterium
CTGGGCATAAGCGAGCACGGGGCGGTGGACGGGAAGCCGCTGGACGGCCTGATAGCGTCCGAAACCATAAAAGAACCCGTGATGGACGTATTCGTGAACCGCAAGGAAAACTATTTCAGGGAGATAGAGATCTCGCAGCAGCAGTCTACCCGCTTCTTCAAGTGCTTCGCCATGCCCATCATCGCGCCGGGGCACTCCGAGCCGCTGGGCAGGCTTATCGGCTTTTACGACATCACGCTGGACAAAGAGCTGGCCCGCATAAAGGACGAGTTCCTCCATTCCATAACGCACGACCTGCGCAATCCGATGGGCGCCATAAAAGGCTTCGTCGAATTCCTGCTCAAGGAGATCCCCGGCCCTGTGAACGAGGCGCAGAAGAAAATGCTGGTCTCCATAGACCGCGCCTCCTTCCGGCTGCTGGGCATGATAAACAATATCCTCGACTCCGCCAAGATGGAAGCCGGCAAGATGGAGATAGGCCTGTCCCCGCTGAACCTGAGGGAAATCGCCTCCAGGGTCAACGCGCTGATGGAGTCGCTGGGCCAGCGCAAGCATATCCGCTTTGAGCTGGAAGGGGCGGAGGAGACGCTGGTAAACGCGGATTCCGGCCTGATGGAGCGGATGTTCACCAACCTTATCGGGAACGCCATAAAATTCACCCCGGAGGACGGGGTCATCACCACCGGCATCTCCGACGACGGCGACCATATCACGGCCTGGGTGCGCGATACCGGCGACGGCATACCTCCGGAATACCTGGACAAGGTCTTCGAGAAATTCGAGCAGGTAAAGGGGCAGAAGGCGGGCGGCACCGGCCTGGGCCTGACGATCTGCAAATATGTCGCCACGGCCCACCTCGGAAAGGTGTGGGCGGAGTCGGAGCCGGGCAAGGGCGCCAAGTTCGTTTTTACCGTCCCCAAGAACCTCGGCAAGGACGAGGCCGGGGCGGTCGTGGTCAAGGTGCCGGCGTGAAAAAATTCCTGCTGGGCTTCCTGATGTTCCTGCGTCCCGGCCCCTCCCAGGCGGCCGAGGAACTGCAGACCATAGTGGTCAAGCCGGGCGACACTCTCTGGAGCATCTCCAACACCTACCTTAAAGATCCGAAGAAGTGGAATGAAATACTCAAGTATAACAAGCTCCCCTCCGGCGACCCCTCGTTGGCCCTGCCCGGCATGTCGCTGCGGGTCCCGGTAAACCTCATCAAGGTGGAATTACGGGCGGCCAAGCTGGTTTATTTCCTCAACGACGTGAAATTCAGGCGCACCGGCGTTACGGACTGGCTGGATGTGGGCAGGAGCATGGACCTGTTCAAGAACGACACGCTGCGCACCAGGGCCGACGCGCGCGCGGACGTCAAATTCTACACCGGGCAGATCCTCAACCTTTATCCCAACTCCATAGCGGTGCTGCGCCCGCCCGGAAAAAAGAACGTGGACGTCGAGCTCTTGGCCGGGGAAATGCGCGGCCTGCGGTCCCGCGTAATCACGGCCTCGGCCGTCATAACGCCCAAGACCAAGGACACCGAGTTCGGGGCCAAGCTCAGGGAAGACCTCACCACGGTAGTCCAGGTATTCAAGGGCAAAGCTGACGTCGAGGCGCAGGGCAAGACCGTGGAAGTCCTGGCAGGCTTCGCCTCAGAGGTCAAGATGGACATGCCTCCCTCCCAGCCGGTGAAGCTGCCCCCGCTGCAGCTCGCGGCGGGCCTCAAGACGGCTCTCACGGCTTCCGGCGGGCCGCAGTTTAATAGCGATGGCGGCGTTGTTTCCCTTTCCAACATGAAGCCCATTGGAAAGACCACGGGCCCGACCGCGAAGCTGCCCAAGGGGGAGCTGCCTAAGAATATGCCGGAGGTAGCGAACATCGACGACAAGTCCGTAGACACCAGCGAGATAGTCAAGATGCTCGCGGTGGGCAACCCCGTGCAGAGCTACCACCTGCAGGTTTCAAAGGACCAGGCCTTCACTGCAATGGTGCTCAACAAGAGTTACGACGCTTTTGACAAGATAGACCTTAACGAAGTTCTGCCCCCCGGCGATTACTTCATGCGCATCGCGCTGGTGGACCTGCTGGGCTTCGAGGGGAAGTTCAGCGCGCCCCGCCCTTTGAAGATAAGCGGCGGCAGGTAGCTAAAATATTTTCCACACAAAGGCACAAAGCCACAAAGCACAACTTTTCTCAATTAATTTCCGTAATTTCTTCGTGTCTTCGTGCCTTTGTGTGATTTTATTCTCAACCCTCTTACTATCTTTAAGTGCGCTTTAGGCACACTGCGACGTCATGAGTCATAATTTCCGGATAAGAAAATTAGCCGTGGTTTTTTTGCTGGGCTGCGCCTGGCTGGCCGCGTTTTGCCGGCCGGCCGCCTGCGTTGCTTCGCCTGTCTACGGGAAAACGGTGTGGGACCGCATCATGGAGGACCAGAGCGCCTTAAACCTGCGGCGCGGCTACTCCCTGATGGGTGAGGAAAATTACGCCGCTGCGGCGGACGAATTCTACAAGGCCGCCCAGAAGGATCCTGCAAGCGCCTGGGCGCGCCTGCTTTACGGCTCGGCGCTGTACTGGCTCGGCGAGCCTGAAAAGGCGCTCTCTGAATTTGAAGAGGCGATGCGCCTGGACCCCGGGAACTCCATGGTCTTCCAGCTGCGCGGCATAGTGCGGGCCCGCGCCGGCCTTTACCAGCCGGCCCTGGAAGATTTCCTGAAGGCCGAGAGGCTGGCGCCCGAACGCGCCGACGTGAAAATGAACGCCGGCTCCGTCTACCAGGCCCTGGGCAACCACGCCAGGTCCCTGGACTACTTCAGGGCGGCCGTGGCCGCGGAGCAAGCCAACCCCCTTTACCGCTTCCAGCTGGGCATGTTCTACTCCCGCTCCGGCCGCTACGACCAGGCCGCCGCGCAGTTCGAGAAAGCCGTTTCGCTTTTCCCCGACTACGAGGACGCGCTGCTGGAGCTCGCCGTGCTGAGGGAGCGGGACGGCAGGCTTGCGGAGGCCGTCAAGCTTTACCGCAGGGCGCTTTCAATAAAGCCGCGCGATTCCGTGGCCAGATTCAGGCTGGCCTGGGCTCTGCGCAAGGCCGGGCGCGGCGAAGAGGCCGGAAAAGCGCTGGAGGGAGCCTTCCTGCTGGCGCCGGTAAATGAGAACGGCGGGATCTCCATGGCCCTGGCTTACGCCGGGGGCGCCCCCGAAACGGCCGCGGCGCAGCCGCAGAGCCCGCTGTTTTCCGCCCTCTCCAAAGTCCCGCCGGAGCAGGAAGTCAGAGCGGTCGTGGAACTGCTTGAGACCCCTAAGGCGGCCCTTACGGACGCGCCGCGCGGCGAAAAACTGGCCGGGCGGCTGCAGGCCGCTTTTAAAAGACCCAAGGTAGGCTATACGAAGCGGGAATATTTCCTGCCGGCTTCTACCCCGGAGGAAAGGCTGAAGAAAGCGGGCGAAATAGCGGCCGAGACCGAAAAGCTTTTAAAGGGCGTCTCCTCCGGCAGCGACGCGCGGCTGAACTTC
>JAUSCK010000229.1 GCA_030651035.1 Elusimicrobiota bacterium
CCGAGCAGCCCATCTGGCAAACATAAGCCGCAGTTGATCCTTTTACTGCGGGCTTCTCTTCCCCGCCCCCGCAGCAGCTGCAACTGTGGGCCTTTTTTGCCGCATTTTGCAGTTTCTTAACAGCCGCCGGTTTCTTTGTCGTGATGGATATTTTTACACCGTTCTTAATGTTTTCAACGCTGACCTCCTCTCCACCCTTGACCAACGGGCAGTCTTTGGCCGCGCGATGCGCGGCCGCGTTTTCTTGCAGCTCGGAGGCAGCTTCCGGGGTTTCAGCGGTCATAGTTATTTCTATCCCGTTCTCCACAGCTTTCTTTTCGGTTTTTACGCCTTTCAGTTGTTCCGGGCAGTTCATGTGTTCTTCAACCATCCCCGCGTGGCCTTTATGCTCTTCCATGCCTCCTTCGGCAAAAGCCCGGGTTGAGGCTAAAGCCAGGGCAGCTATCAGTGCTATCAGCAGTTTCGTGTTCATCGGTATCTCCTTATTCCGGTTCCGACTGTTTACAGTTTGGCTCTTTTCAACCGCAGGGAATTGAGCACTACTGAAACAGAACTCAGTGCCATGGCTCCCCCCGCGAAGTAGGGCGGTATCAGCAGACCCCAAAAAGGATACAAGGCGCCGGCGGCCAGGGGCACGAGCGCCGCGTTATAGGCGAAGGCCCAGACGAGATTCTGCGTTATATTGCGCCGGATCGCTTTTGAAAGTTTTAAGGCCTGCGCCACGCCCGCTATGCCGTTGTGCATGAGGGTTATGTCACTGGCCTTGACGGCGATGTCCGCGCCGGACTGGAGGGCTATGCCTATGTCCGCTTCCGAAAGGGCGGCGGCATCGTTAAAACCGTCCCCGACAAAAGCCACCTTCGCGCCCAGGGCTTTGTGCCGCATGATTATGCGGCTTTTTTCCTCAGGGAAGATCTCGGCGTAAAACTCTTTAATCCCCAGAGTCCCAGCCAGGGCTTCCACTGCGGCACGCCTGTCGCCGGAAGCTATCACCGGCTTTATACCCATAGCGGAAAGTTCGGCTACAAGCCCGGCGGCTTCAGGCCTGAGGGTGTCGGAGAGCCCGGCGTAACCCTTGAAAACACCATTCTCTGCCAGCAGCAACAGCGAGTCAGGCGACGCTTTAATCGCCGCCGCGGCTTCGGCGGGCGCCGGCACTCCCGCTTCGGCGAACCATTTGGCGCTGCCGGCCATTATTTCGCTGCCGCCAGCCGTCACTTTGATTCCCTTTCCCGGCACCGCTTCCACGGAGTCCGGCTTCTGGTGGGGAATATTGCGCTCCCGCGCGTACACCCGTACCGCCTCGGCGAAGGGATGTTCGGAACTCGCTTCCGCGCTCAGCAGCAGCGACAGGAACTGCGGCTCGCTTATCGCACACGGATGGACCCCGGAGACTTTCATGCGTCCCTCGGTGAGCGTTCCGGTCTTGTCGAATATGATAACGTCTATTTTTGGAATGCGTTCAAGCACTTCCGCGTTGTTGATCAGCATCCCCAGCTCCGCTGCCCGGCCGAAGCCTACAGATATCGCCATCGGGACCGCCAGGCCCATGGCGCAGGGGCAGGCTACGGCCAGCACCGCCGCGAAAACGCTGACGGCGCGCGGGACATCGGCGTAGTACAGCCAGCTGGCGGCCGCGCCCAGGGCGAGCAGAATGATAGCGGGCACAAAATAAGCCGAAATGCGGTCGACGAGCCGCTGTGCCGAGTTCTTCCCCGCCTGACTTTCCTCCACGGCCTTGATGATCTTAATCAGCGCCATGTCTTCGCCCACGCCGGTGGCGGTGAACTCAAGCGCGCCGGTCTTGTTTATGGTCCCCGCGTAGACTTTCGCCCCCGGCGCCTTGTCCTGCGGCACGGGCTCGCCGGTCAGCAGGGCCTCGTCCACGCTTGAAAATCCGGCGGTGACAGTCCCGTCCACCGGGACCTGCTCGCCGGGACGCAGGTGTATGGTATCTCCTGGCAGGATGCTCTCCGCCGGCACCACTTCCTCAACGCCGTTTTTAAGGCGTCTGGCCGTCTTCGGGGCCAGTTTGAAAAGGCCGGTCACAGCCTCCGCCGCCTTGCTCTTGGAGCGGGCCTCAAGCCAGCGGCCGAAATTTATGAAAGTTACCAGCATGGCCACTTCATGCCATTGCGCGTGCTGGTGCGCCCCGGCCAGGCGAGGGAAGACCGTTATAAATACGCCGTAGAAAAAGGTGACGCTGGTGCTGAGCGAGACCAGCGTGTTCATGTCCGCGGTTCCGGCTCTAAGGGCGCGCAGCAGGCCCGTATGGAAATGGGAGCCGCACCAGGCCCAGGCCAGCGCCGCCGCCGCCATTACAGAATACGGCGGCAGGTCCACGGCCAGTTCCAGCAGCGTGTAGCCGGTAAGGGCCAGCGCGGCCAGGAATTTTTTTAGGAAAATTAGTTTTTCGTTTTCCAGCCCGGCCGTGGCTATGTTCTCGGCTATGGCCGGAGATTCCATGATCCCAAGCGTTTTGTAGCCCAGCTCCTCTATCCTGGCTGTTATGTCCGCCGGCTTAAGGACGGCCGCGTCGTAGAGTATAAAGGCCGTTCTGGAAGGCAGGTTTACGGATACTCTTTTTAGCCCGGGCACAGTTCCGAGGCCGTTCTCTATGCGGCTCACGCAGCTGGCGCAATGCACGCCTTCAAGCGGAATTACCGCCTTTTTCAGGCTTTCATCTGCCGTGTCGTTCATACGCGCCTTAGTGAGGGCTAATGGTGGCCGCCGTGGCCACTGCCGGAATTGCTGTAGCCGGAATCATTATCGTCGGCTTGCCAGCTGGAGCAGGCCGTAAGAAAAGCCGCCGCCAGAACGGCGAAAACCAGGTGCAGCGCTGTCTTCGTATGCTTCACAATTTGTTCTCCTTCGGTCGTTGAGGAAGATCGTGTCTACGTTGGTTAACGCAAAGTTGCGCGAAAACTTGCGTGAAACTTGCCGTTGAAGGTTCGCCGCCTCACGCAGCGAACTCCGGGTATGGCGGTTTAAAGCAACCGGTCCTCGTGCTTCCGTATTGCGTTGAACGCAATAATCGCGAAATACCTGCCGCCTTTCGAATGAGGTCGGGGTTGCGGCCTCCGGAAAAGAGACAGGTTTTAACTTTGCAGGGGTTTAAGGCTTTTTTTAAGGCTCTGGCGGGCCCTGAACAGCAGGGATTCCACAGAGGGGACGGAAACGCCGAGTATCTCGGCGATCTCGGCGTAGGGGCGGTCTTCGTATACTTTAAGGATTATGGCGGCGCGCTGGTTCTCAGGCAGTTCCGTCAGGGCCGTTTCTACGGAGCATTTGGTTTCAAGGCGTTCGCGGAGGAGGTCGGCGGGAAGGTCAGCCGGGTCGGGCGCCTGCCGGCTGAAGTTTTCACCGTCGGCGTTCTCGGCGTTTTCGTCCAGGCTCACAAAGGTTGCGTTTGCCGCCCTTACATTCCTGCGTCTGATGCGGTCGATGGTCAGGTTATAGGCGACGCGGTAAAGGTAAGTCGAGAATTTCGCCTGCCGGCTCAGGCCGGCGGCGGCCCCTGCCACTTTAAGGAAAACCTCCTGCGCGATATCCTCCGCTTCGGTCCTTTCAGGTATTATGCGGTAAATAAAATTTATCAGCGGCTTGTGCCAGCGCGCCAGTACGGCGGCGAAGGCGTCTTCGTTTCCTTCCGAGAAGCGGCGTAAAAGTTCGAACTCATTTTCGTTGCCGGTCACAGAGATATTCTAGTAAAATAATAGTCAGGCGCTTGATCTATATTCCTGCTCTTAGGTTTACGTCGGGCATTCTTCGCCCGCTTCCCAAAAGGCCCAACTGCGGGATAGGCCTTTTGGCTCATGACATCTATCAAGGAGGATTGTAGACTCTACTTGTTAGCGCCGGACATATGCGGCCATGCTGCCGCGCCCTTCCAAGGAGGATAGTAAAGTGATGACAAAAAAACTGATAGCGATCGCGGTGCTTGCGGCCCTTCCCGGGTTTGCGGGCGCGTCGGACCAAACCGAGCTCAACGCCATGGACAAATCCGGCATTGAGGCGGCGTCTCCGGCTGTAAACATCCCTACCCCCCGCCTGGCCGGCCAGGAGAAGATAGTGGGCGGTGTGGAAGCTGTAAAGGGCGAATTCCCTTTTATCGTCTCCCTGCGCGGAGACTACGGCGGGCATTTTTGCGGCGGCTCCCTTATAAAGAAAGACTGGGTGCTCACGGCGGCTCATTGCATTCCCGGCGGTATTAAGAAAGTAGTCATCGGCCTGCACGACCAGAGCCAGGCTGCGGACGCGGAAACGTTAGAGGTAGATAATGTTATCGCCCATCCTGACTACAACAAGCAGCCGCAGGATTATGACTTCGCCCTGCTGCATCTCAAGGGGGAGTCCAAGTTTCCTCCTGCCGCGCTTAACCGCAGGGCGCTGTCTGGTAAGACCAGCTTCGTCACGGCCGGCTGGGGTTATACTATGGAGAACGGTGACGTGGAAAATGTGCTGCGGAAAGTGACGGTCCCGATGGTTTCGGCTAAAGCCTGCTCGAAGGCCTATCCAGGCAGCATAACGGACCGCATGGTCTGCGCCGGCTTCGCGGAAGGCGGCAAGGACTCCTGCCAGGGCGACAGCGGCGGGCCGCTGCTGACGGGTTCCGGAGACGCCCGCGTGCTCGCCGGCGTAGTAAGCTGGGGTGAAGGCTGCGCCCGGCCTAACAAGTACGGCGTTTATTCCAAGGTTAGCTCGGTAATAGACTGGATAGACGGCATAGCGAAGTAAGTTAAGGATGAATTAAAAAAGGCTCCCGCGGAAAACCGCGGGAGCCTTTTTTTCAGTGGATAGCCTTCGGCCGAAGAGCGCGGCTTCGCCCGCAGTTTGGACGGGGCTTTTACTTATAACAATCCTGACGCCGGCGAAGCAGCAAGGCAGAAGATAGCTATCAGAAGCGGAGAAACTTTCCACTTTTCAAGAAGGAAGAACCCCGTCACGGCTATCGCCACGTCCGCCTTGCCGAGTACGGCCGTTCTCCAGACCGGGTCGTAGAGCGCGGCCCCCAGGATCCCGACCACGGCGGCGTTTATCCCGGCCAGCGCTCCCTGCGCGGCGGGGCGGCCGACCAGCCAGCTCCACAGCGGGACGCCCGCGATGGCCGTAAGAATACCGGGCAGGAAAATAAAGAACAGCGCTACAACTCCCCAGGCGGCCGGCGAGGCTCCCGGCGGCGCCGCCGCCGCGCCGAGGTAAGCTGAAAGTGTGAACAGCGGCCCGGGCACGGCTTGGGCCACGCCGTAGCCGGCAAGGAAAAAGTCGTCGGTCACCATGCCGGCGGGCACCAGGGCGTCGCGCAGCAGCGGCAGAACCACGTGCCCACCGCCGAAGACGAGCGCGCCCGCGCGGTAGGAGATGTCCGCCAGGGAGGCCAGACTGCCGGGCATGAAGGAGGACAGAACTGGAAGTCCCAGCAGGAATACGAGAAAGACCGCGAAGGCGGTCCAGGCCGCCTTGGGGCTGATAGCCGTAGCTTGTGTCCCGGAGGCCTGGCTGACGCCGCGGCACAGCCAGACGCCGGCGGCGGCGCCCAGCACGATGACTGCTATCTGGGCGAGGGCTCCGCCGAAAAGCAGCAGCAGCGCGGAGGGCAGCGTGAACCCGGCCCAGGACAAAAACGCGCCGGCCCAGCCCGCGCGCCGCATGCCGATGAGGAAATTTATCTGGCTGCTGGCGGGTCCGGGCAGTAGCTGGCAAAGAGCCACCAGGTGGGAATACTCCTCGTGGCTCAGCCAGCGCTTTTCTTCCACATAGGTCCGTTCAAAGTAGCCGAGATGCGCGACAGGGCCGCCGAAAGAGGTCAGGCCCAGTTTCAGCGAAGTTGAAAAAGTTTCCCAAAGCGTGTTTATGCTTGCTTCCTTTCAGATTTTATGCCGCCGTCGCTAACATTAGCGTTAACGTCACTTTCCCACCTCTCCGTAAAGTTCCCGCACTTTTTCGCGCAGGTAGGAAAGGACCTTCCGGCCGCTCCGGGTAAGTCTGTAATTGACGCGGCCACGCGGGGCGCGGGCCGGGTCCTTTTCCGCCGCAAGCCAGCCGTTCTTCTCCATGCGGTGCAGCAGCGGATAGAGCGTGCCGCTGTTTATATTGTAGCCGTGGCGGCGCAGCTCGTTGGTTATCCACTGGCCGTACACGGGCTCCCTGGCGGCGTGATGCAGTATATGCACTTTCCAGAAGGCGAGGGTCACCTCCCTGAAAACTATGTTGTCTTCCATATATAGAATATCATAGTAGCTATACGATATATAATCAATCCCCGGCTATTCCGTTGATAATATCCGCAAAGGCAGTAAGGCGGGTCAGCGGGGCACCCGGGCACCTGGGCCCAGACCCGGTTTGCCTTTTAGGCCCTGCCTAAAACGCTGCGTTATCAGTACAACATTAAAGCAATAAGCATATACCGTGGTGAGTCGACGGCACTTTATATAAGGCGGACCATCAATGAAAAAACTGAACGGTTTCCTCGCCCAGTCGTTCTTATGTCTTCTCTTCCGAACCAGGGGAGGATTTCCCGAACACAATATACAGCACGGGTAACACCAGCAAGGTCAGGACCATACTGCTCAGGACGCCCCCGACCACCACAGTGGCCAGCGGGCGTTGTACCTCGGACCCGACGCCCGTTCCCAGCGCCATGGGAAGAAACCCCACGCCGGCGACCAGCGCGGTCATCAACAC
>JAUSCK010000239.1 GCA_030651035.1 Elusimicrobiota bacterium
TTATTTTGTTTTTGGGCGGCCTTGGATAGCGCGTGAAGCCTACGCTTGGCGGACTTCTCCAACTTGCCGATAAACTTCTACCCTCCCCGCACCTTGGCCCTCTTCGGAAAAATGCTATCACCGGCTTTTTACACCACGCAGACGAATTCTGCTATTACTTTAAATTCTCCGGCTTTGATGTTTTCAAGAATTATTGGTTTATAATCCTTATTGTCCGGGGATAGTGTGATTTTTTTATGGTTCCATCTGCCGTCGGGAAATAAGTTCTTCTCACTGGAATAACGTTTTACGGTGTATTTCCCCCCGGTCTCCGGGTCGTCAAGATGCCGGCTTTGAACAAGGACTACTTTGCCGTCGCGTGTTCCGCCAAGTTCCAGCCGGGTCCATCGCGCCGGCAGCGGTCTTTTAGGCGGAACGGGTAATCCGTGACCCAGTTCATGCCGATGAATTCAAAACCGTTATGTTCTACCCGCCGCTGCGCAAGGTTAAAGATATTCCTATGCTTCCTGCAAATCCCGTCGAAAACCGCGTCGTGGATTTTTAAATCGTCATTGCCGAGCAGTCCCAGCCAGGCCAGCCCGGCCGCCGTATGCTCCGAAAAATACCACGACAGGAGCCCCTCTACAAAATCATTTTGCGAACCATGCGGATCGCCGTGCAATGGAAGCATATCCCCGCCGTTAACCACAGCTGTGGCGCCGTGCTTTAAAGCGTTAGCAAGAACGCGCCGGTATTTGATCTCGTTGCCGTGCAAATCCGTGACAAAAAGTATTCTCATCTATGCTTTCGCAGGAACTGGCCGCGCACCTTCTGCAACTCATTTCAAAAAGCGGTTAAAGTTATACCAAGTTATACTATAGATGGCTATAACTACGTATAAGTTTGTATAAATTTCTTGTTGAGAGCAAAATAAGCCTCGCGGCAAGCCGCGCCAGTCCGACCCGAGTGTTTATCTAGATTTGCAGACAAGTGTATGATTGTCAAGACACACAACTACAGGACGGGAACTTGAGTCTGTTACTCTATCGCGGAGCGGAAGAGTTCAGCGGCATGAGTTGTTGACCTGCAATACCCGCAAGAATACTCCGGGCTTTATTTTATACAATTGCCTTAATCATGACCAATAAAGCCCGGATACTCGTGGTGGACGACGAACCGCAGATAGCGGAAATGATCTCGGTCGCGCTGCAGGCGCACGGCTACGCGGTGTCAGTGGCCTACGACGGCGAGCAGGGAGTCAAAAGAGCCGGCGAGGAAAAATTCGACCTGGCGATAATGGACATACAGATGCCGGGCATGGACGGCATAACCGCCCTGGGCGAGATGAAAAAGATAGACCCGGAGATAGAGGTCATAATAGCCACCGGCCACGGGACCATGGGCACGGCCATACAGAGCATGCGAAAAGGCGCCTTCGATTACCTGCACAAGCCCTTTGAAATAAAAGAGCTGCTGTCGGTGGTGGGAAAGGCGCTTGAGAAGCGCAAATTCAACGACATCACAAAAGCCATTTTCTCGACCATAAAGCCGGAGGAGCTGCTGCGCGTCACCATAGACTCCGTAACCCGCATTCTTAAAGCTGAGGAGTCGCTGCTGGTGCTGCCGGACAAGGACGGCCGCCTGAGGGTGGCGATATCCGAAGGCCTGGAGGAGGAGGCGCACCTGAACTCCAGGCTGGCCCTGTGCGAGAGGATGATGGGGCGCCTGGATGGCGGGGCCAAGTCCGTTATACTTGTGGACGAGCCCGCCAAAGACAAGACCTTCGCGGACCTGCCCGGCATCGGGGAAATAAAATGCGCGCTGTTCCTGCCGCTCATGGAGGAGAACAGGACCGCCGGCCTGATAAATATTAACCGCACCCAGGAGGGAGAGTACTTCACCGAAGACGATCTGCAGCGGGCCAAGATCTTCGGCTCGCTGGTGAACCTGGCGCTCAGGAACTCCAACCTCTACCGCCAGCTGCAGGAGACGCAGTCGCAGCTTATACAGGCGGAGAAGATGTCCGCGCTGGGCCAGCTGGCCGGCGGCCTGGCTCACGAGATAAACAACCCGCTCTCCGGCATACTCGGCCTCACGCAGCTGGTGCTGGAAAACTTGCCCCCCGCCAGCCAGAATTATACGGACCTGAAAGACATAGAGAAGGCCGTCTTCCGCTGCAAGAAGATAATAGTCTCCCTGCTTTCCTTCGCCAGGCAGGAAAAAACCCACATGGAGCCGGTAAGCATAAACGAAACCATAGAAGAAACCCTGACGCTTTGCGCGCGCCAGATGGAGCTTAAGAGCGTGCGCATAGCACGGCAGTTCGCGCAGGGCCTGCCTATGGTGAACGGGGACTCCCAGCAGCTGATGCAGGTTTTCCTGAACCTGTTCACCAACGCGCGCGACGCCATGCCGGAGGGCGGCGAGCTTACCGTGGAAACGCGCCTCCTGAAAGACCCGTCGGGCAGGGAAATGATAATGGCCGCCGTCTCCGACACCGGGACCGGGATAAAGCCTGAAATACTGGACAGCGTGTTCGACCCGTTTTTCACCACCAAGCCGGTGGGCAAGGGCACGGGCCTGGGGCTTTCGGTCTGCCTTGGCATAATAAACAAACATAACGGCGCCATAAAGGCGCGGAGCCGGCCGGGCGGGGGCTCCACCTTCACAATAAGCCTGCCCGTCTGACATGAAAAAGATACTTTTAGTTGACGACGAGGAATTGGTGCGCAATTACGTGCTGCGCGCGCTTTCCAGCCGGGGCTGGGAAATAAGCGCGGTGGACAACGGCGCCGCCGCGCTGGCCATGCTGGGCCGGAAAGATTTTGACGCGGTCATCTGCGACCTGAAAATGCCGGACATGCGCGGGGAAGAGGTTATAAAAAGGATCCGCGCCGTGTTCCCGGCCATGAAAATAATCGCCATCACCGGCTCGGTCTCCAACAGCTCGACCCCGCTGGTGCCGGGCGTGGAGCTGGAGGGCTTCCTGATAAAGCACTTCGGCATAGATGAAATAAGGAACCTGATGGAAAGGGTACTTTAGTGCAGCCCGCATTCGTCTGAAATTTTCCCCTCCTCCTCCATAACAGTGATCACGGCGTTCATCTCCGGCACGGAAAGCTTCGGGAGCTCCGGCGCGCGGTGGAAGGCCTGCAGCAGGGCGTAGAATTTCTTCCTCGCCTCGTTATCCTTTATCTCTCCGCCGGGGTTGCGCGTGAGTTTTGTGGCTTTAAAGTTCGGGTTCCTCATCTGCAGCGCCCAGTATTTCGCCTTGGCTTCAAGGGCCACGGCCTGCATGGAGGCCAGGCGCGCGCGGCGGGTATTACAGCTATTGGTGTTAAGGCTTACGGGAGCGTCGCGAAAATCCGCCATCTCCGGCCTGATCTCCTCCTCGCTGAACATCTCCGCTATAACCCGCAGGTCCGGCACTTCAAAATCGAACTCAGGCCTTTCCGGCAGGATCTCCCACTGCCTGTCGGTCTGCCCCTCAACGGTGTGCAGCACCGCCCCGGTGAGCGGGTCGATCATCTTGGCTATTATTTTCAGGTGGTTCTTTGTGCCGAAGATGGTTCCCACTATTATGGCGTTGCTGGGGTCGATCTTCTTCCGGCCGCCCTCGCCGGACTCCTCCGTCACGCCGGAGTCGGACAGCCTGCGCTCCTCCAGCACCTTGTCCAGCTGGGACCGCTCAAGCAGGTTGACCTTGCCGGAGGCCACCAGGCACGACATCAGTTTTTCCGAGAAATATTCGCTCTCCTCGCGCGAGGTCCTGGCCTTGCGCGCGAAGCCGACGACGGTGACGTTCTTGACTTTTTTATCGGTGGAGTATTTGGCGAAATCGTTCGCCATTTTCTTGTAGGCATCTTCCGCGGCGGAGTCAGGAGGGGCGCCCAGGACGAGAGCGAAGGCGGCTGCGAAGGTCAGTTTAAGGGCCGAATTATTGTTTCTCATAACCCCTCCTTTCCACATTAATACTATATCAGGGGGAATTACGGTAAAAAACAAAAAAATATCAAATTTCGGTCAAATGTGGGGCAGGTGTGGTACAGAGGGCGGTGAAGGGACCTGGTTATTCGAATTTGTAACCGTGGCCTGTCACGCTGGTGATGTGCGCGCCTATGTCGGCGCCAAGTTTCCTGCGCAGGGAGGAGACGTGCACCCCCACGGTGTGCGGGTCGTTGTAGCTGGCGGGGTCGTAGCCCCAGACAGACTCAAGCAGGTAAGGGATGCCCAGCAGGCGGCCCTCTTCGGTTATCAGCGCCATAAGCAGGTCGAACTCTTTGCGGGTAAGGTTGATGACGGCGTTCTTGATCGTCACGGTGCGCCCCGAGGGATCTATCACCATGCCCGTTTTTTTTATCTTCTCGGTTTTCTCGGCCACGCCCTCGTAGCGCTTCATCACGGCCTTCAGCTTGGCCAGCAGCACCGGGAAGGAGAAAGGCTTAAGGATATAATCGTCGGCCCCCTTGTTATAGCCGGCCAGTATGTCCTCCTCGCTGATCTTGCGGCCCGAAACTATTATAACCGGCACCCCTTCAAAACCTTCCGTTTCTTTTATGGCCCGGCAAAGCGCGAAGCCGTCCAGGCCCTTCATCTCCACATCGGTTATAACCAGGTCCGGCTTCGAGTCGCGCGCCATGGCCACGGCCTCGGCCCCGTTGTCAGCCACCGCGACTTTAAAGCCGCGGTCCTCAAGGTAGCGCCTCGTCGAATTCAGCACCAGCTTATCGTCGTCCACCAGCAGTATCTTTTTAAACATATTTCATCGCCATCGGCACGTCGTCCGTCCAGACGGCTTTAGCGCCCAGCGCGGCCAGGCGGCGCACGTCGCGCGGGTGGTTGGCTATGCCCGCGGAGATCTCTACGCCGGCAAGGGCGGCCGCCTCCGCCTGCTTTTTAAAATCGAAGGCCGAGGCGCCGAAGTAAAAAAGCTGTTTCGTCAGCGGCCAGTCTATCCAGCCGGCGCAGACCTTCGAGGCCCCGGCTTTCGCGGCCGCGGCAAGCATATCGGATGGAAAAAGCGGCATGACCGCCAGGCCTACGCCGGGCACGGCCGCGCGCGCCGCCGCGAGGAAATTGCGCCGGCAGGAAAAGGACAGCAGGAAAGCGCGGCGCTGGACGCCGGCCCTCGCTATCTGCAGGGCCAGGTCAGCGGCGTCTGACTCTTTTTCGAGCGCCATTTCAAAATAGAATTCCGCGGCGGGGCGCAGTATCAGCAGGTTAAGGATATCGTCCAGGTGGGGGATGGGCTCCTTCCCCAGCACGCGCAGGCTTTTCAAATGCGCCCAGGAGGTCCCGGAGATCTTCCAGTTCCGTCCGCAGACCCTGCCCGCGTGCGCGTCGTGGAAGGCCACGAACTGCCCGTCGGAGGTGCGGCGGATGTCGCACTCCACGGCGCCGGCACCGTCCGAAAAAGCCGCCTTGAAAGCGGCCACGGTATTTTCCGGCGCGTTAAGCATGCCGCCCCTGTGAGCGTAAACGGACACTTCAGCCATAGATTGATTTTAGTAAATCTGGGCGCAAAAAAGCTGCGCCTTTTCAGGTGCCGCCCTTTGGACGCCTAAGGCGGGCGATTTTTCCCGGCTATGCGGCGCCGGTGATGAAGTACCAGATCAGCAGGGCTATTATAAGGGAAAGAAGCTTTATCTGCCAGTTGCGGGTAAAGAGTTCGGGGATATTCATATCAGGCCTGGGGCGGCGCGGGATGAGCGGCGGGAGGAGGGGCCTCGGGCCTGGCAGCCTTGCGCAGCAGCGTCTTCTCGGCTTTGGAGCGGTAGAGCTGGTACAGCATCGCCTCAAGGTCCTTGGGGTCAACGGCCTGCTGCAGCTTTCCGTTGCGGGCCACCGACAGCGTGCCGGTCTCCTCGGAAACTATGACTATGATCGCGTCCGCAGCTTCGCTCAGTCCCAGCGCGGCGCGGTGCCTCATGCCGAGGATCTTTGAAAGCTCCTTCTGCTCCGTCAGCGGCAGTATGCAGCCGGCGGCCACCAGCCTGTTGTTGGCGATAACGGCCGCGCCGTCGTGCAGCAGCGTGTTTATATGGAAGACGGTCAGCAGCAGCTCCTTGGAGACCTCGCCGTTTATGCGCACGCCGGTATCGACTATGTCGCGCAGCGCCATGTCCTGCTCCAGCACTATCAGCATGCCCATTTTTTCAGCGACGGCGGAACGGACAGCCTCCATCATCTCGCCTATAAAGCGGTACTCCTGCGACACCATCACCCGGCCAAGCGGGTTTGAGCCGATATTAGCGAGAGCGAAGCGTATTTCGGGCTGGAACACGACTATAAGCAGGATAATACCAGCGAACCAGAACTTTTCCATAAGCCACACCGTGGCGGTCAGGTTCAGGTATTTTGCCAGCGAAGTTACCACGGCCAGTACGACCACGCCCCAGATGACCTGCATGGCGCGCGTGCCCTTAAGCAGCAATATCAGGCGGTATACGATGTAGTATACCACCGCGATATCCGCAAGGTTTTTTATGTACTGCAGGTACATCCGTTATCCCCCCAACCGGCTTTCAGGCCGCCTTGGCCGCGGCCATCAAAGACTCTATCTCGGCGGCGTCTATAACCTCGTTCTCTATCAGGCGGTTCGCTATGGCGTCCAGCGCCCTGCGGTTGCCGGTAAGCGCGGCCTTGGCCTTCATATAGCTGTCGCTGATTATCTTTTTTATCTCTTCGTCCACGATGCGCGCGGTCTCGTTGGAATAACCGGCCTGGCGCATGATGTCGCGCCCGAGGAACACCTCGGACTCGTCCTTTTTAAGGGTCTGCAGCCCGATCTTTTCGCTCATACCGAATTCCATCACCATCTTCTGCGCGAAGCTGGTCACCTTGTTCAGGTCGTCGTGGGCGCCGGTGGTTATCTCGCCTATGGCTATTTCTTCGGCGGCGCGGCCGCCCAGCAGCACGCAGAGCCGGTTGAGGATCTCGGTCTTGGAGGTCAGGTACTTGTCCTCGAGCGGCATCTGCATGGTGTAGCCCAGCGCGGGCCCGCGCGGGATGATGGTCACCTTGTGCACCGGGTCGCAGCCGGGCAGGGTCTTGGCCACCAGCGTGTGGCCGGCCTCATGGTAAGCCACCACCCTCTTCTCGCTGTCAGAAATTATGCGGGACTTGCGCTGGGGACCGGCCAGCATCTTCTCGATGGCCTCCTCCAGGTCCTTCAGGTCCACCGATTTCTGCTCTTTCTTGGCGGCGAGGATCGCGGCCTCGTTGACGATGTTGGCCAGGTCCGCCCCCGTGCAGCCGGGCGTGTGGCGGGCTATCACGTTCAGGTCGGTGTCAGCGGTGAGCTTGATTTTTTTAGCGTGAACGTTAAGTATTTCCAGCCGGCCTTTTATATCCGGCACCGGCACGTTTATGCGCCGGTCGAAGCGGCCGGGCCGCAGCAGCGCGGTGTCCAGCACGTCGGGCCGGTTGGTGGCGCCTATCAGGATTATGCCTTCCTTCGATTCAAAGCCGTCCAGCTCCACCAGCATCTGGTTCAGGGTCTGCTCGCGCTCGTCGTGCCCGCCGCCTATGCCGGCGAAGCGCGACCGCCCCACGGCGTCAAGCTCGTCGAGAAAAATTATGGCCGGGGCGCTTTTCTTGGCGCGCTCGAACAGGTCGCGCACGCGGCTGGCGCCCACGCCCACGAACATCTCCACGAATTCGGAGCCGGAAGCGGTGAAGAAGGGCACGCCGGCCTCGCCCGCCACGGCGCGCGCCAGCAGCGTCTTGCCGGTGCCGGGGGCGCCGTAGAGCAGCACGCCCTTGGGCAGTTCGCCGCCCAGCGTCTGGTACTTCTTAGGGTTCTTGAGGTAATCTACGATATCCTTCAGCTCTTCCTTTGTCTCATCGCAGCCGGCCACGTCCTTGAAAGTGACTTTTTGTTTCTTAAGGTCCTGCTGCTTGGCTTTGGACTTGCCGAAGGCCATGGCCTGCTTGCCGCCCATCTGGGCCTGGCGGATGAAAAGGAACCACCAGATAAAAACGAAGATCAGTATCCAGCCGATATTGAGGATGAGCCCGGCTATCCAGCCCCGGTCGGCCTCCGCTTTGAAGTTCGTTACGCCGGCGGCCTCCAGGTCCTCTATCAGTCTGGTGTCCGTCATGGGGATAGTCCTGAAGGGGACGGTCTTGTCGCCCTCCTTCAGTTTGCCGCTTATCAGGTCCTGGCGCACGCTGACGTCGGTGATCTGCTTGTCGCGCAGTTTCTGTTTGAACTCGGAATAGGGAAGCTGGCGCTCCTTCTCCACTCCCTTCATGCTCTGGTAAACCGCCACGAAAAGCGTGAATGCCAGGAACCAGAACAGGAGCTGTCTTAAATTTTTTTTCAGCGGCATGAAGTCTTTCCTTCTATGGCGGACTCCTTGAGCACGCCTATATATGGGAGGTTGCGGTAGATACCGTTATAATCCAGCCCGTAGC
The DNA here is from genome assembly GCA_030651035.1 of Elusimicrobiota bacterium. Lineage (GTDB taxonomy): Bacteria > Elusimicrobiota > Elusimicrobia > Elusimicrobiales > UBA9959 > UBA9959. The sequence goes on from JAUSCK010000239.1 coordinate 8,398, forward strand.
CTACCACGAACTTGTCCGGTATGGTGAAGGCGGAATACTTTATGGGCACCTGCGCCTTGCGGCGGCTGGGCTTGTCCAGCAGCGTGCAGACCTCGAGCGACCTGGGCCGGCGGGTCTTGAGATTCTGCAGCATGTATTCCATCGTCAGGCCGGAGTCAACTATATCCTCTACTATCAGCACGTCATAGTCCTCTATGCTCTCTTTAAGGTCGAGCAGGATGCGCACCACCCCGGTGGAATGCGCGCCGGAATAGGAGGACAGCATCATGAAATCCAGCCGGGTGTCCAGGGAAATGCTCTTCGCCAGGTCCGACATGAAGAGCACGCAGCCCTTCAGCACCCCGACCAGCGTGACGCAGCGGCCGGCGTAATCGCGGGAAATGCGCTCGCCCAGCTTTTTTACGCCGGCGTCCAGCTCCGCGGCGGAAATAAGTATCTCCTGCAAATCTTTATGCATCAACTGTATATTTTAGTTTTTTTGGAGTTTTTTTACCATTAAAAACGGGAAGCCGCAACAATTCCGTAAGCCCCCTTCATAGTTCTCTGTTTTGCGCATAAAGTGATGGTGAGCAGATTCGCAGAGGCCAAAATGATCGCCGGAGCCCCGTCGGCGGCGGTCCCGCGCCGGTCGAAGGCGCTCAAAACGGCGGCAA
>JAUSCK010000271.1 GCA_030651035.1 Elusimicrobiota bacterium
TCTTTTTTTGCGCTGGCGGAAGAATTTTACGACCGGGCCGTGCACGGGCAGGGCCGGGTCTATGTCTATCCAGTCCGAGCCCGCGGAGCGCAGCGCGGCCTCCATGACCTCCCGGCGGCCGGCGGCCGCGGCTTCGTAGGCCGCGCGGTAGGCCGGGCTTGAGAGGTCGGCGGTGAAACTCTCCCCGCCTTCAAGCTGCTCGGTCACCAGCAGCGCGCGCGCCTCGGGCAGCGAGCGCTCGAAGCGGTCCGTTATTACCACGGGTATCAGGTCGTGGCGGCGGGCGGTCAGGCGCGTCTCCGTGGTGTAGTCCGGGGAGTTGAAGTCCGAGATGAGGATAATGATGCCGCTGTGCTTCATAACCCTGTTAGCCATTTTGAGGGCGGCGGCTATGTCCGTGCCGCGGCTTTTGGGCGTATAGGCCAGCAGCTCCCGGATTATGCGCAGGCTGTGGTTCCTGCCCTTGCGGGGCGGGATGTAGAGCTCCGTCTTGTCGCTGAACAGCAGCAGCCCGCTCTTGTCGCTGTTCTTAAGCGCCGAGAAGGCGAACATCGCCGCCAGCTCGGCGGCGGCTTCGCTCTTGGGCTTTCCCGACGAGCCGAAGGACTGCGACGCCGAGACGTCGCAGAGTATCATCAGCGTAAGCTCGCGCTCCTCTATGAAGCGCTTTATGAAAGGTTTCCCGGCGCGGGCCGTAACGTTCCAGTCTATGGAGCGCACGTCGTCGCCGGCCACGTATTCCCGCACCTCGGAGAACTCCACGCCGCGGCCTTTGAACACGCTCTGGTACTGGCCGGAGAAAGTTTCGCTGACCAGGCGTCCGGTCTTTATCTCTATCTGCCGGACCTTTTTTAGGATTTCAGCGGTATTCATAAATAAATCGAAAGTCGAAAGTCGAAAATCGAAAATCTGGAATCGGGAATCTGAACTCCGCGATTTTCGATCTTCGATTTTCGATTGTTTTTACGGTACCTCGACGGCTTCGAAGATGCTTTTGATGATATCTTCCGAGCCGATATTCTCGGCTTCGGCCTCGTAGGTGAGCAGGATGCGGTGGCGCATTATATCGAAGCCCACGGCCTTTATATCCTCGGGCGTAACGTAGCCGCGGCCGTTTATGAACGCGTAGGCCTTGGCGGCCTGTATCATGAAGATGGTGGCGCGCGGGCTGGCGCCGTAATTTATCCAGGGCTTGATCTTATCAAGGCCGTGCTTTCCCGGGTCGCGCGTGGCTATCACCAGGTCCAGCACGTAGTTCTTGATCTTGTCGTCCACGTAGATCAGGTCGGCGGTCTGCCGGGCCTTCAGTATCTCCTCCATGCTGACCGCTTTGCCGGCCTGCGGCATGGTCTGGCAGGCCATCAGCTCCAGCACGCGGGCCTCCTCCGTCTTGGACGGGTAGGTGATGTTTATCTTAAGCATGAAGCGGTCCACCTGCGCCTCGGGCAGCGGGTAGGTGCCTTCCTGCTCGATGGGGTTCATGGTGGCCAGGACCATGAACAGGTCCGGCAGTTTGTAGGTGGTGTCGGAGATGGTGACCTGGCGCTCCTGCATGCCTTCCAGCAGCGCGCTCTGCACTTTAGCCGGGGCGCGGTTTATTTCGTCGGCCAGGATTATGTTGGCGAAGATGGGTCCCTTGCGCACCGAGAAAGAGCTTTCCTTGGGGTTGAAGATCAGCGTGCCCGTGATGTCGGCGGGCAGCAGGTCCGGGGTGAACTGTATGCGCTGGAAGGAGGCCGAGATGGCCTGCGCCAGCGTCTTTACGGCGAGCGTCTTGGCCAGGCCGGGCACGCCTTCCACCAGCACGTGGCCGTTGGCGATAAGCCCTACGAGCAGGCCGTTTATCAGGTCCTCCTGGCCGACTATCACCTTGGCCATTTCCTTGCGCAGGTCCTGTATGAAAAGCGAGTCCTGCTGAATTTTCTGGTTCAGTCTGGAGATTTCCGAGTCCATGTGATTCCCCTTTTAGAAATATTTTTCACCGCCGAGGCGCGGAGGTCGCAGAGTGAGAGCAGAGCAAGATGATTTTATTGTAACTGATAAGAAGAATATTGCTCATGTGCCCTTCTCTGCGACCTCTGCGTCTCTGCGGTGATATTCAGTAATTTATCCAGTTGTTAACGTTCTGCTGTTTATTCTATGCGGAAGAGCGGCTTTGAATCCAGCTCGCGCAGCTGCTGCTCCTTGTGCGCTTCTATATCCCTGCGGATGCTGTTCACGGCTTCGAGGGCCTTGAGGCGCACTTCCTCGTCGTAGTCCTCCAGCGCGCGGCTCAGGGCCGGTATGGCTTCCTTGTTGGAAAAGGAGCCGATGGCGGAGACGGCGCGCAGGCGGGTTTCCTTGTCGTAGTCCTTAAGCGCCTCGGTGAGCAGCGCCAGGCTCAGCTTGGTCTTGTCCTTGGCCAGCATCTCTATGATGTTCTTTTTCACGACCGCCTCGGTTTCGTTCTCAAGCATGTTTTTCAGCACGCCGGGGGCGCTCTCGTCCTGCAGCTGCCACAGCAGCTCGGCCGCGGCGAAGCGCACCTTTTCGTTGGCGTCCTCGGTGAGCCCGCGCAGCGTCTTGAGGGTCTGCAGGGAGAACTTTATAAGGAAGGTCTTTTCTGTCTTTACCGGCAGCGCGGGATCGAGCTGGGTGGCTATCTGCTCCTTTTTCGCCTGCTGCATCATTTCCTTCTTTTTTAAGTCGTCCTTTTTCTGGGCGATCAGGTAGTAAATCCCGGCGATAAAAATAAGAAGCATCAGGAACCATTTCATAGCGTAATCCTCTTGGCCGTCCGATGGGCATAGCCCCTGTTACGGCACCGGCAATGCCTTGAAGCTGAGCAGTATCTTCCCGCCGCGCGCTTCGGCGCGCGCGATCTCCGGGTCGTTCATCTTTTTCCAGCCGGGCCCCGCGTCCGCCGGCTCGCTTGAAAACACTACCCTGTCCTTTTCCCGGCGCCAGGCCACGCGGCCGAACTCCCAGCCGGGGGTAAGCAGCGCGTCCTTCCCCCCCTCATTCTTAAGCTGGTAGTGACAGAGCACGGTAAGGCTGTCCGCCGAGGCCAGGAAGATGTTGAGCCCGCGGTACGGGGCCCGCCGCCCAGGGTATTTATCCCTGCAGGAGGTCCAGACGGTTCGTATCTCGTCGAGGGCCATCGCCAGCGCGGCCTCGGGGGAGCCGTAGGCGTCCAGCATTTTCACTACCTGCCAGAAAAGCACTTCAGAGTCGTTCGCGCCCTTTACCTTTGAGGCGTATTTGCCCAGCAGCGCGCGTATTTCGTCCTTGATGAAAAGCGTGCCGTTATGCGCGAAGACCAGGCCGTCCGCCGAGAAAGGCTGGGTGCAGTTCCTGGAGATGAGCCTGGCCTTCGGCAGGCCCGCCGGGTTGGAGGCGTCGCGCAGGTGGGCCACTGTAACGCGGGAAACCGCCGTGTCCGCGGCCGCTTCAAAAGCCGGTTTTTCCAGGCGCGCCGGCCCGGGGCTCTTCACCACCGCCGGGACCGGGCCGCGGTAAAAGCCTATGCCCCAGCCGTCGTCCTGAAACCTGCCCTTGACGGCGCCGGCCTGCGCCAGCAGGCTTTTGGGATTTCCGTAAAGGAGGTCCCGGCCGGAGGCCGGACGGTTAGAGATCGCCGCGGTGATTCTGCACATATATAGGGATATTTAAACAATTTTGGACGGGGTATTCAAATACTTCGCGAAGTTGATATAATAAAGCCAGCAAATAAATCACAGCCGGACAGGTTTATCATGGAAAATAATAATTTTGAATTCAAGCCGCTGAGGGGTATCCCGGAGCTGGAGGACGCCGCGCTGCCCGGGGCGGAGGGGCCGGTTCCCGCCGGTTTCAACGAGCGGTTCGTGGCTTATGTGATAGACGCGCTGCCGTTCGTGCTGGTCACTTATTTCACGCTGAAGCTGGCCGTGAAAGCGGGGCTTTTCCCCTATACCACCGGCAATGAGTGGCTCTGGAAATTCCTCTGGATGGGCGTCTATGTGGTTTACGAGGCCGTCTTTTCAAGCGGGGGACGCGCCACGCTGGGCAAGTATATAATGAATATACGGGTGAAGGCCCTGGACGGGAGCGATCTCTCCTTCTCTAAAGCTTTTGTAAGGGCCCTGTCCTATTTCCTTAGCTCCGCCACTTTCAACCTGGGCTACCTGGCGGCGCTGGTGACCGATAAGAACCGCGCCCTGCACGATTTTGTGGCGGGGAGCCGCGTGATAAGCATACGCGAGCGCAGCGACTGGGCCGGCGGGCTGGTGCTGGCCGCCTCCTGGGGCATGATGGTGATCTTAGCCGGCACCTGGCTGAACAACACGGTGCTGAAGATGACTCCGTCCGAGAAAAAGCAGGTAATAGCGGCGCACCGCACCATTTCGAAGCTGGCCAAGCTGGAGGAGATATACCTGCAGCGCGAAGGGCATTACACCAACGACCTGCGGACCCTGGCAAGCCTCACCGGCAACGTTAACGCGGTCAGGGCCGAACTTTTCAAGACGCTTCAGCCTAACACCCTCGTGATCTCCTCCAACGGGCGGAAGTTCCTGATAACCGCCAAGGCCAATAACTGGCGCAAGACGGAGGTGCAGGTTTCGTCGCGGGTGGACGCCCCCCCGCCCAGGCTTATGCCCTGATCAAACAAAAAAACAGCCCTCCGGTCCGGCGGGCTGTTTTTTTGCAGGGCTAAGCGGCAGAAGAATTCAGGGATCTCTGCGGTCTTTCATCCTTCAGCCCTCTCCCTTGGTCCTTTCCGCTCACACCTTTTTCTTTTCCGAGCCGTTCTGGCAGTCTATGCAGTAGCGGGCAGAGGGCAGCGCTTTTATGCGCTTCCTGTCAATGATGTCCTTGCAGTGCTCGCAGAGGCCGTAGGTACCTTTCTCCATCTTGCGCAGGGCCGATTCTATGTCGCGCAGTATCTTGCGCTCGTTGTCTGAAAGCTCGAAGAGTATTTCCTTGTCCAGGCTCTGCGTGGCCTGGTCTATCGAGTCGCCCACCTCGGGCTCGAGCATGTCCAGGTTTTTCTTATCCTCGACGTTCTTGGCGATGTCCGTCTTCATCTCGCTGAGGACGGCCGCGATCGCCGCCAGCTCGGCCTTTGTCAGCGCCTCCGCCGGCCGGCTTTTTTTAACCGGGGCGGCTTTGGCCGGCCCGACGGCCGCGGGCCGCTTAGGCGGCGCCAGCTTCTTTTGAATTGTGCTTTTCGCCGCCGCAGGCCTGGCTGTTTTTTTCGCCGCCGCTTTTTTCGCCGGGGCTTTCTTTACCGCCGTTTTTTTAGCTGTCTTTACTGGTTTTTTCATAAGGCTCCATTTATCCGTTAATGCTGCGAAGTACTGAAAAACATGGGGCGCGCCGCGGTTATTACGGCGCGCGAGGCCTTAATCCTGTCCCGGTAGTACCTGGGAAGGCTGAAGGCCCCGGTTATGGTCGGGCCGTCGGAATATTTCAGCGGGCGCCTGAGTCTTTTGGCCGCCGAGCGGTCAAGGGCGGCGGCTTGAAGCCCGGCGGGAGCGCGGGCGGGGCTGTCCGTGCAGTAGAGGAAGGTCCACGGCATATCGTAAGAGGGGATGAAGGCGGTGTAGCCGGCAACGAAGCGGAAGACCCTCCTGAGGGTGTTGTAAATGGCCGGGTGCAGGTCGAACTGCAGCGGGGTACCGGGGCCGGCCTGTATGGCGAAGATCCCGCCCGGGGCCATTATCTTCTTCAGGCGGCGGTAGAACTCCAGCGTGTAAAGGGCGTAGGCCGGGCCGCTCTCGATGGGGCTCGGCAGGTCCGAATAGATAAGGTCGAATTTCAGCGAGGTGTTTTCGACGTATTTCCCGGCGTCCTGGGCCAGCAGGCGCAGCCGCGGGTCGGCAAAGGCGCCGCGGTGCCAGGTTCCAAGGTGTTTCCCGGCGAAGCGCAGTATGTTGTAGTCTATGTCGGCCATAACCAGGCGCTCTATGCCGCGGTCATTGAGGACGTCCCTGGCGGTGGCGCCCTCCCCCCCGCCCAGTATCAGCGCGTTCCTGGGTGCCGGGTGGGCCAGCAGGGCCGGGCAGACTAGGGATTCATGGTAGAAGGCCTCGTCGTACTGGCTGGACTGGGTTTCACCGTCTATCACCAGCACCTTCCCGAAAGTATGCGTCTGTATCAGCGCGGCTTCCTGGAAGGCCGTGGAAGAAGTCTCGATCACCTTCAGCGCGCGGTGGGCGTGCAGCTCTCCAGGCGTGAAAAATTCCACGAACCATTCCCCCTTCGGCAGAATGCTGCTTGAATCTTTTATCCAGTCAAATTTAGTCTTCTTTTTCATTCTCATTTTTGCGCAAAGAAACACAAAGAGTTTCCACACAAAGCCACAAAGCCACAAAGCACATCTACCTTTACTTTATTCTTTATCATTTCTTCTTCGTGTCTTCGTGCCTTTGTGTGATATTGCTCTCATTTCGGCAGCAGGCCGCGTTCCATGTTCATCACGCTGAAATGCGTGGCCCTGAAAAGTTTCTTGACCACCTTGAAAGCCTCCCAGGGGCGGGTTCTGGCGCCGCAGGTGAAAAGGTCCACCGCGGCGTAGCGGTGCTCCGGCCAGGTGTGTATGGCGAAATGGGATTCGGCTATAACCACCACGCCCGAGACGCCGCAGGGCTTGAAGTGGTGGAAGATCGAGTCTATTATCGTGGTGTCGGCCGCCTTGGCGGCTTTCAGCATAGCGTCCTGGACTTTGGCCACGGAGGAGAGCGCCGCGGCGCTGCAGCCGTAAAGTTCAAGTATAAGGTGCTGGCCAAGTGCTTTCATTATTATTATTCGGTCACTGTTCCGGCCGTCGTATGGCCTAACAATCTATATTATTTGCCGGGGGGTGTCAACCGACGGGATGGAAAGTCGGGGGTCGGGAGTCGGGGGGCGGCTAAAACGAGTGCTGTTCGGGTCTCCCGACTCCCGACTCTAGACTCCTGACTCTAGACTCTGACTTAGATCGTTACTTGAACGAGATGCCTTTCATTTTGGTGAAGATCGTGCGGTCGCGGCGCTGGAAGATGGGGCTGCGGAAAGGGAAGTCGAAGGTGAGCGAGATGCGGTGGGTGGAACCGAGCTCACCCATCGGAACGAAGGCGTAGTCCAGGCTGAAGAAGTGCAGGGTGGCCCCGACCCCGGCGGACAAGCCGCCGATGCCGTCGTGCATCTGCTGGAGGTTGAGGCCGGCGCGTATGCACAGGCGGGTGAGTTCGTTGGGCGTTAACGCCAGTTCCGCGCCGAACAGCACGTTGGGATTGTTCTGCTTGGGGAACACGATGTCGGTGGCTATCAGTATGTTGCGGAAGGGGTTTACCGCCCCGCCCAGCTTGAAGGTGAGCGGCAGGGGGTTGGATTCCTTGTCGTACTTGAGGCCGCCGCCCATGTTGACGGCGGTGACGGCCAGGCGGTAGGGGATGTCGCCGAAGTTGTAGGTCATTATCCCCACGTCCCCGGCGTAGCTTTTTGCCGAGCCGACTATTTCGGACTTTAGGTACTTTGCCGAGACGCCGATCGACACGTCGATGTCCTTGTCGGAAAATTCGAGTATGGCCTTGCTGAAGGAGAGCGTGAAGACCTGGTCGCGCGGGGTGAAGCTGCCCGACGGCATTATGCCGCCCGAGAGGTCCCGCTCCGTTATCGAGCCGATGTCGGTCATCAGCACCGAGCCGGCCACCACGGTGTCGTAGGAGAGGCGGTGCGCGTAGGCGGCGTACTGATAGCTGATTTCCTCAAGGTACTGGGCGCGCATGAACACCGCGGAAAGCTTGGGTATCTGCACCAGGCCCGCCGGGTTCCAGTAGACGGCGGAGGCTTCCTCGCTTATCGCCGAATAGGCGCCGCCCATGGCCGCCGCCCGGGCCCCTACCGGCAGGTTAAGGAAGTCGGCCGTGGTGGTGCCCGCGGCCCTGTCTGAAAAATAGCGGGGATCCTCGCCGGCAAGAAGCGGCTGGGAAAAGGCGCAGGCCAGGCAGGCGGCCGCCAGGGAGGCCGTCAGGGCTGCATTGGTGTAAGTCTTTTTCATAACTTACCTTTCCACCGCCAGCTTGAACACTTTCTTTCCCGAGGTGGAATCTATCACGGCAAGGTAAATGCCGCTGGCCACCAGGTAGCCGGACTTGTTCATGCCCTTCCAGATAATGACGCCGGTGGTTCCGGCGGCAGCTTCCCAGATCTTCTCGCCCGAAAGGGTGTAGATGCGCACCTTGGAGTTGGCGGGGATCTTGTCGATGGTCACAAAACCCTGCCCGCGGTTGGCATAAAAGGGGTTGGGGTAGATCAGCACGTTGTTCAGGTCCGAAGCCGCGGTGCGCTTCATGAGCTGGAACAGGCTGAAATGGTTGAGCGTAGCCGTTATCGTGCGCAGCCCGATGTTAACCGTGGTCTCAAGAGGCAGGCACTGCCCCGAGAGCGGGTTATAGCGGGCCAGGACCAGGTTCGGAGCGTCGGTGATTATGGTGCCCTTTCCGGGGTCCTGGTTGAAATTGAGCGTGAGCGTTATCGGCATCTGCGGCTGGCCGCTGCTGGCCTCGGAGAAGACGGCGACCTCGACCGGGAAGCCGCCGGGCAGGTAGCCGCAGCGGTTAGTGCCGTCGGTGGGAGAGAAGGAAGAGATGGCTATGGCCGTGACTCCGGGGAAAGAGCCGGCGGGGATATCCATCGCGATATAGCGGCCGTTGGGCAGGGTCCCGGAGATAGTTACCGCTTTGGACGGATCGCTGGTCCCGCCTATGGAGCCGGGCGGGGCGCCGCCGGGGCCCGGCAGGGTGACGATCTCCACTGACTGCTTCCTGGCCGTTACGCCGACGGCGACGGGCTCCGGCGGTATCGGCGTGCAGCCCAGGGAAACGCCTTCGCCGTTGCAGGCGGCCACGTCGAAAGAGTAGGTGGTGGAGGTGAGCAGGCCGTTTACGAAGGTGTAGTTGTCCGTTTGCAGCTCCGAGAAAGCGACATGGGTCCTTATAGGGGCGGCGAAGGTGAAGGCGGTGGAGCTGCGCACTTCGTAAATGGTCTCCGGGGAGTTGCCGGCGGTATCCCAGCCGAGCATCAGCCCTGACATCGATCTCGAAAGGAGGGCGAGGCTGGCCGGCACCTTGGCCAGCGTGTATTTTGAGCCCATGTCTACGGCCGTTCCCGCTATGCTGTCGCCGTTGTACGGGGTGAGCGACACAGAATAGCGGACATTGGGCAGCAGGCCGGTGAAGGCCATCGTGGACAGCCTGGTGGAGTAGGTCCCGATCGTCGCCCCCGTGGAGAGCGTTAAGCTGTAGACGGTCCAGGTGGAGTTGCCGTTGGTTATCCAGTTGGTGATAAAGCTGCCGGTGGTGACACTGGTGAACACGTTGGGCGTGCCCTTCAGCGGCTGCACAGTGAGCGTGAAAACTCCCGCCGACACGGCCGTCGGGCCCCGGATCGGGCCGTAGCCGGTGGTGGTGTTGACCGCGGCTACCTGCGCAATGTAGCGCATGTTCGCGGCCAGTCCGGTCTGCGACAGGTTATTCTCCAGGGTGGTGCCGATGAGGCTGGCGGTCGGCGTCCCGTTGGTTACATCGTAAAGCTCGTAGTAGGTGGCGCCGGGGGCCGAGTCCCAGGACCAGTTTATGCTGGAGCTGCTCCGTGCCAGGCCGGTAAAGTTGGTCACGCCGCTGACGGTCAGGGTGGACACGATATTGGTGAAATCGGTCATAACGCCGCCGGTATTCATCGCCCTTACGCGGAAGTCGTACTCCTGGTTGGCGGAGAGCGACGTTATCACGGTGGAGGTGCTCATCAGGTTTACGCTGAAGGGCACGGGGGTGGAGATGGCCAGCGCGTCGGAGAATTTGATTGTCTTGACCTTGGACATCGAAACTTCATAAGTGGTGATCACGGAGTTGGCGTTCCGGGTCCATTCCAGGGCGACGGTCTCGAAACTCGCGGAGTTTATTCTGAGCGGCGTGGGAACGGCCGCCAGGGTGTAATAGGTGGCGGATTTGGAGAACAGGCCGTCGCCGCCCAGGTTGTAGCCGGCGACCTTTATGGAGACCGCCGTGTTGGGGATAAGGTTGGTCTGAGTGTAGCGCGCCACGGCCCCGTTTACGAACGCCGTGGTGGCGATAAAGACGTTGTCGGTGGCCGAATAAATGGAGTAGCCGTCGGCCGCCGTTACGGTTCCCTGCTCCCAGGTCCAGGTGATGGAGCTTGTGCCCTGCGTGGCGCCGACGGGCGCGGTGGGAGTGCCGGTCGGGCGGGGCCCGGCTACCTGCACTGTGGCGCCGTTGGAGAAGACTCCGGCGGCGGCGACGCGCATGTGGTACCAGCCGTACGGCATTACGCCGGGCAGGTTGGGCATGTTCAGGGTTATGGAGGAAAGCGTGTTCTCCCAGGAGGGGTTGGGGTTGGCGGCGTCGTACCGGGAATATATCCTGGTGGAGAGGTCCACCATGAAGCCGCTGGGATTGTCTATCTGCTGCATGTAGACCCTGGGGTTATGGAAAGAGGAGTTGGCCGAGCCGGCGCCGCCGCCGGAGGCCTCGGTGATGCCGTGGAAATTGGAGGCGTCGTTCAGCAGCGTGGCGCGCGCGCCGTAGTCGAACAGGACCGTGCCGGAGGAGATCGTAGTCTGCCTGGTGGTTTCCGCCTGCAGGCCGTTCATGTCAGGTGAAAAATTGAAATCGGCGTATTCCGTGGTGTCCAGGTAGGCGCCGCCGCTCCAGCCGCCTATGTTCATCACCAGGTTGTCCTTGGTGAGTATCGAGGTGTGGTGGGTTCTGCCGGCAGCCGAGCCCTGCGTGCTCCAGCCCTTGTAATCAGGGTCGAAGCTCGCCGGCGCGGATTGGGCCGTGCCGCGCATTTCGCCGCCGGTGACCATCAGCTTGCCGTTAGGCAGCAGCACGCTGCGGTGGTTGGCGCGGGCATATTTTAGCAGTATGTCGTCCCCGTTAATGTCAAGCAGGGGCGACCACCATGTCCCGTCGAAAATCTCCGAGTAGTTCATGCTCTCCGTGTTGTCGGTGCCGCCTATAACGATAACGCTGCCGTCCCTGAGCTGGTTGGCAGTGTGGGAGTACCGGGCCCGGGTCATTGTGTTGCCTGTATCGGCGAAGGTCCTGCTGGTGTAATTATACACTTCGGCCCGGCTCGTGGCGCCGGCGCTGGTGACGCCGCCGGCTAACAGCACATTCCCGTTCTTTAGCAGGGTGGCGGTATGCTGGGACCTGCCGTAACCCAGGGTTCCGCCGTTGATCCATAAAGCGGCGGAGGTGATATAGATCTCGGCGGAGTTGGAATAGCTGCTCAGCGTGGAGCCGCCGGTGACCAGCACGTTGCCGTCCGGCATAAGCGTAGCCGTATGCAGCTGCCTGGCGTTTGCCAGTGAGGAGGTGGGCACCCAGCGCCCGGTTTGGGAATAGAAGATCTCCGCGGAGTTTACCGCTATTCCCGACGGCGTAATGCCGCCGGCGGCCAGCACATTGCCGTTGGGCAGCAGCGTGGCGGTATGGTTGGCGCGCGGGGAGTACATCGGGGCGGTGGCGGCCCAGGTTTTTGTAAGCGGGTCCATCAGTTCGCAGGTGGACAGCGGCTTGACGCCGTCGGAGCCGCCGCAGGTAAGTATGCGGCCGTCGGGCAGCAGCGTGCTGGTATGGAAGGCCCGTTTGGAGACAAGCGAATTCCCGAGCGGCCAGTCTATAGTTCCCGCCTGGTTCGTGTAGACGGGTATGAAGGTTGTGTCCACCGATTGGGCGTTAAAAGTCATTGCGGTCCTGAGGCAGTCCACGGTGGGAGCGTTTTCGCAGTTGCGGCCGCCAATTATGGCGGTATCGCCCGCGGGGGTCAGCAGGGCGGTGTGGTTGAAAGACGGCATTTCCATGGCCGGGGACACCTGCTTGTCCGCAAGGTCGGCCCAGGTATTGCTGTTCGGGGTATAGGCGAGCTCGCTGGAGAAGATCATTCCCCTGATAACCATTGTGGACCTGTCGAAGTTGTAAGTAGGTTCCCTGTCCAGCGCGGAAACCTGCCTTGCGATGTAGTCCAGTTCAAGCGAAAGGACTATCGGGTCCCCCACCAGCACTTGCTGGGGGTTGACGCCCAACCCGTTAGTGGAGGGGTTGACGGTGGCGTAATAGGTGGTTCCGGATTCAAGGGTGGTCAGGTTGGTCATCTCCCCGGACAAGCCGGTGAAAGCGACGGTTACGTCCTCAAAAACGCAGGAGTCGTCGACACAGGAGATCGGGGCGCCCGGTATATCGAAGGTCCCGGTGCCGCCCGACTTGAAGACTATAGAGTATTGATTTCCGTTGTCGAGTATCGTGCCGCCCAGGACGCTCGCCACGCCCACGACGCTGCGGAAAGTGCTCGGCAGGGTCAGCTTCACATTTGCGGTGAGCCCCCCTGTGATAGTCCCGGTCTTGGAAGGGTAGAGATCGAGGGCGAGGTTCATGCCAGAGACCGATATGGACGTTGTATTCGGACTTTCTCCGGAAGAGACCGTCGTTTTCGGGAAAACCGCGGTTCCCGTCGGGCTCGCCAGCGTGACTCTGCCGTCAAAATCACCGGGATCGAATTTGTCGCCCAAATGCAGTCCGACCTTGAAGCCGTCTACCGGGGCCCTGCTCCTGGGCAGGAGGAATTCAGCGGTATCAATAGTAAAAGAAGGAACTTTTGAATCCGACGGCGGGGAAATGAAAGCGTCGGCGTTCACCAGCATGCCGGATACCGGCCTGGCAAGCGGGAATTTCAGCGGGAACTTTATAATGCTTGGTGTCGGGGCGTTGTTTATAGTGGCGTGATGGAGGCCGAGGGCCGGAGCCAGGGTAAGGTATATTATCGAGTCGGTTGTAAGGGCCGGGGAGTTGGTGAAAAAAGTGGGGACAATGTTCCCGTAGCCGCCGTGCATTCTCCACCTGCCGTCCGGCTCCAGCACCGCCGACTGCTGCGAGACCCTGTAGGGGATTTCCCCGTAGGTCTCCTCGGCCAGCACCACCCTGGCGCCGTTCGGGTCAAAGAACTCCGCCCCGTCAAGATAGCCCCAGTTGCCGGCGCCCTGGGTATCCGCGATATCGTATTCTATATGCCAGCATTCGTCCTCGAGGCTGTCGGGTTCCGGCGCCTGGCAGTATAAGTATCTTGCGGCGTTATAGCCGCCGGCTATCATTATCTTGCCGTTGTTCAGCACGGTAGCCGTGTGGCCTATCCTGCCGGAGTTCAGGGCCGAAACAGGCGTCCATGAGCCGGCTCCGGCGGCTCCGCCCTCCGGGTCGAACATCTCGTTCGTAGTCTCGTAAAACCAGGCCGGTATCGGGAGCGCCGCCGTGTTCCAGAGCCTGCCGCCGGTTACGAACACCCTGCCGGAGCGAAGCAGCGTCGCGGCTTGCCCCATGCGCGGGCTGACCATCGGGCCGGCTGTTGCCCTGGTATTGGTAACCGGGTCGTAAGTCTCGCACAATTCCGTGATCGTGGTATTAGCCGCCGCCGACTGGCCGCCGCAGAGCAGCACCTGGCCGGCCCTCAGGCCCCTGGACAGGAGCGTGGCGGTATGCCCCCCCCTGGCCGTGAGCATAGCGACGCCGGCCGCGGCGCAGGTCCTTACGGTGGGGTCGCAGATCTCAAGCGAACTCATGGGAGTCCCGCCGGTCGCAAACCCGCCGGCTATAAGCACGCGGCCGTCGGACATCAGCGTGGCCGTGTGGGAGGACCTTGCGGTTATGCCGCCGGTCCAGTTGATGTAGAGGTTGGTGGACATGTCATACATCTCCACGCTGCCAGTTACGGTGGCCGTATTGGAAGTCCCGCCGGTTATAAGTATATTGCCGTCGGGCAGCAGGGTGGAGGTGTGGCCGAAGCGGGCGTTGATGGTAGTACCCAGAGCGCCTGCGCCCGGCACAAGAAGGGCCGGGGCGAGCAGGGATAAAGCGAGTACTTTTCTGAAATTCATAAACGCGTCCGCAAATAGTTTACCAAAAGCCTGTTACAGGATTGTTGCCGAAATTGAGATACAATCCGCTAGTTCACTTGCACCAGGGAATCCCCGGTGGGGGCTTTGGGCTTGCCCGGGTCCAGTTTCTTCTTGCCGTCAACGGTGAAATGGTAGGGATAGGTGCCCGGCAGGATGTAGACGTCGGTTTTCCAGACGCCGTCCTTCTTCGTCATCTTTTTATCTTTCCAGGAGGTGAAGCTGCCGGCTATCAGCACGGACCTGGCGGCGGCGTCCTTGTATTCAAAGGTGGTTTTTACGGCCCTGGTTTTGCCGGTTTCGGCCGCCGCCGGCTCCGGCGGGCGGACGCTGTTCTGGCGGACGGCCTTCGCGGGCGCGGCGGCCGCCTTGCCGGCTTTGGCCTCTTCTTCCCTGTCTTTTTTTTCCTCTTTGGCGGCGGCGGCCTCTTTGGCGGCCGTGTCTTCCTCCTCCTCCTGCGGCACCGGGACAGGCACCGGCCTTACCTCTATGGTGTCCCCGGAGAAATGCAGGGTCATGCGCCCGTAGATGGAATAGCCGGCAAAAACCATGACGGCCAGGCTTACGAACGCGGAGGCCGCCCAGAATTTTTTGGATTTTGTCATAAAGGAGAGCGGGTGATGGGAATCGAACCCACGTCTAATGCTTGGGAAGCACTCGTACTACCATTGTACTACACCCGCTTCATTATCCTCCGTCAGGGCTGTCTAAGGGAACCAGCCGCTGTTTCTGGCGTACAGACAGCTGTAAAGAACAATACCCTTAAATTTTACTTAAAACCGCCCTCTATATCAATAATATTATTGTTTCTTTATAAGAGTGAGGAATTCTTCCCTTACTTTGTTGTCGGTCCGGAAGACTCCCAGCATGGAACTGGTGGTCGCGAAAGAGGTCTCGTTCTTAACCCCGCGCATGCTGACGCAGAGGTGCTCCGCCTCCATTACCACTCCCACCCCGCGCGGCTTAAGCTCCTTGAACAGCGTGCCGGCTATTTCCACGGTGAGCCGCTCCTGCACCTGCAGGCGGCGGGCGAAGGCCTCTACAAGGCGCGGTATTTTCGAAAGGCCCACTATGCGGCCGTCGGGGATGTAGGCCACGTGGGCCCTGCCGAAGAAGGGAAGCATATGGTGCTCGCAGAGGGAGTAAAAAGCTATGTCCCTCACTATCACCATCTCCCGGTAATTCACCTTGAAGAAGGCGCCGTTGAAGATCTTGTCCATGTCGGCGCCGTAGCCGGAGGTTATTTCGCGCAGCGCCCGCGCCATGCGCCGGGGCGTTTTCTTCAGGCCCTCCCTGTCCGGGTTTTCACCCAGGGTTTTAAGGATCTGCAGCGCAGCCGTTTCAAGCGGATCTTTCATGAACATAATTTTAGCAACTTTGCGCGAACAAAAAAATCCTTCGGGTTATAGGCGAAGGATTTTAATTGCGGAGTTAAAGAATTTCACCGCAGAGGCGCAGAGGTCGCAGAGACAAGAAACAGAAGTAAGCCGGAAGGGTGTGGGGATGAATAATGTGCTGGATTTATTCCCTACTCTGCGCTTTTCTCCGCGAGCTCTGCGCCTCTGCGGTGAAAATAATCTCACTTCGAAGCGATGTACAGCCACTTGCTGGTGGCGCTGAGGTTGCGCGAGGCCGTCCGCAGGTTCTTCACGTCCGCTGAAAGCTTTTCCACGGCCTTCTGCTCAGCAAGCAGCTGGGTCAGATTCTTGCCGCGGCCTTTCTTAACGCCTTTCTTTGAGGAGACGGCGTCGCGCATGGAGGCCTTCTTGTTCTTTGCGGCCAGCTGCGCCACCAGGACATGTACCTGGCCCACTTTGCGGTTCACTTTGCGGCTGTAGCTGAGTATGGTGTTGGTGTAAGTTGAAAGGTTGGAGTCGGGCTGTATGGCGGCGAACTCCGCCTTGTTGAGGGCGGAAACGTGGTTGAGGTTATTGGCTATCGCCTTCAGGCTGACGCCGAGGGCTGAAATATCCTGCAGTTCGACGGGGGCTCCGCATGCGAGCGTTAGCGAGCCTCCCCTTAAGGAACTATTCCCATCGCAGCGATGGGAATCCAGGGTCTCGATGGCTTCGTCCAGGTATTCGTCCTGGCGCACCAGCTTGAAGAGGATATCCTTGAATTCTTTGATCTTCGCGTCCTGCTGCTGCGCGGCTGTGGCCTGGACGGGGGCGGTTTTTGCCGCTGCTCCCGCAAAAGCCAAACCCAGGCCGCTGAGAAGTATGAGCCCGGCCGAAAGCGCAAATTTGATTTTCATATATTATCCTCTGTCCTGCAGATATAGTCTACCTGTTGGAGGGCGCACGCACACGGGCCATGGGGCTATTTATATATAAAAAAAAGGCCTACGGCTAAGTAGGCCCTTCGGGTAAACCTGCGCGCTACCCCATGCCTTTAAGGGCTTTGAGGGCCTGGTCGCGGGTTTTTATTTTGCCCTCGAACTGCAGCAGGTGTATCTTCTCAAGCAGCTCGCCCACGCGGGGGCCTTCCGGCAGCTTCAGGGTCTTTATCACGTCGTTGCCGTCTATGAGCCTGGCGGAGCGGGATTTCATGTTCTTGTTGATATAAACGCCGAAGAGCTGGTTGAGCACCTGCATGTAGCGCAGCGTCTTTTTCGGCGAATTGTACGGCAGGCCGGGGGTGAGCGGGGCCGGCTGGTCCTGCAGGCGCCGCAGCATCGTCCCGAGCCGCCCGGCGGAAACATAGCTGGCGTGGTCCGCCCAGGAAAGCACGAGCAGCGGGATGGTGCATTCCCCCATCGTCCGGAAGAAGCGGAACATGGCCCTGTCAGAAATGACGTCGTTGGCGGCCAGGTTGCCGGGGCGCAGGTGCGTGCCTATGATCTTCGAGACCAGCCGGATGTCGTCGCGGGAAAAGCGCAGCCTCTCCATCACTTTTTCCGCCATTATCGCGCCGTATTCCTCGTGGCCGAAGAAGCGCAGGCGCCCGTTTATCATGGCGGCCTTCGGCGGCTTGGCAATGTCGTGCAGCAGGGCCGCGAATTTAAGCGTGCGCGGGGCGGGCATCAGCTCAGCCACTTTTTTATGGCCGGGCAGGCAGGCGGGCAGGTTTTCGAAAAGGAAGTCCAGCCGCTGGACTACGCGCAGCGTGTGGGTGAGCACGCCGCCCTTGCCGTAGTAGGCGGTGGCGCAGCTTTCCTGCGCCGCCAGCTCCGGGAAGACGGCGCAGAGCAGGCCGTATTTATGCATCAGGGCCAGCCACTTATGTGAGACGGGGCTTTCAAAAAGCCGCATCAGCTCTTCCCTCACGCGCTCCTGCGCGGTGGAGGTTATCAGGGCGGAATGGTTTTTGACGGCCTTCAGGGCCTCCGGGGTTATGCTGAAATCCAGCGCGGCCGCCACGCGGAACGCCCGCAGCAGGCGCACCGGGTCGTCGGCGAAGATCGAGGCGGAAACCGGCCTGACTTTTTTGGCGGCCAGGTCCTTAAGCCCGCCGGCCAGGTCCGTAACCGCGGACCTGTCGACGCGCAGCCGGAAATTGCCGGTCTTTCTGTCCGGCGTGAAGACCGCGCCGGGGGTAAGTTTATAGGCCAGCGCGTTTATCGTGAAGTCGCGCCTCTTAAGGTCGGAGCCGAGCGAGCCGCCGACAAAAGGCATTATGTCCAGCTGGCAGAAAGGGGCTTTGCGCTGCGCCAGGCGGTAAACCTGGTTCTCCTCGTCGAGCGGGAAGCAGGACGCGCCGAGCCTGCGGGCCAGCCGCTGCGTCCTGGCTTTGAAATCCGCCGAGGGCGGCACGGCCAGGTCTATGTCCTTGAAGGGGCGTTTCAGCAGGGCGTCGCGCAGCGCCCCCCCCACCAGGTAAACTTCTTTGAAGACGCAGTTTATGTCGGCCGCCAGGTTCATTTGATTAAAGCCTTGTAACTGACCAGCTTAACCGCAAAGAGCGCAAAGCAAACGCAAAGGACACAAAGTATTTTAAACATGGATGGACAGGATATACAGGATTTTATGTTTCCTTTTTTTATCCTATCCATCCTGTCCATCCTGTTCATCCATGTGAATAATCAGTCCGCCAGTACCGCGCCGGCCCGCTTTTCCAGCTCGCGCCTGAGCAGCTCGCGCTTGAGCACCTTCTGGAGGGTATTTTTGGGCAGGGCGGCCACCATCTCGACCTCGCGGGGGCGCTTGTAGGGGTCCAGGCTGGTCCGTATATACTGCATCACCTCGGACTTCTCCAGCCGCGTCTCCGGCCTGGCCACGCAGAAGCACTTCATCGTCTCGTTGCCGGAGCCGTCGGGGATGCCGATCACCGCGTTCTCCAGCACCTTCGGGTGCGCGTTGATGACCTGCTCCACCTGCGCCGGGAAAACCTTCAGGCCCTTCACTATCACCATGTCCTTTTTCCGGTCGCGGATGAACAGGAAACCGTCGGTATCCAGCACGCCTATGTCGCCGGTCTTAAGCCAGCCGTCCTGCGTGAACAGCTCCGAGGTCGCGCGGGCGTCGCCGTGGTAGCCGCGGGTTATGCTGGGGCCCGTCACGCAGATCTCCCCCTCCTCGCCGTGCCCGAGATGGTTGCCGAGCTCGTCGACTATCTTTATGCTGACGCCTGGTATGGCCTTGCCCACCGAGCCGTGCCTGCGCGCCCCGGGCGGGACTATCGTGACCACCGGGCTGGTTTCGGTAAGGCCGTAGCCCTCCAGTATGTGCAGGCCGAAGGCTTTGTGGAAGTGCTGGGCGATGGCGTGGCTCAGCGGGGCGGCCCCGGAGAGGCACAGCCGCACCCTGCGCAGGCTCCAGAACCTGAGGAAGTACCTCTTGAGCCCGCGGGCCTCCTTGGCCAGCACGCCGAAGATCTGGGGCACGGCTATCATCACGGTCACGCCCTCGCGCCCCATGGCCTGCAGCCAGGGCTTGGGCGGGGTTATGCTTTTTACTATGAGGGTCTTGGAGCCGAGCAGCACGGGCGTTATCACGTTGCCGGTCCAGGAGAAGGTATGGAACATCGGCAGCAGCGCCATGAATACGTCTTTCTTTGTGGGCTCAAGTATTTTTATGGCGGCCCTGGCGTTCTCTATCAGGTTGTGGTGGGTCAGCAGCACGCCCTTGGGGTGGCCGGTGGTGCCGGAGGTGTAAAGTATCGTGGCAACGGCGTGCTCGTCCGCCGCGGGTTTCCGCGTCTGCGGGTGGTAATGGGCGTGCCTGAGGCAAGGCCAGAAGTCCGTGACGCCGCCCGCGCCGCAGGGGTCCGCCGAGATGATGAAGAGGCCGGGGAGGTTCTTTTTTACCGCGGCGTAGCTCCTGACAAATTCTTTTTCGGTTACCACGCCCTTGCAGGCGGAATTCCGCAGGATATATAAAAGCTCGTCGGCTTTGGAAACCAGGAAGTTTACGGGCACGGCTACCGCGCCGATCTTTACCAGGGCGAAGTAGGCTATTATGAACTCGGGGGAGTTGCGCAGCGCCAGGGCGGCGCGGTCGTCCCTGCGCAGGCCGAGCTGCCAGAACATGTCGGCGGCGCGGTCTACGGCGGAAAGGACCTCGCGCCAGGACAGGCGGTTCTCCCCGGTTACAAAGGCGGTCCCTTCCGGGTCCCTTCCGGCGGTCCCGGCAAGGCAGGAATAAAGGTCTTTAGGTTCGGTCATGGGTTACAGTGTTTAAATTAGCGCCCCCCGGGCGGACTCTTTATGGAGCGTTCACATGGATGAACAGGATAGACAGGATAAAATAAAGAAAATAAAAAATCCTGTATATCCTGTCTATCCATGTTCAACCTTTAATTCGGGGCCGGGAAATTTATTTATCGAGCGGGATAAGCAGCTTAACGCCTTTTTCCAGGCGGTGCGGGTTGGCGACCTGCGGGTTGGCCGCCCAGATCTTCTCCCATTTTGTAAAATCGTTATAGTATATCATGGCTATATCGGCCATGGTCTCGCCTTCCCAGACCATGTGCACCGTGTAGCGGCCGCCCTTGGCGCAGGGGCCGTCGCCGAAAAGGCACTCAAAAACCGAGTTGATCTCGGCGGTAGTTTCCAGCGAGGCGATCGCCGTTGAAATGGATACCGACGGCGTCGGGGCGCTTTCTTCCATTTCGGCCAGCAGGCCCAGTATTTTAAGTTCCCGGTTCTGCGGTAAAAACTCCTCCGCGGCGGCCAGCGCCGCGCGGGCCTGCGCGTATTGGCCGTCCCGCAGGGCCTCTTTGCCCTTTATCACCAGGCAGTAGACGAGTATTTCCTTCGCGCGGGAATCATTGGGGTTTTCCTTTATCGCCGCAGAGAAGAAGGTTATGGCGTTGTCCAGCCTGCCGGCAAGGAAAAAGTTGGCGCCGCCGTCCAGCGCGTCCTGGGCGCACAGGCGTCCCGCCGCCGCAAGGAAGACCAGCGACAGCAGGGCCCCGCGCAATTTAGGGCTTGGGCGCACTGTTCCCACCTCCCAGTTTCTGCCTGGCCGTCGAGACGTCTACGCCCAGCGGGGCGAATTTGTCTATTATGCGCTGCAGTATAACGGCCTGCTCGTCGCGGCTCAGCTTTTCGGAGGCCGTCTTGCCGGAGAACCACAGCATGGCTTCTTTGTAGACTTCCGCGGCGTTCCGCTTTACCTTTGCCCCGTCCTTCACCACGGTTATCTCCCCGACCTCGGTTTTGGAGGTGAGCAGGTCGAATTTGATCTTCAGGCCCAGGCGGTGCGACATGCCCAGGTCGCCGTAGGGGCTGAGGGCGTAGTCCAGGCCTACCGCGCCGACTTCGGCGCCGAAGCCCAGCGTGATCGCGGACGTCGCGCCCAGGTAGCTCATGGCGGAGGACTTTACCCCGGCGCGCAGGGCCAGGCGGACGCCTTTCACCGAGGGGTAGATGTATTCGGTCCCCAGGTGGAGGCCGAGCGAGTCGTCCAGCGGCAGGCTGATATCGGAGGTGATCAGCATGTTCGTGCTTACCTGCAGGGCCGCGCCGGCGCGCAGGCCCAGCGGCAGCGGGCACGCCGTCTTATTGAACGTAAGGCCGGTGCCAAGGTTCTGGACCGTGAATCCCAGCTTGAGCTTCCTGGAGGCCTCGTAGATGACGCCGGCGTCAGCGGCGAAGGCCTGGGCGCTGGCGCTCTCTATGCGCTCCCGGATAACTTTCAGATTCACTCCCGCCGCCAGCCTGGGCTTGAGGCGGCGCGCGTAAGAAAAGATCACGGCCAGGTCGTTGGCGCTGTAATAGCCTTCGGTATAGCCGTATTTGTTGCCCCTTTCAATGTCCCC
This sequence comes from Elusimicrobiota bacterium, assembly GCA_030651035.1. Lineage (GTDB taxonomy): Bacteria > Elusimicrobiota > Elusimicrobia > Elusimicrobiales > UBA9959 > UBA9959. The sequence continues at coordinate 21,110 of JAUSCK010000271.1, forward strand.
GGCGTTCAGGAAGAAGGCGCCGGCGCCGATCACGGAAACGGTGCTGCTCCTGACGGCGAAAGCGGCGTGCTCGACATTGAGGCCTTCGATCCAGCTGTTGTGGCCGAAGGTCTGCTGAAGGCGCTTGACGTAATTCAGGCCCGCGGGGTTCCAGTACAGCGCGTCCACGTCGTCGGCCGCGGCGGTGAAGGCTTCGCCCATCGCGGCGGGCCTCGCCCCCCAGCCTACGCGCAGGAAGGAGCCCGAAGCGGAGCCGGCGGCCCGCGCGCCCGCCCCCGGCAGCAGCAGCGCGGCCAGCAGAAGGAACAGGAGGTGACTGGACTTTCTCATAGTTAAATTAACGCACTTCATGCGGACTCTTCATTAGAGATTCACATGGATGAACAGGATGGACAGGATAGCAAAGGGGCAATAAAATCCTCCTTATCCTGTTTATCCATGTTAAATCTCTCATTGCACCTGCTAATACAATTAGTGTCAAGTTACCGGATTATGGAGAACTTGCCTTTCTTCGTCTCGCCGCCGCCAGTTATCAGGTAAATATAGACGCCGCTGGCGGCCTCGCCTCCGGAGACGGTCTTGGTGTCCCAAAGGTACTTGCCCGCGCTGTCGGCGGCCGCCGCTTTCTGGTATACCAGCCGGCCCGCCAGGTCCACTATGGTCAGCTTGAAGGCCCGGCTGGCGCCCAGCTTCGAGAAAACTATGCCGTCGCCCAGCGTCGACTGGTCGAAGCTGCCCCCGCTGCCGGGCCTGTAGGGGTTGGGGTAAACATTAGCGGGGATGCCGCTGCCGCCGGCGCCGCCGGTGCCGTCGCCGGTGCCGCCGCCGGAGCCGGCGCCCTCCGCCTCTTTAACGACCGCGAATTTCGTATTGATGGCCTTGGAGAGGCCGGTGACGCTTTTCTCGCCGGTGTTGACGGAGGACGTCACGGTGACCCAGCCCGCCGCCGCGTCGTAGTAGGCCAGCAGGAGCGAGGCCTCCGGGTAGCCGCCCAGGTCCTCGACCCTGTAGCGGAGCTTGATGGAAATGTTGACCGCCGGGGGAGAAGAATTAGCCACCGAGAAATATAGCGCCTCGCCGATCTGGCGCAGGTCGCCGGCCGCCACCGGCACCATGGAGCTGATGATGTCCTCCTGGTACGGGAAAGAATTGGAAGGGATATTTATGACGATCGCGCCGAGCTTTGTCATGGCGTCTAAAGTCGCGGACTGGTTCGCCGGCACGGTCGTGCTCAGCCAGGTGCTGGCCAGGTAGTAGCTGACGGCGTCGCCGTTGGCATTCGTTACGGTGATGGTGGTAACGCCCAGCACCACCGCGGTGGAAACCGCCACCTGCTGCGTTACCGACTGGCCTGAAATATAAGTGACGGCCGTGATGGTAGAGATGCCGGCATCCGGAAAAGAAATCTGCGTGTCGGCGAGGAAGCCCTTGCCCGTCAGCGCGACGGTCGGAGTTTTGCCTATATAGAGCGGGGAGGCCGCGGTTATTTTAGGCGAGGCGTTATACTTGATGGTGAAATAAACGAAGTTAGAGACGTTGCTCTGGCCTGTTACTATCACGTTGTCGTCCGCGTCCACCGCGATCGCGTTGGAAATGTCGTTTGACCCGGCGTTGTAGGTGGAGGAGGAGAGGACGTTGAAATTCCGGTCGTATTTTATCGAGACATAGTTAGCCGCCGGGCCGGTGCCGGTCTGGCCTGTCACTATTATGTTGTCGTTGGAGTCCACGGCTACTCCGGTGGGAATGTCCGTGCCGCCGCTGTCATACACGGCGGAGGAGACCAGGTTGAGGAAACCGTCGTATTTGAGAGTGCAGTAGTCCTGGTTGACCCCGTTGTGCAATCTGCCTGTGACTATGATATTGTTGCTGTTGTCCACCGCCACGCCTGTGGCCCGGTCGTCGCTGATGCCAAAGCCACCGTCGAGAGTGGCCTCGTAGAGTTTGTGGAGGTTGTTGTCGTATTTGTACACCAGGAAATTTGCATTGGCGGCCGTGGTATAGCCGGCCGCTATCACATTGTCGTTGCGGTCTATGGCGAGAGCAGTGAACTGGTCGGTGCCTCCCCCGGCGTAGGAGGCGGTAGAGAGCTTGTTGAGCACGGGGCTGTATTTTATGACGTACAGGTCCTGGTTGCCGGCGACTTCGGTGTAGCCGGCCACGAAGATATTGTTCTGGCTGTCGGCCTTTACGGCCGCCGCGGAGTCGTATCCCGTCCCCCCGCTGTTGTATACGGCTGAGGAAAGCAGCCCCGCGAAGTTGGGGCTGTATTTCAGGGCCAGGAAGTCCAGGTTGCCTGAAGAGTTCATCTCCTCCCCGGCCACTATGATATTGCCCTGCCCGTCCAGGGTTATAGCCTTGGCCGTGCCGCCCGGGATGGCAGGGGTATAAAGCTGCTGCGCCGAGGGGCTGACGACAAGGGTCTTGCTGTACTTCTGGGAGAGGTAGTTGGTGCCGCTGTTGCCAGTAAGGAAGACATTGCCGTCAGCGTCCGTGGTCAGGGCGTAGGCCTTGTTATCCGACCCGGTAGTGGCATAGGTGGCCGAGGTGATGACCGTCAGCGGCGTCACGGCGCCGGCAGCCGCCGCGCAGCAGGCGACGAGAAGCGCCGTAATGAATGTTTTCCCTTTCATAAAAAACTATTCGTCCTTGCCGTAAGCCGCCAGCAGCATTTTTATGTGCTTTATCAGGTCCGCGTACTCCACCGGCTTGGCCATGTAGTCGTCGGCGCCCCTGTCCTTGGCCGAGCCCAGCGTGACGTACTTGGCGCCGGTCAGGAGTATCACGGGCATCTCCTTGAACCTTTCGTCTTCCCTTATGAGGTCAAGCAGCTCCAGGCCGTCCATCTCGGGCATATTCACATCCAGCACGGCGATGTCGGCCCCTTCTTTTTGAAGGGCTTCCCAGGCAATCTTCCCGTCTTCACAGGCCAGGACCGTATAGCCGGAGTCAGTAAGGAACTCGGTAGCGATATCCCTGAGAAACGGATCGTCGTCGGCGATTAATACTTTCATAAATTTCAGCTTCCTTATCCGCCTAGCCGTTGGCCGGGTAGGCCTGGGCAAGGAGCTTTACCCTCCGTACAAGTTCTTCGTTCTCGAACGGCTTGGTAAGGTAGTCGTCGGCGCCGCGCTCTATGCCCTTGGCGCGCTCGTCCATGCCTTTCCTGGCGGTCAGCAGCATCACCGGCATTTCCTTGTAGCGGTCGTCGCCGCGTATCAGGTCCAGCAGCTCCAGGCCGTCCATCTCCGGCATGTTTATGTCCAGCACGGCCATGTCGGCCCCTTTCTTCTGAAGGCCTTCCCAGGCCAGTTTGCCGTTGGCGTGCGCCGAAACCTCGTAGCCGGCCGAGCTCAGGATCATCTCCACCAGGTCCCGGATCTCGTCGTCGTCGTCAGCTATGAGTATCTTCATAAATTCGTTCTCCTGCTTTTGCCTTACAGAGCCGCTTTACGGCTTGGCTACCGCGCGGCCCTGCCGCACTACAACCTCGGTCAGCGGGGTCGCCGAGGAGCTCCTCTTGCGTATCAATATCTCTACCCTGCGGTTCGCCGTCTGCTGCTCGGGGGTGTCGTTGGGCGCGAGCGGGTTGAATTCCCCGTGCCCGGCGGCCACAAAAAGGTCGGCGCTGTTCCCCTCTTTCACCAGGAAATCTATGACGCTGATGGCGCGGTACAGCGAAAGTTCCCAGTTGGAGGAAAAGTCCCCGCCGTAGAACACCGGGGCGTTATCCGTGTGGCCGTCCACCGTGATCAGGTAGCGCCTGTCCAGGTTCTTGATGCTGGCCGCGAATTTCTGCATGGTGGGCAGGGCCGAGTCCTTCAGCTTCGCCACGCTCAGGTCGAACACCACGGAGGAAGGCAGCGTTACCTTGATGCCGTCCTCCATGACCTCCACTTTTACGTCCTCCATTTCTTTCAGGTCTTCTTTTACCGTCTGCGCGATGGTCTCGTTGCGCTCCGCGTTCTTCTTCTTAAGTTTTTCAGCGTAGTCGGCGTACTCTATCAGGAAGAAGATGCACAATATCGTCATGACCCCGATATAGGGGAGCAGATAGGCGGTCATGGCCGCTGACATATCGACACTTTTCTTTTGCATCTTTTACGGGCCGCCCTGACCTCTACTTTTTCAGCACCAGCCTTATCTCTATGCGCCGGTTAGTGGCGCGGTTCGCATCGCTGTTGTTGGGCGCCGCCGGCATGAACTCGCCGTAGGCGCTGGCCGACACCCTCTCCGGGGCCAGCAGCTTCTCGCGGGTAAAGAACTGCAGCACCTGCAGCGCGCGCGCGGCCGAAAGCTCCCTGTTGGAGTAATAGGGCCCCAGCCCGGTGGAGCGCGCCATCGCGAGCTGCCAGCGCTTCATGCCCGCCGGCGCGGTCTGGAGAATAGGGACGTCGTCGGTATGGCCTTCCACGCTCAGGATGTACCGCGTCGGCGCCAGCGTAGTCCCGATCTTATTCAGCACGTCCCGCGCGGTCTCCTTGAGCTTCGCCTGGCCCGATTCGAAGAGCACCGGCTCCGGCAGCACTATGTGCAGGTCCTTCTCACCGATATTGACGCCCGAGATGCCCTCTATCTTGGAGAGCTTCTTCGCCGTTTCCGTTATCGTCTTGACTGCGGCTTCCTTCTGGTAAATGGCCGTGGAAACGCCCTTCATATAATCCCTGAACTCCTGCTCCGTCATGCCTTTCTGGTAAGCTATCAGGACGCTGGCGAAAAGCATCATGAAGAAAAGGGCTTCGTTGGTGATGAGGTCGCTGTAGACGCACAGCCACACCACGGGGATACTGAGCTTTTTTTTCTTCATGTCTTATAGCCGGCGTTATTCGTCTTTCCTCAGGCGCGCGGCTACGAACTTCTCCAGCTTGCGCCGCAGCACCAGCGGGGTTTCCTCTTTCTTGAAAGACAGCAGGCCTATAAGCATGAGCTGCTTGCCCAGGAGTTCTTTGTCGCTGTAACTCTCCAGTTTCCCGGCCGTGGGTAACGCGATGAAATTGGCCATGAAGATGCCGTAGAAGGTTGTCACGATGGCCACGGTCATGGCCGCGCCCATGGCTTTGGGGTTGTCCAGGAAGCGGAGAACGCCCAAGATGCCCACCAGCGTGCCCAGCAGGCCGTAAACCGGGCCGTAGCCGCCCATGGCGGCGAAGGCTTTCTGCACCTGCTGGTGACGCTCCAGCGTGAACTCCATGTCCTTTTCAAGGCTGTCTTTTATGTCGTCCTCGTGCCACTCGCTGAGTATCAGCTTTACACCGGACCTAAGGAATTTATCGTCCTTGGCGGTGCTTTCGGTCAGGGAGTCCACGCCTTTAGTCTTGACCGTTTTTGCAATTTCGCAAAGCCGGCTGATCACGAGCAGCGGTCTGGTTACCTTCTTCGGAAAAAAGGTCAGCAGAAGCGAGCTCGGCACGTCTTTCATAACATCCAGCGGGAAGGTCATCATGGTGGAGGCGATGGTTCCCCCGACTACCAGGATAAAGGACGGCTTGTCCCAGAGAAGACTCATGATGTCTCCGGCCGCCATAGCGTACCACACGCAGCCCACGCCCATTATCAGTCCCAGCACAGTTGAAAAATCCACGTTGCGCCTCCTTTATTCTTCCCGCGGGGGTAATACCCCGCGGCCTTGCCCTTTCTTCCGGCTGAGCAGCTGTCCGGCTGTCTAAGTCTTCACTTGCTTCACGTCGGCCAGCGGCAGTATCAGACCTTTGAGGGCCAGCGCGGTCACCGCGCTGAGTATGATCAGCTCCGATTCGTTGCTGTCCCCGGTTATCAGCATGCTCATCATGCGCGCCGCCACAAGGTCCCGTATGGCCGGGCCCAGCATCTCGGAGAAGGCCTCCGCGGTGGCCGGGTCGCAGCTCTTCAGGCAGCGCGCGAACGATTCGGCGCCCGCCTTGCGGAAGATCCTGCGCATCGCCGTCTCGTCGTAGAGCAGCAGGTCCTCGAACTTGAAGTAGCGGGTCTCCACCGCCTTCGCGAAGGCGACGTCCTTCGCCCTGAGGAAGGAGAGCGTGCTCTCCTGCGTCTTCTTGTCCATTATCTGTACCAGGTTGCCCAGGCGCGCCTCGCCGCCGAAGCTGCCCGTCATCTTGTCCTTTATGGAGGTCAGCAGCTCCTTGACTTTATCCGGCTCCAGGAACTCGCGCTTCATGAACTGCTCCAGCACTTCATTCATCTTGTATTTCGGGATGGCCGTGAAAGCCAGCTTCTGCGGGATGCGCTGCACCACCTTTGCTATCACTTCGGGGGTTTCGTCGTGGAGGATGATCATCAGGTCGTCGACGTTGTCCTTGTTGACGAAATCGCCCAGCGCCACGTTCTCGCCCGAATCGAAGTTGAGCACCGAAGCTCCGCCGCCGCCGCCGGTGAGGCTCAGCGCGCCGGTCATGGTGGATTCTCCGCCCTCTTCGCCGGCGCCGCCTTCGCCCTTTTTTACGACCGGGGCTGTCAGTGCGACGGCCACGGCGGCCAGGTTGTCGTTAAGGCGCTTCAGAAAGCCGCGGAAGGGCCAGTAGAGGAAGACGGCCAGCACGATCAGGCAGACAAGCGCCAATACGGCGCGTATGTCGATAGCGGGGAAGGCCGGGGGCGTGCTTTCTATGGTGATCGTGTCGCCGGCGGCCGCCTCCAGGCCCAGGGCGTCCGTGATCAGTTTTTTAAGCTTGGTATCCTGGTCCTTGGTGACCTTCTTGCCCACTATTACCCAGATGTTCACGCTGGCGACGCCCAGGCGCACCTGCTTCCTGGCGGCGTCGGCGGCCTTGGCCGCCGTGCTGTCTTTGGTCATCGAGGCCGCGGCCGGTACGCCGGGGAGTATCAGCTCTTCCTTCGCGTCCCATTTGCGCACGGCGTCGCCCTGCTCTTCTGATTTTTTTACCAGGATGTTCACCTTGGCCGCCACCGACACGTCCTTGGTATTGAGGTAGGAGGAGACCATGGTGCGCAGCCTTTCCTCTATCCGCGCCTCCAGCTCGACCTTGCTGCGCAGGGCGTCTACCGCCTGCCCCGAGGCCAGCCTGTAGGCGCCCGGCAGCGCAGCTGCCGCCAGCAGCGCTATAATAAAATAATTCTTTATCTTCATGTATTTCCACTCCTAATTAAACTAAATAAAACCATAGCAGCGCCGGCCGGGTGAATCTCCCGCCGGGCGCTGCCTTTTTAATTCATTTTCATGAACTGGAGAACTTCTTTGTTGTTCGGATCAAGCTCTATTACCCTTTCCCAGTTTTTCCTCGCCACATCCTTCTTTTCCATGGCCCAGTAAGCGGAGCCCATGCGGGTGAGAGCCGGTATATTGTTCGGCTCAAGCTGCAGCACCCTCTGCAGGGTCGAAATGGCCTGTATGTAGCGGCCGGTCCTTATGAAATCCAGCGCATCCTGCAGCAGCTGGTCTATGATCGTTATGTCCGGGAGTATCCTCATCCCCGCTGCCGTTTCCGGGAATTCCCGCGCAATAACATTATACAATCTTGCGACGGTTGTGTCTTTTATCCATTTCTGGCGGGCGTAGGTGATGTAAAGCATCGCATCCGTGTTCTTGTCGGCGTAGCGGTTCACGGCTTTGCGCACCAGGTCTTCCCGCTCGGTGGCGCCGGTGGCTTCAGGCATGATGACGCTTATCGCCGCTATCTTCGTCAGCGCCTCCTTGACCTCCATGTTGCTGATGAACAGCTCGTCGGCTTTTCTGAATGTGGCCGTGGCCTCGGCGTATGCGCCGCGCCGCATGGCGTTCCTGGCCTCCGGCAGCAGCTTCTCGGCCCTGGCGATCTCGCCCTTGGTCGCCACGGTCCTCGGCCCCTCTTCCGGCTTAACGGGGCTGGTGAGGGCCTTTTCCTCTTTAAGCTCTTCCTCTTTTTCCTTGCTGAGGGACAGGGGGCCGCGCGGTTCGCCCCAGGCCACCACGACTCCCAGCTGGTGCGAGCCCATGGTCCCGGAAATGCCGCTGAGAGGGTAAACGAAAGAATAGTCCACGCGGTAAGCGCCGCCGTTATAGCCGAAGCCGGCGGAGGCCGACCGGTAGTCGCGCGAGCCCAGGCTGAACCCGCCGCGGGCCTGCACGCGGCTGTTGAATTTTTTCGCCATCAGCGGGATCTCCGCCCCGGTTTTAAGGCGCAGGTCAGCGCCGGAAATAACCAGGTCGAAGTCCCAGGTATAAGTTTCCCTCTTGAACGCCACGCCCAGGCCGATCTTCCTGTCCACCTTGTTGGGATATTTTATGCCCAGGTCCGGCTCGTTGGCGTTCTGAATGGAAAGGCCCAGGTCCATGGACTCCAAGCGGTAGATCGCCCCGATGTCTATGCCCATGGCCGATTTGCCGGTGGCGCTCTGTAAAACCGGGTTGATCGCCGTGTAGAGGTCGCTGCCGTAAGTGACGCCCATGCGGGCCAGCGCCAGGCCGACCCAGAGATTGTCCTTTACGGGGTAAGCGTAGCCCAGGCGCATGCGCGATTCGCTGTAGAGGCTGTCCAGGCTTAAGCTGTCCAGGCCGAAAGCCGCGGCGCCCCAGTAGGAGCCGCCGAAGACCAGCGGGGCGCCGATAGCTATCCCCCCGCGTGAAAGCGAGCTGCCGTCGGTAAGCCCCATCAGCATCTTTTCCTGCGAGATCGCCGCTTCGTAGCGGGTCAGCCCTATGATGCCGGCGGGATTGTAGAAAAGGGAGGAGGCGCCGTCGGTCTGCGCGGCGTAAGCCCCGGACATGGCCGTAGCCCTGGCCCCGGCGTCCACGTCCTCGAAAGCGGCGCGGGCGGGAGCTGCCAGCAGGGCAAATAGGCAGAAGGTAGAAAGAATAGTCTTCATTTTGCCACCACCACGGTGCCGGTGAGCACCTCTTCCCCGGCCTCCATCTGGTAGATATACACGCCGCCCTTAACCAGGGTCCCGGCCTGGTTCTTGCCGTTCCAGAACATGATATTGGCGCCTTCGGACTCCAGGTTCCTGCGCACCAGGGAGCCGGTTATGTCGAAGATCCTTATCGTGACTTCGTTCCCGGCCGGGTTCTCGAAATAGAACCTGGCGCGGTTCACGTTCGTGTCAGCCTCGTCGGGGCTGAAGATGCGCGGGGCTACCTTGGTGAGCGTGAAGGAGGACGCCAGCGGGGCTGCCTTGATGGCGAACTGCCCCAGCACGCGGGAGTAGGTGTAGATCTCGCCGGTCTGCACGTCTATTTCCCCGCCCAGCTTTATCCACTCCACGCCGTTGAACCAGTATATGGCCCGCAGGTCGCCGGTGGCCGAGGTCCCCGTGCCTGACTTAACAGGATAGGCGATAGTGAGCCTCACTCCTTTCTTGTCGGAGGCCTTCAGGTCCGCGGCCATTTTCTTCTGGTCACCGTGCGCGGTTATGGTGTAGGAGGCGAGGAACCCGGACCTGTTGTCTTTCTTAACCTCGATCTTGAAGTCGGCGGCGGCGGCGGTAACCTTGTCCATGACCTTGCCGGGGATCTTGACCCACGCGGCATATTCGTACTCCCCCTCGTCCGGGCTTATATAGTAATAATTGGGCACACGGTCGGGGTCGTCGGTCTTGCTCGGGACCTCTACTATCAGGGAAGTTGCGCCTTCCTGGTCGTCGTCCAGCTTGGTCTTGATCTTAAAGTAGGTCGCCGTGTCCGCGGACGCGGTGCTGGTGTAGCCCAGCGTCGAGGAGCTTACGATAACGGTCGTAGAGGGCTTGCCGCGCAGCGTTAAGCCTTCCTCTATGATGTAGCCGTCCAGCTGGTCCTGGATGATGGGGGCCCAGACCAGCGTTACCGAGGCCGAAGCTACTTCCACCTTCAGGGTGGCCGGCGGCTCGGGCTGTTTCCTGAATACTACCGAAACAGCGGCAGTAGCCAGCGCAGCGTTGTAGGCGTCGTCGCCGGCGAAGCTGGCCTGGAGGACGAACGTGCCGCTGGAGGACGGGGCGGTGAAGGTGGAGAAGGCCAGCCCCCCGGAGGTGGTGGTGGAGATGCGCGTGATGCCCTGGAAGGTTATGGAGACGGCCTTGCCCGGGACAGCTAAACCCTTGGAAGTGAAGGAGGACATCGCCACGAAAACCTCGCCGGTGCCGATGAAGATTTCGTAGGCGATAAGGTCGGCGCTGGAGCCCTTCGAGGCTATCAGGATGGCGGCCGCATCCTGGCTGTCTGCATATTCTGAGGTACCGGCGAAGAGGGCTTTGAACGTGTAGTCGCCGGGCGCGGAAGGCGCGGTGAACGTGGTTTCGGCGGAGCCGGTGGAGCTGGTGACGGCCATTTTGGTGGCGGTGGAGATCCCGTTGAAGAATTGGAAGGTTACGGTCCTGCCGGCGATGACGAGCTGCGTCAGGCTGTCGCGCAGCACCGCCTTCGCGGGGAACACCTCTCCGGCGTAGGCCACCACGGCCTGGGCCGCCAGCGAGTCGGGGTAGCGGAGCGCCGTAACGGTCCCGGTCCCGGTAGCGGAGGAATAGTTCGGATCCCCCGTAGAGAAGGAGGCCGTGATGAGATAAGCGCCGGAAGAGGCGGGAGCCGTGAAGGACGCGGTGGACAGGCCCAGCTCGTCGGTGAAGCCGAGGGCCTGGGAGGTGGACGCGCCGTTGAAGAACTCGAACAGCACGTACTTTCCGGGCACCGGCAGCTCCGTGGCGGTAAGGGTGCCTGACGCTACGAACGTTTTGGTTATGTAGGAGGTCGCGCTTTCCAGGCGCAGCCTCGTCTTTATGGCCCCGGTGCCGTCATCCAGGAGCACGGTCAGCGTGACGGAAGAGAGGGCGCCCTCATAGATCGGGTCGCCGTTGCCGAACCTGGCGGTCAGCAGATAGGTGCCGGTGGAGGACGGGGCTATGAAGCTCGCGGTGGAAACGCCCAGCGCGGAGGTGACGGCGGTGCGGGTCTGGGTGAAGGTGGAGTAGTTGAGCTCGAATATTATGGTTTTGCCGGGGATTATATTGCCCATGAAGGCGCTGCCGTTCACGTTATCGTAGAACTTGGCTTCTGCGGTGAAGGCCTTTGACGGCACCGCCTGGGCGTCCCTTGCTATAAGCAGGGAGTCGCGCCTGTAGACGGACACCACGTTGGAGGTGTCGCTGGAGGCCATGTAGAGCGTGCCGCCGGAGTAGTCCGCGGAGTAATTATAGGTGCCGGTCGAAGGCATATCCATAGTGGAGAAGGTTGCCGTGGCTTTGCCGAAACCGTCAGTTATGCTGGTGAGGGACGAGCTCATCAAGTTAAAGCTTATCGGCAGGCCGGGCAGCCGGACGTCGCCGGACATGATCGTGGCCTCTACCTGCAGAGGCTCGAAGATCTTCAGCGAGATGCCGGTCGCGGCTACCAGGGTAGTAAGGTTCATAGCCACGGTCACGGGCGCCGAAGAGGAGCTGCCTAAGTAGGTGACCCCGTTGCCGTTGAAGACCGCCTCGTAGGAATAGGATCCCGTGGAGAGCGGGGCGGCGAAAGTTACCGTGGAAACGCCCAAGCTGTCGGTTAAAGCCGTCAGGGTGGAGCCCTCGAAGTAGAAGCTCAGAGGCTCTCCCTGTATGCCGCCCTGGTTGCTTACATCCACCAGCCTTGCGGACAGGCTCACCGGGTCGCCCAGCTTCGCGGAGGTCGCGGAGGTGAATACCAGCGTGGGCCTGGGGCCGACCGTGACGCTCCCCGAACTGCTGGTCCCCACATAGAGGGAATCTTCGTAGAAGACGGCGTTATAGGCGTAGACACCGCTGGAGGCCGGGGCGGTAAAAATTACTTCGGCCATGCCGAACGCGTCGGCCGTCCCGATGGCGGGGGCCCCGCCGAAATCGAAGGACACGCCGAGGCCCGGTACGGGATCGCCGTCGTTCTCCTTCATCTGTACCTTGGCGGTAAAGGTGCTGTTGGCCGTGACGTCCGTGACGTTGTAGGTCAGCATGTTGATGGGCCTGCGCGTAACGGTGACAGTCCCGACCCTGACGGACGAGGAATAGGTGTCATCGCCGCTGAAAGACGCGCTGAAGCTGAACGTCCCGGAGGAGGCGGAGGCGAAGAAGAGCGCGCTGGCCAGGCCGTCGCCGTCCGTAACGGCCGTTATAGTGTTGCCTTTGAAGGAGATATCCACGTTCCTTCCGGCTATGCTGTCGTACGGCTCAAGTATATTCCCAAGCTGCATGGTAGCGGTGAAAGAACTGAAAGCCATGGCCGTAGCGGGGTAGACCAGTATGCCGGAAGGCCTCAACTTGACAATTACCGTCGCGGTCGCGTTGCTGGCCGAGTAGATGGAGTCCCCGTCGAAATAGGCGTAATAGTAGTAGGTGCCGGAGGAGGACGGGGCGGTGAATGAGGACGAGGCGACGCCGGAATTGCCGTCCGCGGATGTCCGGCCTGAATTAATTTGATCCAGGAAGGTGAACCTGACCGGCTTGTCGTCGAGCGTGGTGGAGAGGTAGTCGGTAAGCTTGGCTTTTCCGGTGAACTTCTCAAGAGCCACGGTCTCTACGTCAAAAGCCACAATGGAGGTAAGCAGGCCCACCTTTACCATGGCGGTGGCGCTGCTGGCCGAGTAAGTGTAGTTGCCGTAGAAGGAGGCGGTGTAGAAATAGACTGAAGGCTCGCCGGGGCCGTTGAGGGTGACGGTAGCTACGCCTATCTCGTTCGTTATAGCGTAGGCGGTATCAACCAGCACGCCGTCCTTGTCCTTAAACTTGAATTGCATTTGAACGTTGGGGACGAAAAATCCGTCGAGTCCCTCTTTGGCCGGGTCGGTCAGCACGCCTTTCAGTGTGAAGGGTTCGCCCACGTTGGCGTTCATGTCGCGGGCTACAACCCTGGTGAAGCGCGTCCCCACGGCTACCGCCCCGGTGGAGTAGCTGACCGCGTAGACGCTGCTCCCCGCGAACCTGGCCTGGTAGTAGTAGGTGCCGGAGGACACCGGCGCCGTGAAAGAGGCCGCCGCGACCCCGTAGGCGTCCGTAGTGCCCGTGCTGGACACGCCTTCGAAAGTGAAAACGATGTCCTGTCCCGCAATGACCGTGGAGAACCTGATGTCTGAGAGAGTGGCGCTGGCCGTAAAGACATCAAGGGCGATAGTGCCGGCATCCAGCGCGTATACGGTAGTGGGGCGCTGCAATACCTGAACCGTGCCGAAGGATGTGGTGGAGGCGTAGGTAGCGTCCCCTGCGAACTCCGCTCTCAGGCTATAGGCCCCGGATTCGCTGGGCGGAGTATAGGTTACGGTAGCCACGCCGACGTCGTTAGTCACGCCGCCGGAGGAGACGCTGTTAAGGAGGAAACCCAGGTAGCGCCCGGCCACGGGACCCTGCGTTGTGCGGTCCTTCAGCAGGCCGGCGGCCGTGAAAGTCTCTAAAGGGTAGGCCGAGCTGTCGGTTACGGCTATGTCGGCCGCGCGCTGCAGCACGACAGCCAGGACGCTTGAATAGCTTGCAGCGTAAACCGAGTCGCCCGCGAAGCTGGCCTCCAGCAGGTAGGTGCCGGAGGAAACGGGGCCGGCGAAGGTGGAGACGGCTATACCGTCGCCGTCGGTGACGGAGTTGAAGTTTTCGCCCCTGAACGAGAAGGTTATATTCCTGTTGCCTGCAAAGACGCCGGGGATGTTCTTGTCCGAGAGGATGGCGCCGGCCGTGAGCACGTCCATAGCCGCGATCGTGACCGGGTTAAGCGTCATGAGGGACAGCCTCTGGAGCACGGTGACGGTGGTAGAGGCGGCGCTGGCCTGGTAGCGGGGGTCGCCGGCAAAAGAGATGTCGAGCCTGGCCGTGCCGCTGGAGGGAGGCGACATGAAGGTAGCTGTGGCCAGGCCCAGGGAGTCGGTCAGCGCCGTAAAACTGCTGGCCCCGAAGGTGAACCACAGCTGGCGTCCGGCCGGATTGTCGGAGGGCTTAAGCGTGTCGCGCAGGGTGGCCGTGGCCGTGAAGATCTCGCTGGCCCGCGTGATGATCGTCTCGGGGTTTATGGCCGACGGGCGCTTGTCCACGCTGATCTGTACGGTGGTGCTGTTCGGCAGGTGCCTGTCGGTCCCGTAGAAGTTTATGGTCGCGTATTGCATGCCGCTGGGAGCCGGCGCGGAGAAGGTTGAGACGGCAATGCCGCCGGCGCTGGTCAGGGACAGGAAGGTGTTGCCGGAGAATGCGAAGGACATGGTGCTTCCGGAGATCTTGTCGGCGGGCTGCAGCGCGTCGGAGACGGTGACGGTGGCGGTGAAGACCTCGTCTATTATGCCTGAAATATCCGGCGCGGTCAGCAGCGCGGTACGCCTTATCACCGTCAGCACGGCCGTAGAGTTGGCGGCCGTGTAAGTGGTGTCGCCAGCGGCGAAGGCCGAGCTCAGCGCGTAGGGGCCGGAGGAAGACGGCGCGGTAAAGCCCACTGAGGCTTTCCCGCCCGCCGCGGTCAGGGCCGAGGAGGAAGGGTTGACGCCGAAACCGAAGACTATCATTTTGGAGAGGATAGGCTGCGAGGTCTCAATGTCCACCAGTGTGGCCGTGGTGCGGAAGAGCTCGTCTATGATACCGATGGCGTTATCCTGCATCAGCCTGGCAGGGCGGGGATCTACCGTTGCCGCGCTGTAGGTCTCCAGCGGATAGTAGGTGGCGTTGCCGCTGAAATAGGTCCTTATCTGGTAGCCGCCGATTTCGGCCGGGGCGGTGAAGGTCGAGACCGCCACGCCGTTTATGTCAGTGACGCCGCTGTTGGTAATGGGGCTGGCGCCCACAAGGAATTCGAAGATTACGGTCTGGCCGTTCAGTTTCTGGGACGTATTGCGCAAGTCCGACAGCGTGGCGGTGGCCGTGAAAATATTCAGCGCCTTGACCGTTACGGGGTCAGTGGTAAGCAGCGCCGTGCGCTTTTTCACCAGCACGGGTATGGCGGTGTTCGTCGATTCGTACTGCGAGTCCCCGGCGTAGGAAACCGGCAGCATGTAGGTGCCCGAGGCCACCCCCACCGTTGAATAGTCGGCGTAGGCGATGCCTGAGCCATTGGTCAAAGGGGTTTGGTCGGGGAGGGTCAGGAAGCTAAAGGTCAGGGTTTGAGTCTGCACCGCGTCATCCTTATAATTTGTAAGGGTGGCGGTGGCCGTGAGCACCTCGTTCATGGTCACGGTTATGGCCGGGGCCGCCAGCTTGGTCGGGTATCTGACCACTACAATGCTGCGGGTGGAGACGCTTGGGTTATAGGTGGCGTCGCCCGCAAAGGAGGCCTGCAGCGCAAAGGTGCCGGTGGTAAGCAGGGCTGTGTACACGGTGCTGGTAGCGCCAAAAACGTTGGTTGTAGCGGGAACTGTAGTTCCCTGGAAATGGAAGGAGATGAGCCTTGACTGCGCAAATCCGCCGCTGACCGAGTCATACATGGTTCCGCCCGCGGTAAATGAGCTGCCGATAATAGAGGCGGTCGGGCCGGTGAGAGCGATGGAGCTGTCGCGGCGGGCCAGCGTGGCGCTGCTGTAATAGACGCTGGTCGCGTTATAGGTGGCGTCAGCATCGGCCCAGATGGAAAGGATATAGGTGCCTGACGCGGCCGGGGCCGTGAAATCCACGGAGTACACTCCGGCGGTTTCCGAGGTGGCCGTCAGGGTGCTGCCGTTCTGCAGCCCGAACTTCATAGTGCGGGCTGATACGGTCGACAGCGTGACGCTGTCATAGAAAGTGCCGATGGCGGTGAAAACGTCGAGAACCCTTGTGGAAACGTAGACGCCGGTAACAAAGCCGTCGCGCTTTATCACGGGGAAGGGGATCACCGTGCTGGTGGAGGCGTAGGTGGCGTCCCCCGCGAAGGAGCCGGTAAGGGTGTAGTCGTTGTCGGCTATGGCAGTGGCGGAATAGGAGGCCGTGGCCACGCCAACGCCGTCGGTCGAGGCTATTGTGTTCTCTCCCCAGCTGAAGCTGAAGGTGACGGGCCTGGTGGAAACCTTGAACGACGCGTTGTTAAGGTCGGTGAGGGTGGCGGTCGATTTGAAAGGATCCAGCGCCTTGACCGAGGTTAAGAGGGTGGCGAGGTTTATGCCGGCGGGGCGCTGCTGGACGGTCACCGTTATGGCGGCCGCGCTGGGCTCGTACTCGGAGTCGCCGTCGAAGTAGATGTTGGCATAGTAGGTGCCGGAGGAAGCCGGCGCTGCGTAGGTGGAGACAGCGACTCCTGCCCCGTCCGTGACTTTCGTGAAGCTGCTGCTGGAGAAAATGTAATACACGGGCTTGGGGATGGTCAGCGGGGTATTATCCATGTCGCGCAGCGTGGCGGTGGCGTAGAACACGTCCAGCGCGCGCACGGTGATGTTGCTGCTGAGCGGCAGTATGCTGGTGGGGCGCTTCTGCACTGTCATCTGGAGGGTTGTTGTGCTGGCGATATATTTATAATCGCCGTCGAAATGGACCCAGATCGGCCACAGGCCGGTAGCAACGTTCGCCAGGTACGCGGCGGTGGCTACGCCTACGGAGTTGGTATTGGTTGTGAGGGTGACGGTGTTGAATTCAAAAGACACCGGCCTTCCCGGCACTTCCAGGCCGTCTATATCTTTAAGCGTGCCCGTGGCTATGAAAACCAGGTCCTTTACGGCCATAAAGGAATAGTTCGTGATCGCGGTCGGGCGCATGGCGGCTGTTACGGTGGCGGTAGCGGGGGAAGGGACGTTGGCCAGGTAGGAGGCGTCCCCGGCGAAGTCGGCGAATATCTGGGTGCCGCCTGTGGAAATGGTCACGGTGAAAGTGGCCACGGCTATGCCCGCGCCGGATGCCCCCCCGGTTTTGGCGTTGAAAGTTCTTCCTTCGAAAGTGAACAGGACGTCCCTGTCATCCAGCAGCACGGAGAAGTTGCTGAGCGTTGCGGTGGCGGTGAACACCCGGCCTATCATGGTGCTTACGTTCGCCAGCGACAGTTGGGTGGAGCGCTTGGTGACGGTGACGGTGGCCGTTGAGGCGATGCTGGGGTTATAGGTGGCGTCGCCGAGGAACCAGGATTCCACTTTGTATATGCCGGATTCGGGCGGGGCGGTCTGGTTCTGGAAGTACGCCTTGCCGGCGCCGTTCGTGGCCGTGTTGGTGGTGCCGGTGCTGGGGATCCAGGTCGGGGTAAACGCCACCCTGGCGTATTTGCCCGCGGGCGTGCTGGAGCTGGTCACGTCCCTGAAGGTGACGGTGGCGTTGAAGGTGTCATAGACCTTCATTGAAATATTGTCCGGGAAGGCCACGCAGTCGCGGCGCAGCACCGTTATGGTGTTGGAGCCGGAGCTGAGGTCGTATGCGGTGTCGGTGGCGTCTACAAAAGCTGCGTCCACCTGCCAGGGCCCGGAAGAAGCATCGGCGTTGAAATACGGGCTGTAGGATTTGCCGTCGACGTCGGTCGCCGTACCATCCTGGCTGACGCCTTTATAGGTGAACCTTATTATCTTTCCCGGCACCGCGATGGTTCCGTTGCTCCACTTAAGCGTGGCGGTGGCGTTGAAAACATCCAGGGCGGGTATTGTGTAGGGGGACACCGTAAGCTGCGTCGCGCGTTTGGCCACAAAGACCGTGGCTGCGGTGCTGGTGGAGTTGTAAATGGGGTCGCCGGTGAATGTGGACGTGATCACGAACGCGCCGAATCCGGGCGGGGCTGTAAAAGAAGTGGTGGCCACGCCCACGCCGTTGGTGGCGGCCGTGGATGTCAGTCCGTTATTAAACTGGAAATTCACCTGCCTGCCGGCTACCAGGGTATTGGGGCTGGCGCTGAGGTCGCTCAGCGTGGCGGTGGCTATAAACACGGCGCTGACCGTAGTGTTGGCATTGGACATGGCGATGCCCGAGGCGCGCCTGTTAACCGTTATGGTGGCCGAGCCCGAAGTGGCGAAGAAAGCCGCGTCGCCCGCAAAAGCGACATCCAGCTGGAAGGTTCCTGTGGAGAGGGGCGTGAACGATTGCACCGCCGTGCCGCCTACAACCGTTAACGGCGTACCTTTCAGGACGCTGTTGTAGGTGACGCTGACCGGCTTGTTGACCAGGCCCACTCCGCTCTCCTTACCCTTCAGCGTGGCGGTGGCGAAGAAGATAGTGTTGACTAAAAGGGTACCGTCGGGCGTGGTCAGCGTGGTGGAGGCCACATTGACCTTGACAAGATTGATAAGGTCGCATTTTCCAGCGTAGGTGTTATCTCCGGGATAGCACACCGTATAATTGAAGTTACCGGTGCTTAACGGGGCCGTAAAGACGGCGGTGGTATACCCGGAACCGTTGGTAGTCCCTTCGGCGTTGAAAGTGCCCCCCCCCACGAACTCGAAGTCGATTTGGGCAAGGTCGATCCCGGAGCCGGAGATATCGTCCGTCAAAGTGGCCGCCGCGATGAACGTTGTGCCGGCCGGCTGGTTGTTAAATTCAACGCCCGTAATGCTCGTAGGCCTTTTTATAACGTGCACGGTCAGCGCCATGGTGTTTGAGGCGTAGGTGGCGTTCCCCTCATAGGTTATGTTGCAGGTGTAGTCGGCCGAGACGGCCTGGGCGGTGAACGTGGCGGTGGCTACGCCGGAATTGTTGGTAGTCCCGTAGCGGGTGATGCCGTTGTATACGAATTTCACCGGAACATTGACGCCGATTCCCATGAGAACGGGAGAAGCCAGGGTGGGCGTATTATCCCTCAGTGTAACTGTCGCCGTAAAAATTGTGTTGGTCGGAGCTATAGGTTCCACCGTCGCGGCCAGGATGGTAGTGCGCTTGAGCACGTTAACCCCGGCGTCAGCGGCCGTGACCGCGGCGTAAAGGGTGTCGCCGTCGAAAGAGGCCGTGTAGGACTTAGAGCCGAACTCGAGCGGGGAAGTAAAGCCCCTGGTTGCCCGGCCAAGGGGCGAAGCGACCGTTGCCCCGGTGCCGCTCGTGTCGCCCTCTGACCCTCCCCTGTGGAGCGTAAAGTTTATGGTCTGCCCTATCAGGCTTGCCAGGTTCAGCGGGCTGGGAAGGTTTATAGCCGAGTCCAGGTCCGTTAAGGTGGCGGTGGAAGTGAAACTGTTCTGTATATATACGGGGTTAACGTCCACGGAAGCAAGGCTGGTGCGGCGCTTAACCACCTGCACCCTCCTGTTGGGGTCAATGGCGCTGGCCCCCAGGTCATTCGCGTTCTCCGTAAGGACGGCGGTAAAAACGTATTCCCCCGGTGTCTGTGGGGAGGTAAAGGTTACCTGGGCTATGCCCTGGGTGTCAGTGACCTGGCCGACGCCCGTATTGCCCGGGAAAGTGAAATTAATGGTTCTTCCCTGGGCCGGCTCGTACGCCGTGCCGACCAGGACATTTAAGGTCACTTTCGCTACAAAGTTATTGCCGGCCGGCACCAGGGTTACCGGCATCCCGACGATCTGGGTGACGTTCTTTTGAACAGTTACATTGCCAACCGGGGTTAAGAAAGTGGAGTTGTAAGCCACATCGCCGGCAAAGGTAGCCGTGTAAGTATAGTTGCCTACCGGCTTGCCCGGGAATGAATACTGCGCGTAGCCTCCGCTGATCGTTGTCACGTCCTGCGGGGTGCCGCCGTCGAGCGTGATAATTACATTCTTGCCGACTACGCCGATGTTGCCCTGGGAGGTGCTGACCAGCTTTACTTTTATGGTGATCGGCATCTGCGCGCCGACTATCAGGGGATCCGCCGTCCCCAGCTGCATCGCGGTAGGCCTCAGGCCGACCCGTAAAATCCTCGGGTCTTCAGATACCCACCACTGGTAAAACGAACTAGAACCCGGGAAGTATACCTCAATGGGGTAATCGCCGATCTCCAGCGGAGTGTGTACGGTGGCGGTAGCCGTGTAAGCGGCGTCTACTACCGACCAGCTTGCCGGACCCCAGCTGCCTCCGGGACAATTGGACGGGTACGGGTTGCAGGCGACGCCCGATATCCGGTATCTCACCGGCGTCCCTATCAGTTTGAGCCTGGCGTTAGCCCTGCCCCAGTAATCCTGCGCGACTCCGGAAACAATGTAGTCCATATCCGGGTACGCGTTTTCATGTATAGCGTTCAGCGCAATGCGGGCCGGGGACGGCTCGATGCGCACTTTTCCTTCCTGCGGCATGGACCAATTTGTCCCGCCGGGCAGGATGCTCGCGGCATAGGTCTGGTTTCCGTCAAACCTGGCCGTCAGCGGATAGGTACCCAGGTTATCATATGCGGCAAACGCCGCGCTGGAGGTGGCCTGGCCGAGCGGCGCCGCCAGGGTCACGCCCGTAATAGTCGAGCCTTGCGTGACAAAGTTGACCGTCAGCCCCGCGACGCCGACATTTCCGGCTAAGGGGTCGAACACATACACTGTCGGCTGATAGCCGAAGAAGGTATAGGTCCATACCACCTCGCCATTGCCCAGGTTGGCCAGGACGGAGGTGGGGCGGGGATTGATCTTTACTATCTTTTCACTCTGTTCGTTAACATCGTTAGGGCTATAGCTTGCATCGCCGTCAAAAGTGCCGGCGCACCTGTAGTCCCCTAAAGAGTCTCCCGCGTAGAAAGTGGTGGAGGCGATGCCAAGCGAGTCCGTTTGCAGCGTTTGAGTCGTGCCGGAAACCGCGAAAAAGAACTTTAACGTTTTATTCGCCAAAGGCAGTCCCGCCACCTTCCCGTCGTAGAGTGTGCCTTTAACCCAGAAATTGGTAAGAGTGTACGGCTCAATGGGATTGACCTCAATGGAGAACATGACCGACCGGCGCTTCACGGTGACCGTGCCCGTGCTCTGGCTGGAGCCGTACGTGCCGTCGCCCGCGAAAGTGGCGGTATAGGTGTAAGTGCCTACAACAAGCGGCGCTACAAACGCGGCCGTAGCCACCCCGACCTCCGTGATAGAGTTCGCCGCGGCGGTGCTGAACGCAAAAGATATTGTTTTAGTGGACAGCACCAGCGCGTTGCCCATCTCTATGTCGCGCAGCTTTGCCATGCCGGAGAAGGGGAGCCCTACTACGGCTTCAATGTCCAGCACTTCCAGCACGGTGGGCTTGAGCACCACTCCCACGCTGCCGCTGGCGGAGCCGGGTTTGTAGAGCGGGTCCCCGTCCGGGAAAGTCACCGTGTAGGAGAAAGTGCCGGTGCTGGACGGCGACATGAAGCTGGTGGAGGCGACGCCTATGCCGTTGGTAATTGCGGGCTTGGTGTCGGGAGTGAAGAAGAAGCTGAGCGTCTTGGCCGGGATCGCTGCGCCGCCGTCCCTCAGCAGGGCCGAGGCGGTGAAGGTGCTGCTGGCCGGGATACCGGTGTAGTCCGCCGGCTCGAGAATTATATTCCTCCTGTTCACGAGGACGGAGGAGGTGTTGCTGTAGCCGTTATAAAGCGCGGTGGCGTCAAAAGTGGCGGTATAGGTATAGTTGCCGGTTGAGACAGGGGCGGAAAAAACCGCCCTGGCCGTGCCGTTGGCGTCGGTGATGGTGGTGGAGGAGGGAAGGCCGTTGAAATCGAAGCGCACGCTTTTCCCGGGCAGGTAGGTGCCCAGTTCGAAGTCTTTCAGCCGCGCGGTTACGGTAAAGGTATCCAGGGCCACCGCGCCGAGCATGTCGTTGGTCTCCAGCGCGGTATTGCGCTTGCCGGGGAATACGACCTTGTTTATGGAGGCGGCGGAATAGAGCGTGTCCCCGGCGAAAGAGGCGCTTATGGGGGCGCTCGCCGTGCTGGCTATCGCAAAATAAGTGGCGGAGGCGTAGCCCACTGCGTCCGTGACTACCGGTTTGGTGACGCCGTCGAAGAGGAATGAA
The DNA here is from genome assembly GCA_030651035.1 of Elusimicrobiota bacterium. Lineage (GTDB taxonomy): Bacteria > Elusimicrobiota > Elusimicrobia > Elusimicrobiales > UBA9959 > UBA9959. The sequence continues at coordinate 42,737 of JAUSCK010000271.1, forward strand.
ATGGTCCGTGAGGCTATCTTGCCGCCGGTGGTGAAATCCTTCAGCACGGCATAAGCTGTAAAGGAGCTTCCGGCCGGCGGGTAATAGTCCGACATTTCAAGCGCGGCGGGCCGCAGCGTAACGGTTAAGGTATTGCTGCTGGTGGAGGGGCCGTAGTTTGTGTTCCCGTAGTATGTGGCGGAGTAGGTGTAGCTGTTGATTACTGAAGAAGAGGTATAGACGGCCCGGGCGGTGCCGTTGACATCGGTGATGGCCGTAACCCCGTAGGTGGAGTCCTGCAGCGTGAAGTTGACGGGCTTGCCGTTCATGACCCTGAGCCCGTTGTTGGTGTCTACCAGGGTGGCTGTCAGCGCGACGGTGGAATTGGCTATGGCGGAGATCGGCCCGAGGCTTAGATTGGAGGGCCTGACGCTCACGGTCAGCGTGGAGCTGCCGGTCTGGGCGGAATAGTTGCTGTCGCCCGCGAACGCGATAGTGTAGCCGTAAATACCCGGGGCGCTGATGGAGGAGAAGGCTACGAACGTGTTGGTCGTGCCTGAGCCGTTGGTCGCGGCCGTCCTGGTGGAGCCCTGGAAGTAAAAGTTGATATTCTTTGAGGCGATGGGAACGCCATCATCAAGGAAGGTGGCGCTGAAGTAGACGTCATCCCAGACGAACTTGCTGGCCGCCAGCGGCGTGAGCGAGGGCGCGCGCCGGGTGACAGTGATCGTGCCGGTGGAGCTGGCGGCGGTGTAGGCCGTGTCGCCCGAGAAATTCGCGAACCAGCTGAATGTGCCTGTGCTCAGGGGGGTGCTGAAGGTGGAGGTTACTACCCCCTCCGCGCTGGTAACAGAGTTTATGGCGGCGGCGGTGCTGAAGGCTATCCTTATCGCCTTCCCGCTCTTCAGCTCGTTGCTGGCCCCGTCCCGGAATTCGGCTGTCACGGTGAAGGTGGTGCCCAGGACGGCGGTCTGCGGGAAGGCGGACAGGTTCACCGGGCGGGAACTGACGGTTATGGAGGCTGTGCTGCTGTTTGCGGCATAGAGCAAATTGCCGGGGAAATCCGCGTAATAGGAGTAAATCCCGGCCACGCCGGTGGACGGGTACGTCGCGTAGGCCCTGCCCAGGGCCCCCCCGGAGGAGCCGGTAGTTGTTGACTGCGGCACTCCGTTGTAGCTGAAAATTATGGTCTGGCTGCTCATATATTCGTTGGTCCCGACGTCTTTCAGGGCTACCACGGGCTTTATGGCGTCATTGGCTAAGCTGTACGCGGGGTATGCCGTGATCGCCACCATGCGCTTAGCCATGGTCACGGTGCCCGTGTCGTTGCCGGCCAGGTAGACGTCGTCCTGGTCGAACGAAGCGTAGAATTCGTACGCGCCGGTGGAGACTCCTGACTGGTAGGTGACCGAGGCCACGCCCGTGGAGCCGGTGACCCCGGTTTTAATTTCGCCCAGGAAGCTGAAGGTTATGATTTTCCCGGCTACGACCACCGGGGGGTTAAAGGCCATGTCCTTTAGCGTAGCTACGGCGGTGAAGCTGGAGTTGAGCTGGGTGGTGACGCCGGAGGCCGCCAGCGCTATCGGGCGCCTTTCTATGGAGACCGTGGCCGTGGAGTCCGCGAACTGGTAGGCGGCGTCGCCGGAGAAGTAATAGTAGCAGGTGGAACCGCGGGGCAGCGAGCCGGAATTAAACACGGCGGTGGACACGCCGTTGGCGTCGGTCAGCACCGTGGCCGAGGAGGTCTCGAAAACGAAGACTATAGGTTTCCCCGCCACCTTCAATGCGCCGTCGGAGAGCACCGCGCGGGCCTGGAACGAGGCATTCACATAGCCCGTCAGGTTGTCGCCGGCCAGGCTGGGCTGCCGCCGGCTCACGGTAATTGTAGCTTCGCCGTAGCTGGCCGCGTAGGTTTCATCGCCGTAGAAGAACGCGGTATAGTTGTAGGTGCCGGAGGAAGCCGGAGCCGTGAAGGAGGAAACCGCTATGCCGGAGGCGTTCGTGAGCGCGGTATACGAGGAATTCTGGAAGACAAAGTTTATGGTCGCCCCCGCCACAAAGAAGGCCCCGTCCTTCAGAACGGCCTGGACCCAGAACTCGGTATCCACCGGGGCTGTGACGGGCGACGCCACCAGGCTGGTCACTTTGTATCCCACGCCTACCCTGCCCGTGGCTGACTTAGCGGCGTAGACCGGCCCCCCCGCGTAAGAGGCTGTGTAGTCATAGAAACCTACGGGGACAGGGGCCGTGAAGGTAACAGTGGCTACGCCTATGCCGTTGGTCGCGGCAGTTGCCGTCATGCTCTCGAAATTAAAGGTCACCGTGGCGCCGATTATCAGCGCCGCGGGGTCGCTGTCGCGGTCTTTAAGGATAGCCTTGGCGGTGAAGGACGTATTGGAAGTGCCGTTTATGTCCTCTGTGATCAGGTTGGTGGGACGCTGCGTGGCGGTTACAGTGCCGGTGCTGCTGCTGGCCGAGTAGACGCCGTCCGTTGAGAAAGAGACCCCGTAAACATATGTCCCGGTCGCCGCCGGCACGTAAAAGTCGGCCGCGGCCGCGCCATAGGAGTCCGTTTCCGCGGTCCTGGAAGAGCCGTTGAAATAGAAGGTGAGGGTCTTTCCTGCCAGCGGGTCTCCGGTAGGCTTCCAGCTAAGGGTCGCACTGGCGGTGAATGTCGACACCTCGGCCGGCACCGACATCACGCCGCTGGCCGTGCCGGATTTGGCGGCGCCGAGCAGCGAGGTTTTTGAGTCCAGGAGGATGTTGTCGTAGGGGTAGGTGGAGCCGCCGGCATTATTGGTTACGCGGTAATAGACCCTCTTGTCCCCGTCCCCTTCGCTGAGCGTCCAACCGGTGGTGGCGCGGGCTAACTCGGGAGTAGTATATGTGGACGGGTTGTTGACGTCGTTATTGTATGAAACTTCTTTTACCCCGGACTCCGGGTCGGCATAGGTCAGCGAAAGCGTCACTTCCCGGCGCGGGGTGTAGGTGTTGCCTCCGTTTATTATTACGCCACCGGTGGGAATAGACGTGTCTATCTTGTAGGGATTGTTTACGGGGTTGGCGCCGGAGTAGTTGTAGCCTAAATTGCCGGCGATATCCTCTACTTCAATGTGCAGATACCATTGGCCGTCGGTGGCTTTGTTCGTGTTGTAGGTGCCGCTGTCGCCTGAAACGGTGTAGGCCCATCCCTGCCAGCCCCCATCGCCGGTGGCAGGCCGGCTGATGCTGTTAGTCCAATTGCGGCGCACCCGCCGAAGCTTGGAGCCGCCTGTGTCTGAAACCGAAACTACAGGGTTGACACCGACGCTGCTCCACGGGCTGGAGGAGGGGCTGAAGCCTGTAACTGTAGGCGCAGTCTTGTCGTACCAGTACGGGCCGTAGGTCTGGTAGCCGGGCAGCGGAACATTCTCGGCGTTGTAGGATTTTACGTGAAGGTAGTATGTGCCGGAAATCGTCACTGGATTCGGAAGCGTGCCGGAGAGCCACTGCGTCTCCGCGCCGGTCCAAAAAGCTTTAGAGGCGCTTGTGTTCCAGGCGTAGCGGTAGTAAGCGACGCCGCCATTGCCGAAGCCGGCCATATTGAAGCAGGTGAGCGTGCCGGTGAGCCAGGTGCTGGCGGGAAAGTCGCAGCTGACGCTGGGTTCGGCGGCCAGCGTGTACTTTGAGACCGGGGAAGGGACGCTGACTCCGGCGAAGTTGTAGCCGACTATCAGGCGGGAATACAGCGTGTTGGGGAGGAGCGAGGTTTCAATCCAGAAGGTCGTGCCCGCGGCCACGGACCCCATCAGGACGCTGGTGGTGCCGTGCAGCACCCGGAAACCCTCCTCCTCGTATTGGGCGGAGGAATTGTCCGTCCAGCGCCAATTTATGGAGTTTGCCGAGATGGTGGTTCCGGCGGCGCCGCTGGGAGCGTTCGGCGGGGAGCCGTAGGTAAGCGTTACGCTGCTTAACGTGGCCGTATAGCGCGGGTCCAGCGTCGACAGGTTAAGGCGGTACTGGACATAGCGCCCCATAACCGCGGGGTTCCCCCCTTTGGAGGCGGCCGTGAAGGTGCTCAGTTCGACGTCGGTTTCGTGCGCGCGCATTTCAAACGTCAAAGAGGCGCTCGACGGCGTTACCGACGCCCAGTCTATGCCCTGGTACTTCGTGCCGGACACCGAGCTGTCCTTTACCTGCGAGACGAAATTTCCCGAGGGGTAGCGGAGGCCCTGCCCAAGGCCGGGAGAATCGTAAACCGGTTCCGGGTACGAATAGGGCTGTACGGAGATGTCGTCGAAAAGGAATTCTTGCAGCGGGGAGGAGTCGTTGGCCGCTTCCAGGTAGATATAGGGGCTGATGAAAGGGAGGTCGTTCACGGCGCTGTAGATCTGCGTGCCGTCGAGCAGGACGGTGAAGGAGGAGGCGTTTACAAGGATGTCCACCCCGCGGAAGCCCGCGCCCGCGGCGCCGGAAACCAGCGTGGTTTTTGAGCCGTAGTCGCTGCGCTCAAGAAAATACGAGGCCCCGGCGGCGGAATGTTTTATGGAAAAGCGGAGCCAGTGCTCCTGGCCGAAGGAGGTATTATAGATCGTCTGGCACAGCGTCATGGCTGACCAGGATTCGCCGCCCGTGCTTGCGTTCAGGCTCGCGCGGTAGTGCCTGCCCGCCGCGAACGAGTACTGGTTGACGCTGCGCAGGCCGTAATAGCGCATGTTGAGGGGGCTGCCGAAGAGCAGGCGCAGCCGGTTCGACTGTATATCGACCAGCGAGCCTGTCTGCGGGGGCGCCGACGCGATGGTCGACCAGGTGATGGCGCCGGGGGCGGTGCCGTCGGCGGCGTTGAAGTTATCGCCCATCACGAATGTGCCGGCCATGCTGGAGGCGGCCGCGGCGGAGGTGCTGCCGGAGTAAAGGTAGACGGCGCCGGCGCCGGCGGCTGCCGAGGGGAGCTTTACCCAGATCTTTGTGGCGGCGGTGTTGATGCCCGACTCGATATAGTAGGACAGGGTGGCGGCGCTGCCGG
>JAUSCK010000275.1 GCA_030651035.1 Elusimicrobiota bacterium
TGGCGGCGCTGCCGGCGACCGCCGCGGTGGTGAAGCGTATATCGGAGCCGTCGGCGTTCATCCTGCCGGCGGCTACGGCGTCGGCCGTGTTAACCGTGAACGCTACCGGGTAATTGGTCAGCGTCGCGGGATTTGAAGAGCTGAAGGAAAGGAGCTGTCTGTATTTCCAGCCGGGGTTGAACCATTCGTCGGAGCCCGGGATGGCAAGGCCGTCGGCGCGGCCGTAATAATCCAGGCCCAGGTTTACGCTGTCGCCGGAGCCGGTGATGTAGGTGGAGTTGAGCGAGCCGGCGGTAAACTGGTCCAGTGTGCTCTCGCTGTAAACTACCAGAGCCCCGGCGTCAGCGGCCAGGCACAGAAGTAGCGAAAGAACTAAAGCGGACCATTTATGTTTCATACCCGCCGGTTCCGAACCCCGATAGTAAAAGCGCGTTGTCTCGACTGCCGCCAGCACCATTTTGGATATAAAGTACAAAGTATAGCAGACAAAAAGTCGTGTTTCAACCGAATGTTAAAGACCGCCTGCCGCGCACAAACTCCCACATCCAAAGCATACCTCCGAAACCGGATGATGTCAATCAATAGATAATCAATGGACAATCAATATGTGGCAAACACCGGAGAAACGCTATTCCAGGATCTTTTTGATCTTGCTGAGGAAGACTTCCGGCTTTATAGGTTTTGTGAAATAAAAGTCGACGTGCTCCAGGTAAGCGGTAAGCTGGTCGCTTTCCGCGTCCCTTATGCTGTTCATAACGATGCGGATGTTCCTGAATTTTTTCTGGGCGCGCACTTCCTTGATGAATTCTATGCCCGTCCTGTCGGGGAGGTTCCAGTCCACTATAAGGAGGTCGGGCGTTATCATCTCCAGCAGGTTCAGGCCCTCCTTGACGGTGCTGGCGACAAGGATTTTAAAACCCTCCGGCTCCAGCAGCTGGGTCAGGACGTTCACATAATCCTGCTCGTCTTCCAGAATAAGGACTTTTTTCATAAACATATCTCCCGCTTTGAACCGCAAACAAATTATTCACATGGATGGACAGGATGGACAGGATAAAAAAAGGAAACATAAAATCCTGTATATCCTGTTTATCCATGTTTATTCTAAACCGGCAGTTCGAAGTTGAACCTGCTGCCTTTGCCGGTGCTTTCGGCGTAGGTTCTTCCGCCGTGCGCTTCCACGATGCTCTTCACTATATACAGGCCGAGCCCCGTGCCCTTCGGCCCTATCACATTATTTCTCCCGCCGGGCACCTGGTAAAACTTTTCGAACAGTTTGCCCAGGTCGGCCTGCGGTATCCCTATACCCGTGTCCTCGACCGAAACCCTGACCACCGGACCGAGCCGCTCCGCCTTTATGGTCACCTTTCCGCCTTTAGGTGTGAATTTCAGCGCGTTGGAGACCAGGTTCACCAGCACCTGGGAGACCCGCTCGGCGTCAAGAGGGACCAGCGGCAATTTCTCCTGGGGCGTGGGAAAGCTCAGGTCTATTCCGGACGACTTGGCGCGTTCCAGAAAGAGCTTTACAGCATCCTGGATTATCGGCTCCAGCTGCGCCGGCTTTTTGGCTATCTCGAATTTCCCTTTTTCTATCCGGGCCGCGTCCAGCAGGTCGGCGATGAACCGCAGGAGCCTGTTCGAGTTCTGCTTGATGAAGGAGATGTTCTCAAGGAACCGGGGAAGCTTGGCCGGCCAGGAGCCGGGGTCTTTCACGCTCCGGGAGATCTCGTAGGACATGAGGTCCAGGTACGATTCGATGGCCCCGATCGGGGATTTGAGCTCGTGCGTGACCGAGGAGACGAAATCCTTTTTAAGCTGGTCGAGCTCTTTCAGCTTGTCCACCATCTTGTTGAAGTCCCTGTTGAGCGCGCCTATCTCGTCGCGGCGCCCGGTGTCCTTCAGTCTGTAATTCAATTCCCCCTCCCCGGTGATGGCGAAGGCTTTTATAAGTTTCCTGATAGGCTTGATCATCAGGCTGGAGAGCCAGAGCGCCAGCAGCGTGGCCGCGAGGATGACGGACAGGCCGGCCTTGACGATCCTGATAAGCACCGAGTCCAGGGCGGCCTGGATATTGGCGTGCACCTTCAGGTCGGAGTAGCCCACCGCGACATCGTAAGCGCGGCCGTTCACGACTACCCGCTTCCTTGAAAAAGAAATATTTTTCCCCTCGGTCGCCTTAAGCTCGCTCCTTACCAGGAGTTTATCCGGGAGGGCCCGCACCCTCTGGCCGCTGTAAGACAGGGGCAGCTGGCGGGGAGCCTGTTTTTTGTCCGTATGGGCCAGGATTATCCCGCCTTCCGCGACATAGGCCACCTGCAGCTCCTTTATTATCCGTTTGAGGTCGGCCGTGTAGCTGATAAGGAGCGTGCTGTCCTCGCTTAAAAGACTTTCCGTGGTCACATTTGCGAGGGATTGGAGCACGTTTTCCCTGTTCGAGCGGATCTGCCGCTGCAGGATCTTTTTTTCGGAGGTGTACAAGATGCTGCCGAACATCAGCACGGCTACCAGAACGAGGAAGTCTATGGCCAGCATCAGTTTGAATTTAATGCTCATTATATCGGCCTAAACAAGCCTGAAGCCTTCCGCCCGGAGGTTCTCTATCTTTACCGGGCAGAAAGCGATCTTTTTACGGATATTGGTGGTCAGCTGGTGCAGGGTGTGGATTATTTCTTTTGAAGAGGAAGCCGTAGGCCACAAATGTTCCCTGAAATCATCGTAGGTGACGACCGCGCCTTTTTTCTGAAGCAGGAAGTACAGCAGCTGGAACTCTATTTTAGTCAGCCGGATATCCCGCTTTGAAGAAAGCGGGCCGCCTATCCCTTCCTTAATATAGCACCTCCTGCGGGGATAGTCCATTATAAGGGTATTGGCGGGAGAAGCTAATATTTTTTTATCGCGCTTCTGTTTGCGGGCGAATACCCTGACAAGGGCCTTCAGCTGTTCGGCCAGTATTCTCGGCTTGACGGGTTTCGGGACCACGTCATGGGCGCCCAGTTTAAGCAATCTCACTATCTGCTCGGGCAGGATGTTCTGGTCCGCCAGGACCATGATGATCCTCGGCGCCAGCAAGGGGGACAGCTTAGCTACCGCCTCTTCAGCGTTCAGCCCCAGGATCCCGGCCATACAGGCCGAATCCAGTATGACCGCGCCGACATCTTTTTTGCTGAGCGCGGTTTTAAAACCGTTAGAATCGCGCGCCAGCGTGAGGTCTACCCTGCTCTCCGCGAACCTGGACCTGCAGGCGGTGAACAGGGACTCGTCCTTTGTAAGGATAACGGCTTCAAGATTCTCGTTCAGCATAGTTTTAGGTTTCCACACTAGTCTATCAAACTACTGCTGCCTGGGGTCCAGCACGTCGCGGAAGGCGTCGCCCAGCAGGTTCCAGGCCAGCACGAACAGGAAGATGGCCCCGCCCGGGATCAGCAGGGTGTGCCAGTAGGCGAAGGGGCTGCCGGCGGCGCCCAGTATCCAGTTGCGCGACATGGCCACCAGCTGGCCCCAGTCGGCGTAGCCCGCCGGCGCGCCCAGGCCGAGGAAGCTCAGCGCGGCGGCGGTGAGCACCACGCTGCCGATGTCCAGGCTGGCCACCACCACCACGGGGTAGATGGAGTTGGGAAGTATGTGCCGCGTGAAGATCCAGAAGTCCCCCGCCCCCATCAGGCGGGAGGCGGTAACATAGTCCTGCTTTTTAACCGTGAGAATATCCGCCCGGAAAAGGCGGGCGTAGGCCGGCCAGGAGACCGCCGCTATCGCGAAAATAACCTTCTCCACGCCGGGGCCCAGCATCGCCACTATGACCACGGCCAGCACTATGCCCGGAAAAGCCAGGATTATGTCGGTGAGCCGCATGGAGCCCTCGTCCGCCCAGCCGCCGTAATAGCCGGCCAGCCCGCCGATCATAAGGCCGGCGGCCAGGGCCACGAAGATGACGGCCGCGCCTATTTTAAAAGCCGTGCGCGCCCCCCAGACCACGCCGTAGAACAGGTCGTACTGCGATTCCGTGGTGCCGAAGAGCTTGCCGGCGGAGGGCTTCTGCGGCTCCGAGGAGTAGCCGGACTGCGGCATCTGGTAGGGGTCCGAGCCCTGCGGCTTCGCTATAAAAGGCGCCAGCAGGGCCAGCAGCAGGAAAGCGGCGATAAGCCCCAGGCCGACGACGGAGGCCTTGCTCTTCTTAAACCGCTTAAGTGTCCTTTGGTCGAACATATTTTAATTTCACCGCAGAGGCGCAGAGGTCGCAGAGAACAGCAAAGAGAGCCGTAGTATGAACCAGTATTCTTCCTCCGCGACCTCTGCGGTGAACTCTTATTCCCCGTACCTTATTCTCGGGTCCATTACGGCGTAGAGGACGTCGGAGACGGTGTTCGCCAGCACGAAGAGCAGCGCGCTCATAAGCGAGAAGCCCATCACGCCGGCCAGGTCCAGCTGCTGCGCCGCCTTCACGCCCCAGCGCCCTATGCCCGGGAAATCGAAAACGGTTTCCGTTATCACCACGCCACCCAGCAGCCGCACGAACTGCAGGCTGACGAGGGTTATCACCGGTATCATGGCGTTGCGGCGCACGTGGGCGGCTATGACATAGCTTTCCTTAAGGCCCTTGGCGCGCGCGGTGCGCACATAGTCCTTGTTGAGCTCCTCAAGCATGGAGGTGCGCGTTATGCGTATCAGCATGGCCACGCTGCCGAAGCACAGCACGGAGGCAGGGAGTATCAGGTGCTTCACGGCGTCCCAGAAAACCCCGGGCTTGAAGTTCAGCAGCGCGTCCACCGTCAGCAGGCCGGTATAGCTGCGGAAAGCGTCCGAGTGTATCAGCAGGTCGGTCTCGAACGAATACCTGCCGGGTCCCAGTATCCCCAGCCAGCCGTAAAAGAACATCAGCGCCAGCAGGCCGAAGACGAAGGTGGGCAGCGAATAGCCGGTGATGGCCAGCAGCCGGGTCAGCTGGTCCGGCCATTTGTCCTTTTTTACGGCGGAGAGGGTGCCGAGGCGCGTGCCGATGAAGAAGATCGGGATGATGGCGAAAACCGTCAGTTCCAGCGTGGCGCTCAGGTAGGTCTTGATAGCGTCGGTGACCTTCATGCGGGCCGTCTCGGAATAGCCCAGGTCGCCCCTCAGCAGGTTCTTAAGCCAGGCGCCGTAGCGCAGGACCAGCGGCGCGTCCAGCTTGTGGGTTTTAATAAGCTCCTGCATCAGCTCGGGGGTCAGCTCGCGCTGGTCCTGCAGGTAGATGGAAGCCCGCATTTCCGGCGGCAGCAGGCCGGTGAGCGAGAACAGCAGGAAGGTGACGCCCAGCGCCACCAGCGGCAGCATCAAAGCCCTTTTAAGGAGGAATTTGCGCATCACCCGGGCTTTTCGCCGTCCCGCATCTTCTGATAAAGCTCGTCGAACACCCGGGTCAGTTTGATGAAAGCGGCCATGACTTTCGGGTCGAAGTGCTCCGGCTTCATCCTGTCGTCGCCCTTCGTTATTATACCCACCGCACCGTCGTGGTCGTAGTTGGGCTTGTAGACGCGGGAATTGCGCAGCGCGTCGTAGCAGTCGCAGATGGCCGTGATGCGCGCCTCCAAAGGTATCTCCTCCCCCTTGAGGCCGTTCGGGTAGCCGGTGCCGTCCCAGCGCTCGTGGTGGCAGAGCGCTATGCGCTTGCCGAATTCAAGGCGGGGGTGGTCGCCTATTATCATGGCCCCGAAGGTCGTGTGCTTGCGCATCTCCACCATTTCCTCCTCGGTAAGGCGGCCGGCTTTCTTGAGGATATGGCTGGGAATATGCACCTTGCCCACATCGTGCAGGGTGGCCTGGCTGCGTATCAGCTCGGTGAATCTTTCGGACTGGCCCAGCTCGCGCGCCATCAGGGCGGCGTATTCCCCCACCCGCATTATATGGTTGCCGGTGTCTATGTCGTTGGCCTCCGCGGCCCGGGCCAGCGCCAGGATAAGGTATTCAAAGGCGCCCTCGTATTCGGCCGAGCGCAGGATATTCCCTATCCTCAGCAGCAGCTCGGTCTGGTCGAAAGGCTTGGAGAGGAACTCCTCCGCCCCGGCCTCCATGCCTTTCAGCTTGCTTTCCTTGGAGTCCAGCGAGGTTATTATTATCACCGGGATATGGGAGAGCAGGGGATCGGATTTTATTCTTCTGCAGACCTCGAGCCCGTCCATGATGGGCATGTTGATGTCCAGCAGGATCAGGTCCACGGGCTTTGCCGCCAGCACCGCCAGCGCCTCGCGGCCGTTGAGGGCGGCCATGGTTTCATAGCCGGAAGGGCGCAGCATGGCGTCCAGGAGGTCCAGGTTAAAATCCTCGTCGTCCACGCAGAGTATCCGGTATGATCTTTTCATCGGTTCAATGATTCTATCAAATTACTTCAGGTGTTCCTGTAGCCGCCGGAGCTTCGCCGATCTTCGACTTTCGACTTTCGATTCCCGGCTGTTATTAGTTCTTACTGTCCCCCGCCTTCGTCCAGCCGGCTATTACTTTTAAAGTGAGGCGGGCGCAGGCGAAGAAGTCTTTCAGGTCCAGGTACTCGTGGGTGGTGTGGACGTCGCGCATGCCGGTGGAGAGTATGGGGGCTTTAATGCCGTGGCCGTACATGATGTTGCCGTCGGTGCCGCCGCCGGAGGCGGAAGGTTTCATCTTGAGGCCTTCTTCGCGCATGGCGGCGGCTATCAGGGCGAGCACGGGGTTGGATTTTTCTATGTGGAGGTTGGGGAACTTGCGCTCTATCAGGAATTCATAGCGCGGGATCAGCAGCTTGCCGTCGGCGCGGATCTTTATTTTTTTTACGGCTTTTTTCAGGCAGTCCTCCATGTGGCGCGTCTGTTTTTTTAATTTTGCGGGGTCGTGGCTGCGGGCTTCCCCGGAGAGCTGCACCGAGGCCGGGATGATGTTGATGGCGTTGCCGCCTGAGATGAAGCCGATGTTGGCGGTGGTCTGGGAGTCTATGCGGCCCAGCTTCATCCCGGAGATCGCGTCGGAGACGACCTTTATGGCGGAGATGCCTTTTTCCGGAGCTACCCCGGCGTGGGAGGCCGCGCCGTAGACTTTTATTTCCATCGCGTCCGCGGCCGGCGCGCTGGTGATCACGTTGTCGAACGGCTGCTCGTTGTCGAAGATGAGGCCGTAGCGGGAGCGCAGCTTGGCGTAGTCGAGGTACTTGGCGCCCATCAGGGCCATCTCTTCGCTGATGGTGAAGACGGCTTCTATGGGCGGGTGCGGGATCTTGTATTCTTCGAGGGTTTTTACGACCTCCAGTATTATGGCTATGCCGGCTTTGCAGTCGGCGCCGAGTATGGTGGTCCCGTCGGAGGTGATGCGGTCCTTGACCAGCCGGGGGTGCACGTTCTCGGCGGGGCCGACGGTGTCCATGTGGGCGGAGAGCAGGAAGGGCTCGGCGGGGGCGGTGCCGGGGAAGCGGGCTATCACGTTGCCGGTTTCGCCGCCTATCTTCCTGCCGGCGTCGTCGATGTCCACTTCGGCGCCCATGAACTTGAGCAGTATGGAGAGGCGGCGCGCGATGGCGCCTTCTTTTCCGGAGAGGGAGGTTATCTTGGCGAGGTCGCAGAACAGCTGTACCATCCGCTTTTCGTTGATCGCAGGTGTCATACCTCTATTATTTAAATTTTAAAGCGCGTTTACAATATAATTCCGCAATGAAGGAGCGCGGAGGTTTAAAGAATGCTAGCGTATGACGGCGAATTTCCCCTTCCTCAGCGTCTTCCCCCCGCCTTTGCTGACGATAACTACATAGAAATAGGCGCCGCTGGCCGCGTTCCCGGCTTCCCATTCATATTCATAGGCGTAGGTGAGTTTATTGTTCCGGTTAACGAGTGCCGGCCCTGCCGTTATGGTTTTTGTGTGTATCTGCCTGCCCGTGAAGTCGTGTATGCGTATCTCGACTTTATCGGCGCTGTCGGTTTCGATATGAAAGACAGGTTTAGCTTCCCCCTTGGCGGGGTTGGGGAATACATAGACCTCGCCCACGGCGGGCGTCAGCACGAGCGGCACCCTGCTGAACAGCCGGTACACCGAGAAGGCGGCCGTCTGGGCGTTCATCGAATCGTCCGCCGCGCTGTAAGTGGAAGTAAGCAGCTGCCAGGTGTTCAGGGTGTCGTTCCAGGAGTAGAGCCCGATTATCTCCTCCATGGTCGCGGCTACCTTTATGGAATGGTTGAGAGGCAGCTTGATGCTTATCGGCCCCGCCGGGATGTAGCCGTCGGGCAGGAGCCTGACGCCTAAGGCTATGGGCGTGATGTCCTGCAGCGAAGCCCTGGCCCGGCGCTCGTCCAGCAGCGCGTCGTCGTCCATGGCCTCGTCCACCACCGTTATGGTGATGGGGGCGGCCAGCGACATGGGCGGCACTATTATATCGGCGATAGAGCTGAGGATGGCGCCGCCGGTAGAGGTCACTATGGTATCGGTCCTGTCCTGGTTCTGCACGCGCAGGTCGAGAACGGTCTCGGCGGTGTTGCTGTTTATGTCATAGGCCCTTACCGTCAGCTGGCGCCAGCCGTTCGCGGATCTGAGCGTGTTAAGCTGGTGTGAATACGGGGCGGCGTTGTCGGAGTAAGTTGTTCCGCCCATGATGAAATCCACCTTTGCCACGCCCGCGTCATCCCAGGCGGTCGCAGTTACCCCGACCGTCCCGGACAGCGTGGCGCCGCTCCACGGGGAATCGACGCCGATCGTCGGGGGAGTGTTGGTCGGTATGGTGTAAGTTGTGAAGGTGTAATCGCCCGAGGCGCCCTGGTTCAGCGCGGCGTCCCTGGACCTGACCCTGTAGTGGTAGAGCGTGCCGGCGGCCAGCCCGGCTAAAGCGGCGCTGTGGCTGGTTACCATGTCGGCGTTCAAGGCGGTTAAAGCGCCGTAAGAGGTCGTGAGCCCGTATTCGACCTGCGAGTTGGAGGCTTCGTTGGTGGTCCAGTCTATGCTGGCGGAGTAATATGTGATCAGCGAACTGCCGACGCTGGTGAAAACAGGCGGCGTGGTATCCGGCGTTGCCGAAGTGGTGAAGGTGTAATCGCCCGACGTGCCGAGGTTTAAGGTCGCGTCCCTGGATCTGACCCTGTAATGGTAGGTCGTGCTTCCGGTCAGCCCGGCTAAGCCGGCGCTGTGGCTGGTTACCATGGCGGCGTTCAGCGCGGTCGAATTGCCGTACGAGGCGCTCAGCCCGTATTCGACCTGCGAGTTGGAGGCTTCGTTGGTGGTCCAGGAGATGGTGGCGGCGGCGTTGTTAATATTTGAACTGCCGACACCGGTGATGACAGGCGCGGTATTATCCGGCGCGGCTGAAGTGGTGAAGGTGTAATCGCCGGAAGTGCCGGTGTTTAGCGCCGCGTCTTTGGACCTGACCCTGTAGTAATAGAGCGTGCTGGCGGCCAGCCCGGACAAGCCGGCGCTGTGGCTGGTCACCATGGAGGCGTTCAGCGCGGTCGAATTGCCGTAAGAGAGGCTGGTCCCGTACTCGACCTGCGAGTCGGAGGCCTCATCGGTGGTCCAGGAGATGGCAGCGGCGGCGTTGGTAATATTGGAACTGCCGACGCCGGTGATGACAGGCGCTGTAATATCCGGCGCGGCCGAAGTTGTGAAGGTGTGATCCCCGGAAGCGCCTTGGTTCAAGGCTGCGTCTTTGGATCGGACCCTGTAATGGTAGGTCGTGCTCCCGGTCAGACCCGATAAGCCGGCGCTGTGGCTGGTTACCATTGAAATGTTCAGCGTGGTTGAATTTGTATAAGAGGTGCTCAGGCCGTACTCGACCTGCGAGTCGGAGGCCTCATCGGTGGTCCAGGAGATGGCAGCGGCGGCGTTGGTAATATTGGAACTGC
>JAUSCK010000281.1 GCA_030651035.1 Elusimicrobiota bacterium
TGGAGTTCATCCCGATGGACGCCATTTTCTCCCCTATACAGAAAGTGCACTACACCGTGGAGAACGCCCGCGTGGGCCAGCGCACCGACTACGACAAGCTCGTGCTCGAGGTCTGGACCGACGGCACCGTGTCCCCGGCCGACGCCGTAAGCAACACCGCGGCGCTGCTGCGGCGCTCCATAATGCCGTTCCTGCCCGCCGAAGAAGCCGCCAAGGAACCCGCCAAGGCCGAGGAGGCCAAGAAGGAAGCCGGCGGCGAGATGTCCGGCAAGCTGGACCAGGGCGTGGAGATGATAGAGCTCTCCTCGCGCGCCTCCAACTGTCTTAAGGTGGCCGGCATCCGCACGATAGGCGAGCTGGTCCGCAAGTCCGAAGACGACCTGCTGGCCGTGAAGAATTTCGGACAGAAATCCCTCGACGAGATCAAGGAGAAGCTCAAAGAGATGGGCCTTGACCTCGGCATGAAGATAGACTGAGAGCAGCCGTTTAAGGAAATTTTATGATAAACAACCTGGGCGCCAGAAAACTTTCAAGGACCGGCTCTCACCGCCGCGCCATGTTCTCCAATATGGCCACGAGCCTGCTGCTGCACGAGAAGGTGGAAACCACCCTCCCGAAGGCCAAGGAGCTCCGCCGCGTGGTGGAGCGCGTGATAGCCGACGCGAAGAACGGCCGCCGCGTGGAAGTGCGCCGCGTCATCAAGGATAAAGTCGTGTACCACAAGGTGTTCGACGTACTCGCGCCGCGCTACAAGGAACGGCCCGGCGGCTTTACCCGCATACTCAAGCTTGGAGCCCGCAGGGGCGATGCCGCCGAAGCGGCCCTGGTTAAGCTGGTCTAGTTTAGGATCCCAATGGGAATGTTCGATTACTTTTTCAGCCTGTTCTCAAACGATATCGGAATAGATCTCGGCACGGCGAATACCCTTGTATACGTTAAAGGCAAGGGGATAGTGCTGCGCGAGCCTTCCGTCGTCGCGATAGACAAGAACAGGCGGAAAGTCCTCGCGGTGGGCGCGGAGGCCAAGCTGATGCTGGGCCGCACCCCGTCGAACATCGTGGCCGTGCGCCCGCTCAGGAACGGCGTGATAGCAGATTTCGAACTTACGCAGGAACTGATAAAGTATTTTATCCGCAAGGTGCACAACAGGCGCAGCCTCCTGCATCCCCGCATAGTGATAGGCATACCGTCGGGCATTACCGAAGTGGAGAAGCGCGCCGTGCAGGAATCCGCCGAGCAGGCGGGCGCCCGCGAGGTGCAGCTGATAGAGGAGCCGATGGCCGCCGCCATAGGCTCGGACCTGCCGGTTTCGGAGCCGCACGCGAGCATGATCTGCGACATAGGCGGCGGAACCACCGAGGTGGCGGTCATCTCGCTGGGCGGCATGGTGGTCGCGAAATCCATCGACGTGGCCGGCGATGAGATGGACGAATGCATAGTGCAGTATTTCCGGCGCAAGCACAATTTAGTTATAGGCGAAACTACCGCGGAAGAGGTAAAGATACAGATCGGATCGGTTTTCCCTTTAAAAGAAGAAAAGACCATTGAAGTTAAGGGCAGGGACCAGGCCAAGGGGCTGCCCAAGACGATTCTTGTGACTTCTGAAGAGATAAGGCAGGCCCTGATGGAGCCTGTCCAGCTGATAGTGGACGTGATCAAGCAGGTGCTGGAGGCTACTCCGCCCGAACTTTCCGCGGACCTGGTGGACCGCGGGATGGTGCTGGCAGGGGGGGGGTCGCTTTTGCGCGGCTTCCCGGAGCTTATCCGGCAGGAAACTGAACTGCCCGTCCACAGGGCTGCCGATCCTTTGAGCTGTGTCGCCTTGGGCTGCGGGAAGTATCTTGAAGAGCTGGATAAGATCCAGCGCCCCGAATTCCTGAATTCATACCGCAGCTGATCCCCCCATGCCTTACGGCATGGTGGGACGGTATTTCAGGTGGGGCCCTCAGGGATACAGGCGATGAGCAGAGAAAAGGACGCAGCCAATTACGCGATAGCTTTTTTTGCCGTCCTGTCGGTCCTCCTTCTTCTTTTCCCCTCCTCTAAAATAGCGCACACGGCCCGGATCGCGGCCAGCTACAGCCTTTACCCCTCGCTGCATTACGGCGCCAGGTACGGGTATTTCGTGCGCAACGTTCCCACTAATTTCCTGGCCATTTTTGAGACCGACCAGGAGAACCGCGCCCTCAAGAACAAGGTTAAGGAGCTGGAGGTAAAGATCCTGAACGCCTCCGCGCTGGTTTCCGAGAACGAGAGGCTTGCCAGGGAGATGCGCCTTTCCCGGGCCCTCCCCTGGGCCGGCTCCTGGGCCAGGATCATAAACAAGACGCCGGCCGACTGGTACGGCTCCTTCTTCATAGACAAGGGCTCCGAGGACGGCATAGGGGTGAACGATACCGTGCTCGGGATGCAGGACGAAAGGGCCGGCCTGGCCGGCAGGGTATTCGAAGTCTACCCCAAATTTTCCAAGGTGCTGCTGATAACCAACAGCGCCGCCTCCGCGGTGTGCGCCATAGCGCCGGCCGGTCTGGAGGCGCTTGTGGAGGGAAAGGGAACCTGGCTGCTGAAGGTGAATTATGTTCCGGAAGAATCGGCGCTGGCGGAGGGCGCGGAGATAACCACGGCCCCGGGCGGCCTGCTTTTCCCGGCCGGAGTGCCGGTGGGCAGGGTAGCGAAGGTTTACCCCCGGGAATCTTTCATGAATTTTATAACCGCCGATGTGAACCCGGCGGTTAACGTAAACACCCTTAAAGAGGTTTTCGTGGTGAGGCGCAATCTGCCGCAGGAAGTTCCCGCTGCGGCCGGCGCGGGGTGGAGCGAAGCGGCGCAATACAACGGACAGGCAGCCGCGAACGGGCGATAATGACGATCATCCTTGAAATTTTTCTTTACCTGGCCGCCGGAACATTTTACTGGTGGTGGACGCAGAACCTGGCCTTTTTCGGCCTGGCTCCCAACTTCATCTTCGCGGCCGCGCTGAGCGCGGCCATACTCGCCGGGCCGGTCAAGGCCGTGGCCTGGGGATTTTTCCTTGGGCTTTACGCCGACATGCTGGGGGTCAGCATGTTCGGGGGGTACGCCCTCACTTATTCGCTGATGGCCTACGCCGTTTACATTGTAAAGCGCCATTTCGACATGGACAGCCTTTTCTCACAGCTGGTGGCCGCGCTTTCCCTCTCCTGGCTCTGCATGCTTTTTTACCAGGGGCTGAGCCTGGCTTTTTTCAAGATAAACCCCACCGGGATCAGGATTTTCCTGGCGGAACCCTTCCTGAACGCGCTGGCGGTGCCGGTGGTGTTCCAGGTATTCCACCAGCTTAAACGGCGGACCGGCATACTATGATAGACCGCCAGATCCCGCAGGAGCGGCTCGAACTTCTCTGGGTGCTCGCCTACGCCGCGGCCGCTGTTTTCATACTGAGGCTGGTGAACCTGCAGGTGCTGGGCGGGGCCCATTACAGGGAGATCGCGGAAAGGAACCGGACCCAGATCATCTCCCAGGCCGCGCCGCGCGGGCGCATCTTCTCCTCCGACGAGGTGGCGCTGGTCACCAGCAAGCCCTCTTTCAGTCTGATCTATTTCCCCGGCCAGGCGAAGACCGCCCCGGAGATCGACCGCATGGCCCGGGCGCTGGCCAGGCCGCTGGGCGCCGACTACGAGGACCTGCGCAGGAATATCTATAAGGCGGCCTCGCGGGAGAAGCCGGTGCGCCTGGCGGAAAACCTGCCGCCAAAAATAATGCTGGCGCTTTCGGAGCTTAAGGCGATCTATCCCGGCGTCGACGTCATCGTCGAGGCCAGGCGCTACTACCCCTTCGGCGCCTACCTGAGCCACCTGTCGGGCTACATAGGCAAGATGGACGCAAAAGACTGGGCCTCCCGCTCCAGGGATAAAAATTATTCCATGGACTCGCGGCTGGGCAAGGCCGGCCTGGAGCAGATGTACGAAAAGGAGCTCAGGGGCAAGGACGGTGGTATTTACCTGGAAGTAGATTCCAGGGGCAAGCTCAACCGGGTCCTGGAAAGCCGCAAGTGGGTCCCCGGCGCTGACATTTTTCTGACGATAGATTCAAAAGCGCAGGCCGCCGCGGAAGAGGGGCTTGAAAAGTCCATAAGCGGGAAAGGGGCCGTGGTGGCGCTGGACCCGCGCAGCGGCGCGATAATAGCTTTCGCCTCCATGCCGGATTACGACCCCAACATGTTCGTGATGTCAGGCTCCGAAAAAGAGGGGCTGCCGGCGGGCAAGACGCTTCCCGAATTCAACGTGGCGCTGCAGGGCAGCTACCCGCCGGGCTCCATCTTCAAGATAATCACTTCCGCCGCGATACTCGAGTCGGGGCGCGTCGGCACGGATGAAAAGTTCCGCTGCCCCGGCTACTACGACGCCGGCAGCCGCATTTTCAAGTGCTGGGAGAAGAGGGGGCACGGCAGCGTGGCCTTCATAGACGGCCTGGCGAAGTCCTGCGACGTGTACTTTTATAACGCCAGCCAGCGCGCCGGCGCCCTGGCGATAGAAAAATATTCGCGGGCCTTCAGGCTGGGGCAGCTTTCCGGCATACCGCTGTCCGGAGAAAAAACCGGCAACGTGTTCGGCCCGAGCGCCCGCGCCGCGAAGAAAAGCTACTGGTTTATCGGCGACACGCTGAACCTGGCCATCGGCCAGGGCGAGACCCTGATGACGCCGATGCAGGCCGCCGGCATGATAGCCGCGGTCGCCAACGGCGGGGTTTTCCACCGGCCCTACTACGTGGACCGCATAGTTAAAAGCGACGGCCAGCTGTTTTACCAGGGTAAGCCGGAGACTTTGAGCCGTGTGCAGCTGAAGGACAGCACCTGGGCGCTTATCAAGGAGGGCCTGCGCAGCGTGGTGCAGGAGGGAACCGGCCAGGCGGGGAAAATAACAGGCGCGGAAATTTACGGCAAGACGGGCACGGCGCAGAACCCGCAGGGCAAGGACCATGCGTGGTTCGTGGCTTACGCCACCGTCAACGACGAGCCCTCCAGGATAGCGGTGGCCGTGCTGGTAGAGCACGGAGAACACGGGGCCTCCGCCGCGGTGCCCATAGCCAAGGCCGTAATAGAGGCGGCGCTGCGCTCCGAACTTCCCTCTAAAAATAAGCCGGCCGCGGCTATAGCGCTGCCGCTGGTCCCGAAGCTTCCCCAGCCCGCAACCGTTCCTGTCAGGGGGGTGCTATGATCTTTACACCCCAGGGCGGGCTCAAAAAGAACAGGATAGACTGGGCTCTCTTCCTTGCCGCAATGTTCCTGCTGGCGCTGGGCACGATGGCTATTTTCTCGTCGGTGGCGGTGCTGCCGGGCCAGGCGCGCATCATACGGGTGCAGCTTATAGCGATACCGCTGGCACTTATCGCCTTCGGCGCGGCCTGGAGCCTTAATTACCAGGTTTACCAGGACCAGTGGAAATTCGTTTACGGCGTGCTCCTGGTTATCCTCGCCGGGGTGCTGCTCTTCGGGGTCGTGGACAAGGGCGCGCGCTCCTGGTACCGCCTGCCTTACTTTTCCATACAGCCCTCGGAGTTCGCGCGCGTGGGGCTTATACTGGTGCTGGCCAATTTCCTCGACAAGCGCATAGGCAAGATAAAGGAACTGCCCACGGTGCTGGGCGCCTTCGCGCTGTGCGTACCGGTGTTCCTGCTGCTTATAAAACAGCCGGACTTTTCCGCCATACTCATCACTTTCCCCATAACCCTGATCATGCTTTTTGCCGCCGGAGCGAGCGTGTTCCACCTGTCCATCATCGTGGGGTACGCCTTTATTTCGGCGCTTTTCCCGATCCTCTGGAGCGTTATAACTCTCAACCCCGAACTCCTGGATAACGCGCTGGTAGGGTACTTTTTCCACCTGTCGGATTCCTGGCTCAGCGCCTCGATCTTCATTGCGGCCGTGGTTTTAGGCTGCTGGCTGCTCTGGCGGCTTTCCGTGAGGCTTTACGCCAACGTCTCCGGCGTCTACTTCGCCGGCGCCGCGCTGGTGCTGATGCTGGGCTTTTTCTCCGGGATGCTGGTAAAGAACCAGATGAAGGACTATCAGCAGAAGCGGCTGGAGGTTTTCCTTTCGCCCGAGACCGACCCGCGCGGGGCCGGCTATAACCTGCTGCAGGCGCGCATCGCGATAGGCTCGGGCGGAATACTGGGACGCGGGATCTTTTCCGGCACGCAGTCGCGCCTCGGCTTCGTGCCGGAGCGGCATACGGACTTCATCCTGGCGGTTGTCGGCGAGGAGCTTGGTTTCTGGGGCATGCTGCTGGTGACCGGGCTTTACGTGCTGCTGATGCGCCGGATAATGGAGGGAGCGCGCCTGGCGCGCGACCGCTTCGGCTACCTGGTCAACTGCGGCGTCTTCGGCATGTTCCTGGTATATTTCTGCATAAATTTCGGCATGCTGCTGGGGCTGGCTCCCGTGGCCGGCGTGCCCCTGCCGCTGGTTTCCTACGGCGGCTCGAACCTGGTAGCCACGCTGATGGCGCTGGGCATAGCGGAGTCGGTGTATGCGAGAAGATATGCGCTGGTCTGATCTTATATGAACGAAGGACCTAAATCGCGGATAAGGCTGAAATTCGCCAGGCTCGCGCCGGCGAAGGACCTGAGCCATCTGGAGCAGATAAAGATACTGCGCGGCAGGGCCGCGGCCTGCGGTTTTAAATTCAGCCCTGCTAAGACCGGCGGCCAGGCGATGCCGCGCATGGCCTTCGGCCCGGCCGTCTCGGTGGGCCATGAAAGCCTGTGCGAATACGCCGACCTCTATCTGGAGGAATTCGCCAGGGAAGCCGCGGTGGCGGAGAAACTGCAGCCGCTGGACGACGGGCTTTTCCGGCTTGTCTCGGCGCGCCGCATACCGGTGTTCTTCCCTTCCATAGAAGCGGCGGTAAACGCGGCGGAGTATTTCATGGAGGGCGAGTTCCCGGCCGGGTTTTCGCAGGCCGCGGTGGACGCCTTCATAGCGCTTAAAAACCTGGCCTACGAGAAGGTCAAACCCTCCGGCGAGCGCAAGACCCTGGACGCGAGGACGCCTGTGCTGACGGCCTCTTTCGACCCCGCCGCCTCGCTGCTGAAGCTTACGCTGAAGCTGGAGCCCGGCAAGAACGTGAAGCCGGAAATAGTGGCGGAGCTTATGTCGGGCGGCAAGCCCGTTTTCAGGCGCATAGTCCGCAAGGAACTTTACTGGTTTAACTCGGGCGGGAAGCTGGAAGTGTTTTAGAAGGCCCGAGTGCTTATGTAGGAGGCTCGCTACCGCTCGCACGCGGCAAGCTGGAAGTATTTTAGCTGGCGGTTTTAAGGAGATTTTATGGCAAACGCAAAAATTAAAAGAGAAATATTCGCTAACACCTCGTTCGAGGAGACGCGGATAGCGATAATGGAGGACGGTAAGCTGGCCGAACTGTTCTGGGAGCGCCGCAGCTCCGGCAACATAGTGGGCAACATCTACAAAGCCGCCGTGGAAAACGTGCTGCCGGGCATCTCCAGCGCCTTCATGAACATAGGCCTGGAAAAGAACGCCTATATCTACATCTCCGACGTGCTGGGCAACCAGAAGGAGCCGATAGACAAGCTGCTGAGAAAAGACCAGGAGGTAATGGTGCAGGTGACCAAGGACGCCATCAGCACCAAGGGCATGAAGGTGACCATGGACGTGTCGCTGCCGGGGCGCTACCTGGTGCTGACCCCCTTCCAGGAATTTGTCGGCGTCTCCAAGAACATAGAGGACGCCGAGGAGCGCAAGCGGCTTTCCGAGATAATGCGCAAGATAGCCGATACCAAGACTTTGGGCACCAAGGGCTGCATAGTGCGCACCGAGGCCGAAGGCGCCACGGAGGAGGAGCTTGAGCGCGAGGTGAAGTACCTGCTGAAGATGTGGGACACCGTGCAGGCGCGGTTCGACAGCTGCAGGCCGCCCGCCCTGCTGCACAAGGACATGGACATGACCATGCAGGTGGCGCGCGACATCCTTTCGGACGAGACCAAGATCTACATGCTGGACAACAAGGACGACTTTAACAACGTGCAGGAGTTCGCCACTAAGATCTCCCCCGAGCTGAAGGAGCGGATAAAGTTTTACGACAGCAAGACGCCCATCTTCAAGGCGTTCAATATCGAGAAGGATATAGACGACCTGCGGCGCGTAAAAGTGCCGCTCCCCAACGGCGGCAGCATCATAATCCAGGAGGCGGAATCGCTCTGCGCCATCGACGTCAACACCGGGCGGTTCACCGGCTCGAAGTCCCAGGAGGAGACCGTGACCGCCACCAACATCGAGGCGGCCCAGGAAGCGGCGCGCCAGCTCAGGCTGCGCAATATCGGCGGCATAATAGTGATAGACTTTATAGACATGAAGAAGGCCACGAACCGCCACAAGGTGGTCAGCGTCATGGAGGCGGCCGTAAGCCGCGACAGGGCCAAGATACGCATACTCCCCATCACGCGCCTGGGCCTGGTGGAGATGACGCGCGAGCGCAAGCGCGAGAGCACCGTCAGCCTGCTTACCGAGGAGTGCCCCGAGTGCCACGGCTGCGGGCGCGTGCTGTCCAGCGAGAGCATACGCATAAAGATACAGCGTGAAATACACAATATCACCATGGGCCGCCCGGGCGGGAACCTGCGCATCGTCACCCACCCGATACTCTGCGAGGTGCTCAGGAAAAAGCAGGGAATGATAGAAAAGAATGTCCACCGCAGCGTAAAGCTGGCCTCCGACCCGCAGCTGACGTGGGAAGACTATAGGATAATACTGGAATAAGGATTAAGGATTAAGGATTAAGATTCTGCTCACTGCTTAGAACTTAATCCTTACCACTTAATCCTTACAACTTGCCACTGAGGGTTTTTATGATGAAAAGAATATTGACGTGTTTGTTCATGGCGGCGGCTTTGTGCGCGCCGGCGCAGGCGCGGGTGGATGAGGTCACCTATCTGAAGAACGGGGTTTATTCCGGGAAGATAGGCACCTACTCCCTGAGCGGCGCCGTTTACCTGGATGCCGCGCAGGCCGCCAAGCTTATAGGCGGGAAAATATACTGGTACCCGGTGTCCGGCAAGCTGCTGCTGCAGATAAAGGGCAAGCAGGTGGTGTTTTTCATGAAGTCGGATTCAGTCGTTATCAACGATGAGGGCGCGGAGTTCCCGAACCCGATGATCGTGCGGGGCGGCAAGGCTTTCCTCGCGCTTAACTTCTTCATCTCAAAATATTTCTCCGAGGCCTTCGGCTTCAGCCTGGACTATAACCCGGCCACCGGCGCCCTGGCCGCGCAGCGGGCGGTCAACATCACCTCGATGAATTATTTTTCCCACCAGGATAAGACACGCATCGTGGTGTACCTGGAGGAGCCGCTGGAGTGGCAGGCCTCTCAGAAAGAGAACAACCTGTTCAAGATAACCATTTTCGGGGGAGTGATCGCCCGCGAGGAAAAGCTCATTGTGGGCGACGGCGTGGTGCGCGGGGTGGACCTGCTGCAGGAAAATAAAACCGCCCGGCTGGTGATAGCTCCCGACGCCAATTTCGGCAAGGTGAACGCTTTTAAGCTGTCAGACCCCGACCGCCTTGTCGTGGACGTTTCAAAGCTGGCTGCCCCCGTGAACCAGAGCATAATCGGCGAAGCGGCGCTCGCGGCCGAAGCCGTGACCGTCATCCCCCCCTCGGGCGGGGGCTTCGAGTTCGCGGCCGCCAGCGCCGCAGTGGCTTCCTCCTCCGCGGCTGACGTGAATATCCCCGACAAGATGGCGGTAGGCGCCGGCCGGAAAATAATAGTTATAGACCCCGGCCACGGGGGCAAGGACCCCGGCGGCCGCAAGCTTTTCGGCCTGAAAGAGAAGGAACTGAACCTGCTGCTGGCCAAAGAGCTGTACGGGCTCCTTAAAGGCGAGGAGATCTTCGACGTGGTGCTTACGCGCAACACGGACGAATTCATCCCGCTGGCCGACCGCTCTATTATTGCGAACAACTACAAGGCGGACATCTTCATCTCGCTCCACGCCAACGCCTCGCGCGACAGGCGCGAGAAAGGTTTTGAGATCTACTTCATGTCCGAAAAAGCCTCCGACCCCTGGGCCGCGGAAGTGGCCGATTATGAGAACTCCGTCATAGGCCTTGAGGACGGCGCGGGGCAGGGCGATTCCGCGGCCATGCTGCTGCATTCGCTGGCCCGGAACGAATACCTTAACGAGGGCAGCCACCTCGCCGGCCTTGTTACCGCCGAGATGGAGAAGCGCACGCCGTTCGTGAACCGCGGTGTAAAGCAGGCCGCTTTTTACGTGCTCAGGGGCACTTATTCCCCCGGCATACTGGTGGAAATGGGTTTCATGACAAATTCTTTCGACCAGAAGAACATGAACGACAAAAAAATACGCGCGAAGACCGCGAATGCGCTTTACAAAGCGATCATTAAATACGCCGAAATGAAGAAATGGAAATAATAATTTAAGACTATAGGAATTTCCTTTTGGGATGAGATTTAACATGGATAAACAGGATATACAGGATTTTATTGCCCCTTTACTATCCTGTCCATCCTGTTCATCCATGTGAATATCCATAAAGAGTCCGCCCGGAGGGCGTTAATTTAAGACATGAAAGACAGCGAAAGACCGATAGGTATCTTTGATTCCGGGCTGGGCGGGCTGACGGTCTTTAAAGAGCTGCGCGCCCTGCTGCCCGGCGAGGACCTTGTCTATTTCGGCGATACGGCCCGCGTCCCCTACGGTACAAAGTCGGCGGAGGCCGTCCTGGCTTTCTCAAAAGAGATAGCCTCTTTCCTGCTTGGGAAAAAGATAAAACTCCTTATAGTCGCCTGCAACACGGCCTCCTCGCTGGCGCTGGAAGAAATAAGGAAGCTTTCCCCGGTGCCGGTGCTCGGCGTTATAAAGCCCGGCGTGGAGGCCGCGCTGAAGGCGGCGCCCGCCGGGGGCCGGGTGCTTGTCACCGGCACCTCCGCCACCGTGAACAGCCGCGCCTATTCCCGCGCCCTGGCGGAGTCAGGCCCGGGGATAAAGGTGACGGAGAAGGCCTGCCCGCTTTTTGTTCCGCTTGTGGAGGAGGGCTGGTGCTCGAAGCCGGCGGCCGTGATGGTGGCGCGCGAATACCTTGCGCCTTTCAGCGGTAAAACGGACGTGCTTATCCTCGGCTGCACCCATTACCCGCTGCTGAAAAAGGTGATAGCGCGCGTGATGGGGCCGCGCACCAGGATAGTGGATTCCGCGCGGGCGGCCGCGCTGGGCGCCCGGGCCGAGCTGGCAGCACGCGGCCTGCTTAACCTGTCCCGCCGCGGGCGTTCGGAGTTCATAGTGAGCGACGCGCCGGACCGGTTTTCGGAGCTGGCTCTTAAGCTGCTGAAAATTAAGACAGGCCGGGTTGCGGTCAAGCGGTTTTAACTGTTCAGGAAACGTTTACTGGGAGGTCAATGTTATGAATAAATCTTTAATTGCGGCGCTGCTGCTGGTTTGCGGGGGGGCGCTGTTCGCCCAACTGCCGGCTGAGAAAAACAAAGTTGCGGCCGCGAAGAAAACAGCCGTGCTCCTGGCGGCTGCGCCAGCCGCGCAGCCGGAGCAGCCCGCCGCGCAGCCCCGGAAAGCAGCCAAAGCCGAGCCGGCCAGGCCGGCCGCGGCCAAGCCCTCCGAGCAGGACGCCGAGGAATCTGTCGTCATGATAGATTCAAAGGCCGAGACCGAGGAAAGCGGGTATTCAGGGGCTTACGCCGCTGAACAGGACGACCGCGCTGTCCCCGGCGGGCTTCCCTCGTCTTACGGGCAGTGCAAAGGGGTTATCAACGAAGCCGGCCGCAATATACTGGTTTTTGAAAACCCGGACGACGGCGCGGTTTCTTTTGTCCAGGTTGCGGTGGGTAAAGCCAATGTTTCCTGGAAACTGATCGACCGTATCCCGCGCAACCCCGACTGATGGAAAATTGCGTTGCAATTTCCGGAATGCTAAAATAGATTCAGGTGCCGCGCGTTTCCGGCGGCCCCGAGAGGTACAATATGAAAAGAAAGGACCTTGTAAGACATCTTGTCAGCAAAGGCTGCGTGCTCTCCCGCGAGGGGGGGAAGTATTCTGTTTTCCTTAACCCGGTCACGACCAAGGAAGTCCCTGTTACCAGGCACACCGAAATAGCGGATTTTACCGTGCGCAAGATCTGCAGGGACCTGGGCGTGGACCAGCCGTGAGGAAAGGATTAAGGATTAAGGATGAGGGATGAAGGAAAGAGGGGTATAAAGATAAAGAGATCTTTTCTGCCTTTTAGCCTTTATCCTTTGGCCTTTATCCTTTTTGCCTGCGCCTGCGCCTCAATAAAGCTGGACGTGATACAGGTGGGCCCCTGGTTCGCCCCTCGCGATTGGCGCGAGGTAGAGGTCTTCACCTCCCGCGGCGATACCCGCGTTCCCTGGGGGGGGATAGCTATTCTCCACAGCGAGAGGGTCAGCGTGGGAATCGCGGCGGAAAGGCTGGAAAAGCTTAAATTCCGGGCCCGGAAAAAGGCGGCTGAACTGGGCGCCGACGGCGTGATCATAACCTTGGGCGAAGCCTCGGCCGGTCCGCAGATGGGCGTTTACCAGGAGCCGGAGATTTACCTGAGCGCCCTGGCCATAAAATATGTCACAGCAGTCTCCACCCCCTCCTCAAAATAGGATACGCATCGCCTTTGACCGCTCGGAAGCGGTCACTTGGCGCGGCCGCGGCATTGTGATAGATCTGTTCAGGTTCTCGAACACCATCTGCGCTTTGCTGGAGAGCGGGCGCCGCGACGTGAGGGTTTATGCTACGCCGGCGCTGGCGCTGGAGGCGCGCCGGCTTGTAAAGGGCTCGGACCTGTTCTCCGAAATAGACCTGGGCCCGGGCGTGGACCGGTACGACAATTCGCCCTATACCGCGCTTTACGGCTCCGACCCTTCCCGGCCGGCGCTTTCAGTTACTAATTCCGGCTCGCCCGCGGCCGCCTCGCTGCTGCTGGCTGAAGAGATATTGGTGGCCTGCTTCGCGAATTTTCCCGCGCTGGTCTCCTACTGCCTCTCCTCCCCCAGGCCCACTCTTATCGTGCCGGCCTGCCTGTTCTATGACAGCAGACACGTTGAGGATATGATATGCGCCCGCGCGCTGGCGGAGGAGCTTGAAGGGCGGGACATTTTCCCGCAGGCCCTGGAGGAGATACATGCCAGCGGAAGGGTGCTGGATTTCATGGTCTCCAGGCCCGAGACCGGCAAGCGCGATATTGAGCTGGCGCTTAAAAAAGGCTTTATAAAGGCCGTGCCGCGGATAAAGTTCAAGGCCGGCGCGGGGATAGTGGATAATGTCGCGGTGATAAAGGCCGCCCCCCCGGCCGTCCCTCCGAGCGGCCGTCAGGCAAGCGGGTCCGCCCCCGGAGAAAAGGTAAAAAAATGAAGGGCAAAAAAGCGGTAGTGCTTTTTTCCGGGGGGCTGGATTCGACGACGGCCCTGTGCTGGGCGCTTTCGAAGGGGTACGAATGCCTGGCGGTGTCTTTTGATTACGGCCAGCGGCACTCCCGCGAAAACGCCGCCGCCCGCGCCATCGCCCTGCGCCTCGGCGTGAAACTTTACGGGATAAAGCTGGACTTCCCCTGGTTCAGGACCAGCTCGCTGGTGAACGGGAGCATGAAGCTGCCTGATATTAAGCTTTCGGAGATCGGCAGGAAGGGGGCTATCCCTTCTACTTATGTGCCGGGGCGCAACCTTGTTTTTGCCTCGGCCGGATTTTCGCTGGCTGACGCCGAGGGCGCCGGGGCCGTGGTTCTGGGTCCCAACGCGGTGGACTACTCGGGCTACCCCGACTGCCGCCCGGAATTCTACCGCGCACTTGAAAAAGCCGCCGCGCACGGCACAAGGCCCGGGCCCGGGGGGAAAGGGATAAAGCTGCTTACGCCGCTTATAAAACTGAGCAAGGCGGACATTGTCCGCCTTGCGGTAAAGCTGAAGGCCCCCCTGGAACTTACCTGGTCCTGCTACAGAGGCGGCAGGAGCCCCTGCGGCCGCTGCGATTCGTGCAAGCTGAGGGCGAAGGGATTCGCCGAAGCCGGGCTCAAAGATCCGGCGCCGGGGCGGAGCGGGAAATGAAGAAGCTGACCGCGCCAGTCTCTGAAATATTCTATTCGCTGCAGGGCGAAGGTTTTTACGCCGGGCAGCGGCAGGTCTTTCTGCGCTTCGCGGGCTGCAACCTGGCTTGCGCCTATTGCGATGAGCCCGCGGCCCTTGACACGGCTGCCGCGACTTTAATGACCCCGCCCGAAGCCGCGCTCGCGGTCATAAACCTGGCCCGCCGGAAAAAGGCTGAAAACGTTTCGCTGACGGGGGGGGAGCCGCTTCTGTACTGGCGTTTTATAAAGGCGGTCGCGCCCGCGCTGAAAAAAGCCGGGCTCGCCCTGCACCTTGAGACGAACGGCGTGCTTTACCTGGAGCTTTCAAAAGCGGCGGCCCTGGCGGATGTTATAGCCATGGATATTAAATTGCCTTCCTCCACCGGCCAGAAGGCCTTCTGGGAGGAGCACAGGCGGTTCCTGGCCGTCGCCCCGGAAAAAACTTTCATAAAAACCGTGGTCACCTCAAAAACAAAAATGGCCGAACTGAAAAAAGCCGTCAGCCTGGCGGCTTCGGTCCGCCCGGGCGTCCCCTTTTATATACAGCCCGCCACTGCCAGGCGCGGGAAGGCCCGCCCGCCGTCGGCAAAATTCGTGCTGGAGGCCTGCTGCTACGCGGCCTCAAAACTGTCCGCGGTAAAAGTGCTGCCGCAGCAGCATCCGGTCTGGGGAGTTAAATAATCGAGGATCGAAAATCGAAAATCGGGAATCGGGGGCGGGAAGCGGAGGGAGAGAAATATGAGCGACGGAACTTTTATTGTCGATTGCCCGTGCTGCAAGATACGCATTGAGGTGGATAAAAAGACCGGCAAGGTGCTGCGCCACTGGGAGAAGCCGGAGGCCAAGGAGGGCGTTGACCCCATGCAGGAAGCTTTCAAAAAGATGAAAGATGATAAAAGCCGCCTCGACAGCTATTTTTCCAATGCCGGAAAATCCATGGAAGATAAAAAGAAGGAGCTGGATGAAAAATTTGAAAAAGAAAAAAAACGCATCAAGGACTCCGGCGATACTTCCAGGCCCGAAACCCCCTGGGACCTGGATTGAAGCAGACCAGTTCCAGGCCTGAAAGGCCCACGGAGACGTGGGCCTTTATTTTTTATTATTCGTCCCTTTTGGCTCTATTTAAAACCGGCGCGGTGGTGTAGACTATAGGTGTGAAAAGATCCTTGAACCTTCAAATCATTCCTCTTCTGATAGCTTTGTCCTCCCACGCAATTTCCGCCCAGGGCGTTTACAGCCCGGCGGCGAACGACACAAAAATAAAGGATTTCGAAGCTAAAATAGCCAGGACCGCCCGGGAACTGGGCATCAGCTTATATGAGGATTTCCCCGTGGCAGGCGCCGCGGCCGGGGCCCCGCAGGCCGCTCTTGTTCTGGGAAGATCCGCTCCGATGAAACCGCCGCAGGTTCCGGAACCTCCTAAGCCGGAGCCCCAGCCGGCCGCCGCTAACGACATGCCCGTGGGGAATAAGTGGGGCTACCTGGTGGTGGCCTACCACACCATCTGCGCCCAGCTCGCCGATTCCGGCCTCCTGCCTTGGGCGGACGCCGCCCCGGGTTTTGACGAAATATCGCAAAAAGCCCTGGCTGCCGTGAAGGGGTCCCGGTACGAAGCCCGGAAAGCCGGCGACGCCTCGCTGCTGCTGGACGAAGGTTTTATAAACGAAATGGAAGCGCTTAGCGGGGCGAAGTTCAGCTCCGGCGGCACAGCCGATCTGCTTGTGGACGGCCCCGCTTCTTTCGCCGTGAAAGACCGCCTCATGAAAGGGGCGAAAAAGTCGATTTACGTGACCTCCTACGCCATAAGCGACGACGTGACCGGCAACGAGACCACCGAGATCCTCCTGGCCAAAAAGAAGGAGGGCGTGGACATCAGGTTCATGGTGGACAACAAGATGGCGTATGTTTTCGGCGCTAAAAACCTGAAGCGCATGGCCGAGGCGGGGATAGACGTGCTGCGCTGGCAGGAAAGCGGCCACCCGCACAACTACCTGCACGTGAAAATGCTCATAGTGGACGGCGAATACGCCGTAGTGGGCGGCCTGAATTACGCCGACCCCTATTCCCATAAGAACCCGAACGGGCTGAAGTGGCGCGACACCGACATCCTCTACACCGGCCCGGCCGCGGCGGACTCGGTAAAGGCGTTCGCAAGCCTGTGGAATCCGCAGGCTAAAGAGCCTGCCAGGCAGGTTGCTGAGCCGCAGGGCGCGCCCGCCGGAAGCGGTTCGGCCCGCATTTCCGTCACCCTCCAGAAACCGCCCGGCCTGGCGCCGCCTATACTTTTAAGCATCCTTAAAGCCATCTACGGCGCCACCGGGCGCATAAATATAGAGAACGCCTACATCGTCGCCATCCCGGCGGTCACCCAGGCTATAGTGGAGGCCAGGGAGCGCGGCGTAGAAGTGAACGTCTTCACCAATTCCAAGGAAAGCATAGATTCGGACGGGAAGTCCTTTGCTGACGCCATACTCAAAAGCGTGAAGGCCTTCTCTGACGCCGGGGCGAACGTGTACCTGAAGCAGGGGCAGACGCTTCACTCCAAGTTCATGACCGTGGACGGGATTTTCTGCAGCATAGGCTCGTACAACCTGCACCCCAGGAGCGAAAGGTACGACACCGAGCTGAACGTGAACATGCTGGACAGGGAGTCGGTGGCGCGGATAGACGCCGTTTTCGCCAGGGACATAGCGGAGGCCAAAAGAGCGACCTCTAGGGACCTCTCCCCCAAGCCGGGCTGGCTCTCGCGCATAATGGAAAGATATTTCTTCTCGCAGCTTTCGCGCAGCTGATAATTAACCGCAAAAATGACCGACAATAAACCTTTCACTGCTGCCGCGGCCCGGACCGGTAAAATACTGGCGGCCGCGCTGCTGCTGCCGTTATTCTTTTCTTCCGCGGCGGGGGCGTATATGTGGAGGGTTCACGAGCCCATGGTCCGCGAGGCCGCGCAAACGCTCTGCAAGACCGCCCCGGACAGCCTCCCCTGTCTGGAATTCTCCAAGTACCTCAAATTCGCCGTTTTCGGGGCGCGCATGGAAGACGGCTTTGCACAGGGCGGCTCATATGTCCTTGACGAACAGGTCTTCAATGACGAGGACGAGCCGGGCGCCTATTGCTCCATGCGCGGCACGGCCGGCGGCCGGCCTTACTGCACCCACTACTGGTTCGACAGCGGCGGGGCCACCGGGATCACCATGCTCGGCGCCACCAATCCCGACACAGGCGCAGTCCTGGGCCACATCTTCCCCACCCGCCAATGGGACAGCACCTGGGGACGGGCCGTAAAGATCTGGAACGGAAAAGTTCTTCCCTATTACGCCAACGGGAACTATCCGCAGGCTTATTACTGGCTGGGCCGCGTCGCCCACCTGCTGGCCGATACGGGCGTGCCGCAGCACGTCATACCCCATTCGTGGATAAGCATGACCGAGCTTAAGCACCGCTGCTATGAGCTGAGGGTAGATCTTAAATACCCCGTTTTCGCCGCTTCCGGGCGGGAGCAGGGCGGGCAGGCCTCTTTCTCGAAAAGCGATCCTTATTCCCTGTTCAGTGACATGCGTTCGGCAAGCCGCGAGGCGGTAGGGTACACTCCCTCGGCCAAAGAAGCGCCGGAAGTGCTTACTCCGGAAAGACTGAAGCTTTTTGACGAACTGGCCGTTGCCCAGGAGGGAAGCGGGGGGGAGGGAAAGGCCTTCTACGATTCCACGCTTGACCGCGCCTGCGGGGCCGTGTTCGGCGATGCCCTGAACAAGGAAGCCTCCGTTCTTATCCCCCAGATCATAACGCGCACCGCCTCACTTTTCGAGTTTTTTTACAGCCAGGCCCCTTACCTGCCTCCGGAACTGTCGGATAGCGGCGCCGGCCAGGCCGCTGCCGCCGATATTCAGCAAGAAGGGGCAGTTTTTGAGTAATAAACCCTGGTTGATTTCCCTGCCCTAAGGGCCCATATTTACATGGGCCTTTTTATTTGCCTTTTAGGGCTTTCCGACCCTTTGAAGAAAGCCGCGCAAGCCGTATACTATAAGCATGACAAACAAAAAACTCGCCCTTTTCATACTCGCATCGTGTGTCATGTTCCCCATTTTATCCTCAGCGCAGACCGCCTCCCGGCAGGCGGATATCCTCGCAAGGTACGGCGGCTCCGCCTCCGCCTTCGGCGTTAACATCGACGGCTTGAAGGCCTCGCCTATCCCGGACCCTAAGCTCCAGCCGGCGGGCGTTCCGCAGGAATTTTCCGGCGCCGAGCCGGTGTCCTACTCCGGCACCGCGGTCACCATCTGGTACGCGCTGGGCGCCCAGATAACCGACAACGTGCCCTGGACCAACACCCCCACTTTCGAAGCCATCTCCGACCGCGTGATGAAAGCTTCCAAGTCCCAGGCCTTCCCCGCCCGCAAGGCCGGCCAGCCCTCGCTGTTCACCGACGAGGGCTTCATCCGCGAATACGAGGTTGCCACCAACGGCCGCTTCACCTCCGGCAACTCCGTCCGCTTCCTGGTAAACGGTCCCGCCTCCTTCGAGGCCAAGGACGCCCTGATACGCAGCGCCAAAAAGAGCCTTTTGATCTCCAGCTGGGCCTTCTACGATGACACCACCGGCTACCAGGCCGCCCAGATGCTGATAGCCAAGAAGCGCGAGGGCGTGGACGTGAAGGTGATGCTGGACAAGAAAATGCTGGCCGGCCACGGCAAGAAGGTCTATAAGCTGATGAAGGACGCCGGCATAGAGGTGCTCGCGCACAAAGAGAGCCGCGCCAACGACATCTGGCACGTGAAGGTGATGATAGCCGACGACCAGTACGCGGTCGCCGGCGGCATGAATTTCGGCGACGTGTATTCTCATAAGGCCGGCACCATATTGTGGCGCGACACCGACGTGATGTATTCCGGCCCGTCCGTGATAGAGGCTCGCAAGCTGCTCGTGGACGTCTGGAACGCCAATGCGAAGAAGAACGGCTTCAAGGCCATAGATTCCCGCACCACCGGCCTTCCCTTCGAGGGCGGCAGCGCCCGCGTCGCTACCGTGCTGCAGAACCCTCCCCAGGATTCCACCATCCTCATCAGCATCATCAAGGCGATGTACGGCGCAACCCGCAACATCAACATAGAGAACGCCTACTTCGTGTCCCTGCCGGTAGTGACGCAGGCCGTGCTCGACGCCCGCGCCCGCGGCGTTGAGGTGAACATAGTGACCAATTCCAAGGAGAGCATAGACCCCGAGGGCCTGGTGATAGTGGACGCGATGTACAAGTGCCTGATCCCCCTGGCCGAGGCCGGCGTGAACATCTACCTCTATAACGGCATCCGCTCCCCCGGCGACACCCTGCACTCCAAGTTCATGACGGTGGACGGCGAGTTCGCCGACATCGGCTCCTACAACCTGCACCCCCGCGGCGAGCGCTATGACACCGAGGTGAACGTGAACATCCTGGACCGCGGCTCGGTAGCGCAGCTTGACGCGGCCTACGCCAAAGACGTAAAGAACTCCCGCCTCGTTAAGAGCGCCGCCGACCTGGGCGGCAAGCCCGGCCTGATGTCGGGCATAGCTTCAAACTACTTCTACGCGCAGCTCTCGGGCCCGGTACTGCTTAAAAAATAAGGGAGCGGTGACGATGTCGGGAAGCCGGGGACTTTTCCCCGGCTTCCCCAGCAATTCCGCAAGCCCTGAATAATTCCTGACGCCATCCGTCGTTACTCCATCTCAAAGCCACCCCATAGCAGATTCGCATTCATTCCGCGCAGGTGCTTGTATTGTATATCTGTTATATGCTAATATAACAGAATGA
>JAUSCK010000287.1 GCA_030651035.1 Elusimicrobiota bacterium
CAAGGACCCCCAGATAATAATTTTGACCGGCCCCAACATGAGCGGCAAGAGCGTCTACCTGCGCCAGAGCGCCCTCATCGTCATCATGGCACAGATGGGCGGCTTCGTCCCCGCCAAGTCGGCGGTGATCGGCGTCGTGGACCTCATCATGACCCGCATCGGCGCGCAGGACCGGCTCTCCCGCGGCGAATCCACCTTCATGGTGGAGATGCGCGAGACCGCCGCCATCCTGAGCCTGGCCACCCCCAAGAGCCTTATTTTGCTGGACGAGGTTGGCCGCGGCACCTCCACCTTCGACGGCATTTCCATCGCCTGGGCGGTGGTGGAATACCTGTACAGGGAAGCCGGCGGCCCCAAGGTCCTGTTCGCCACCCATTATTTCGAGCTGACCGAGCTGGCCGAAAAATTCCCGGGCATCAAAAATTTCAACGTCTCGGTCAACGAATGGACCAACTCGCTGGGCCGGACGGAAGTGGTCTTCCTGCATAAGATCCACTCCGGGCCCGCGGATAAATCCTACGGCATCCACGTCGCCCAGCTGGCCGGCCTGCCGGACGCCTCCATAAAGCGCGCCAAAGAGATCCTCCGCGTCCTTGAGACCAAGGGCAACATTCAGGTGGACAACCGCGAAGCGGATATGGCGCCGCTGCTGCCAATTTTTTCCGAACACCCCGTTCTGGACGAGATAAAGCTCTGTGAGCCGGACAAAATGACCCCCCTCCAGGCCCTGCGTATACTGGTGGAGTGGAAGAAGAGATTAAAGTAGCTTCCGCCCCCTGCCCAAAGGTCCTATAAGGCCTAAGTCCCTAAGGCCCTGTCTTAATAAGCGAATAACCATTATCCTATAAGTATGACCGGACAGAATAAGGGGACCAATATGAAAAAACTACTTTCGGCTCTGGCTGTCGCTTTTTTGTTCTCCCTCTCCGTAAACGCCGCGGAGCTGCAGTCTTTCGGGCTGGATTCCCTTAACGCCTCCGATATTTCCGGGATCCTCCCTACCCCTGTTGCCGGCGTCGCCGCCGCGCCGGCGGTCCGCCCTTCGAAAGCCGGTCCCAAAGAATGGACCGTAATGTTCTACTCTACCACCAAGGACCAGCTCCGCTACGCGCTGATGTGGCAGCTGCTGGAGATGAAAAAGACGGGCTCCACCGCCAAAGTGAACGTGGTGGTGCAGGCCGCCATGCCGGTCAGGGGCCTGGACGGGAAGATCTCCACCCCCACGGTCAGGATCGCCCTCGGGGCGGCCGGCAGCGCGGAAAACCTGGACCCTGTGATAGAAGCCATGTTCGCTAGCGGTACCATAGACGAAAGCACCCTGGCGCCTTTCGCCTCCGATATCGTATCGCGCACCAACAACACCGACACAGGCAACTGGAGGAACGTCGCTGATTTCACCAAATGGGCCAAGGCCGCCTATCCCGCCAAACGCTACGCTTTCGTCATCTACGGCCACGGCAACGGCATCTTCGACCCCAAAAAATCCAACAAAGGCACGCTGACGGATACTGACACCGGGAATTATGTCACAGTGCCGGAGATGCGCCTCATGATGGCCGAGACCGGAAAAGTGGATCTCTTCGTCATGACCTCCTGCATAATGCAGATGGCCGAAGTGGCCTGGCAGATAAAGGATTACACCGACGTGATAGTCGGCTCCAGCGAACTGATGTCGGCGGTCGGCTACGACCTGGGCGGCATGCTGCAGACCCTTAACGCGAACCCTGGCATCAGGAGCGAGCAGTTGGGCGTGGAGCTCGCCGACGGCTATATCGCCAGGGTGAAGTCCTTCAAGATCCCCGGCGGGCACGCCTCCGTGCTTCTCACTTCCAGGCTGAACGGCCTGGTCGAGAAGCTCAACGCCTGGGTGGACGCGGAAATGGTCCTTAAAGACAAGGCCGCCGTATCCTCGGCCGTTAACGAGGTGGCGCGCTTCGACATTTTCGGGATAACCCAGGCCACGTCGGCCGTTATCGCGCGCAAGCTGTCCATCTCCGGGGACCTGTACGATTTCGTGAGCCTCATGACGGCCGGCACGCCGCAGGACACGCCGGAACGGAGGGACGCCGCGCTGAAAGGCCGCGCGCTCATGGATTTCATCGCCAACGACCTCCTCTACAAATACTCTTATACCGGCGTTTCGAACACCGGCTTCGACTATAGCCGGGCGCATGGCCTGGCCGTCCATATCCCGCCCATCCGCGTGCTTTCCGCTTCCGGCTCGCTCGCCGATTACGAGAAGATGCTTGAAACGCTGTATTGGGACCTGCCCTTCGCCAAAGAGACAAAATGGGGCGGCTTCCTGAGCTGGATCTACGGCCGTGATGCGGTAAAGAGACGGTAATTATCCGGGGGTTTAATGAAAAAAGTCCTGTTCCTGCTGGCGTCGCTGTTGCTCGGTTCCGACCTCGCTTTTTCAGAAGTCAAACTTGCGTTTGTGCCGCAACAAACACTGTGTGGTCAGGCGGCCAAAAATCTTGAAGATGTCAGTGCCTCGGTCATAAAAGAGACCGGGGTGCCTGCCGTTTCAAAACCCGCGCCGGTCAGCCCGGTCACGCCCCCGGGCGCCAATATCGCCAATTACGTTACTGACGAAGAATTCTCTTTCGAAAGCCAGGCCAAGCCGGCCATGGACGCGCGCATCGCGGTCCTCAAAGCCGCCGGCATCACCACCCTGGGCGGCCGCGTGGTTGAAACGCCCGGACGCGACTACACTTTCGTCATAGACTATCTCCCCACGGTCAAGAACGGCGCCGCCATGCCGCCGGCCGTGATCATAGAAACCTACAAGAACGGCGCCTCGTACTGGCTTGACGCCGACGCCCAGGCGGCAATAAGCGCGACCGCCGCGAATCTCAGGAACGCCCAGATCCCCGTGCTCGGCTCATATATGTACGACGCCGGCAACGACAGCGCCTTCGCCGTGGACTACGCGGTAAAGAACCTGCTGCGGCCCACCCCGGAGTACAACGTGGTGTTCAATAATTACCAGGGCGGGAAGTTCACTTTCGAGAGCGAAGCCAAGAAAAATATCGACGCCTACGCCGCCGTCTTCAAGGCCGCGGGCGTGCCTGTCATCAGGGGCAAGGCCGTGGAGCGGCCCGACGGGGACTGGGCGGTGCAGCTGGAATACGCGGTTAAGAACAACAGGTACGGCGCCCGTCCCCAGTTCTCCATAGCCAGGTACGACGCGCAGGAAATATTCACTTTCGACAAAGAGGCGCTTAAGGCCTCTAAAGAGCGGCTGCCCGTCTTCTCGAAAGCCGGCGTGCCGCCGGTCAGCAACATAGTCCGGCCCGAAGGCCGGGATTATTCCTTCAGCATAGATTACATCGTGGGGAATATCTACCAGCAGGGCGGCGTGATCCCTTCCGTGGCCATCGAGACCTACCAGGCCCCGGAAACGTTCACTTTCGACACAGAGGCCAAGAAGGCCATGGCGGAAAAAGCCGCGGCCTTTAACGCGGCGGACATGGCCGTAGTCGGCTCCAGGGTCACAGGTTCCCTGGGCAGCTTTTCCTACGCCCTGGATTACGTCGTAAAGGCCGGCAATGTGCCGGCCCCGCATAATTTCCAATAACCCTTAGAGCGCCCTGAATCCGTCCCGGGCCCGGCCGCCCGGGACTTTGTTTATGGAAGACAATCCCTTCTCCGGCATAAAGACCTACGATTCCTACCGGCATATCCTTGAGCTTTTCCTGTTCGCGACCGTGGTTTGCGTCGCGCTTTCAGTGGGCGCGCTGGTCCTTTTTAACAAGGTCCTGAAACTCGGCGTGGCCGATATCAGCGTCTGGCCTTTTATCCAGGGAGTCGTTTATACGGTCATCTGTCTGCAGGTGCTGAAAGACCGCGGCGTGGATTTTAAGGCGGCCTGGCAGGACTGGGACGCCAAAGCCGGGAGCGACGCGCTGAACGCGCTGAAATATTTTGTCGGTTACCTGCTCATAATCGGCGCCATGCTGGGACTGGTGATGCTCGCGATACGGGTCTCCGGCCTGACGGAGGCCGTTCTCGTCCGGCGCATTGGCGGGGGCTCGCAGCCAGCCGCCGCCATCCAGGCTGTAATGGTCGCTTCCCGGCTGGAATTCGCTTTGCAGCTGTTCAGTATGTGCATTCTCGCCCCGATAGGCGAAGAGTTGTTCTTCCGCAGGATCATTTATACGACCTTGCGCAAAAAAATGAGCTTCCTGCGCGCGCTGTTCGCTGCCAGCGTCCTTTTTGCCGTCGCCCACGGCGCGGCGTCCCTGCTGGTTTTCCCGGTCAGCCTGCTCCTGTGCTATGTCTACGAGAAAGAACGCCGCCTGCCGGTGAACATAATGCTGCACGGGCTTATTAATTTGCTCGTTGCGTTCGTTAAAGTTACCTGATTGTTCACTCGGCCCGTTAAAAAGTAGAATTAAATTATGCCCGAAATACAGTTATTGTCCGAAGAGGTCATCTCGAAGATCGCCGCAGGCGAGGTCATCGAGCGGCCCGCCTCCGTTCTGAAGGAACTTATTGAGAACGCCGTGGACGCGGGCGCAACGCGCATAACCGTGGATATAAGGAAGGCCGGCAAGCGGCTCATCCGGGTCAATGACGACGGGCGCGGCATGGACCTTGAGGACCTGAAGCTGTCCCTTAGCCGCCACGCCACCAGCAAGATACGGACCTTCGAGGACCTCGACAAGATAAAGACCTTCGGTTTTCGCGGCGAAGCCCTCTACTCAGTTTTTGCGGTCTCCAAACTGGTTATAACCAGCTGCAAGCCCGGCGCCGAAACGGGGCATGCCCTGACAGGCGAGGGCGGCAGGATACTTTCCGAAACTAAGACCCCCCCGGTGAAAGGCACCACGGTGGAAGTCACCGACCTTTTTTTCAACACGCCGGCCAGGGAAAAGTTCATGAAGAGCGAGCCTTCCGAGCGCGCCCACATCATCCGCACGGTGGAAGAGGCGGCCCTGGCCGATCTTAAGATAGGCTTCACGCTGAACATAGACGACACTGAAATATTTTCGATGCCTCCCGGCGGCGAGGATTTCTGGGGCGCGCTTACTGACCGCGCCGCCGTTATCTTCGGCAAGAATATCAGCAAGGGCCTGATAAAGGCGGAGGGCAGGAATCCCGCTCTTTCCGTTTACGGCCTCATCTCGAAGCCTGATTCCCTCTCGGCCACCCGCATCAACCAGCATTTCTTCGTAAACAGGCGGCCGGTGACCTCGCGCGTGGTGCAGCAGGCGCTCTACCGCGGCTACGATACGATGCGCGGCGACAAGCACCCGGCCTGCGTCCTGTTCCTGGACCTGAACCCGGCCGATTTCGACGTGAACATCCATCCGCAGAAGAAGGACGTGAAATTCGCTTCGGATAACGATGTTTTCAGGAAGCTTTCCAGCACGGTCTACAACGAGATCATGAAGAGGCAGACGGCTTCGGTGGCCCTGACCACGCCGGCAGACGGCGGGGCTTCCGGCGCGGCCGAACCGGGGGCGGCGCAGGGCGGCGAGCAAGCGGCGACGGAAGGGAACCTTTTCGGCAGCGAGACGCTGAATCTTGAGCCGGTGCAGCACGAGAACGGCGAAACCCCAAATTGGTATCTGCCGCCCATTTCGTACATGGGGCAGATAGCGAAGAGTTATCTGCTTTTTGAGTCCG
>JAUSCK010000305.1 GCA_030651035.1 Elusimicrobiota bacterium
GGGAAGGACGCGCCCGCCGCGCCCTCCGCCACGCAGTCCAGGGCCGCCGAGGCCCGGGTGGACGTGCCGCCTTTCTGGGAAGCGCTCAAGATGACGGTGCACCGCAATGTGGTTTCCGCGCTGGAAACCGAGCGTATAAAAATTTCCGACGACGCCGCCGTAAACCAGGAGACGCGCAAGCGCGTGGACGGCATCATAAACAACCTGCTGCAGGCGGAGGCGGCCACCACGCTCACCCGTGAGCAGCGCGTGAAGTTCATCAACGAACTGCTGGACGAGATCCTGGGCCTGGGACCGCTGGAAGAGCTGATGCGCGATCCGTCAGTGACTGAAATCATGGTTAATTCCTTTGATAAGGTCTATATAGAAAAGGCCGGCAAGCTCATCCTGACCAAGTACAAGTTCCGCAACAACGATCAGATAATGCAGGTGATGAAGCGCATAGTGGCCCCGCTCGGGCGCCGCATAGACGAATCCGTGCCGCTGGTGGACGCCCGCCTGAAGGACGGCTCCCGCGTCAACGGCATCATCCCGCCGCTGGCCGTGTCCGGGCCCACGCTGACCATCCGCCGCTTCTCCGCCAAGCCCTTCACCGACGGCGAGCTCGTGAAGAAAGGCAGCATCTCGCCGACGGGCGTCGAATTCCTGAAAGCCTGCGTGAAGCTGCGCAAGGACATCATCATCTCCGGCGGCACCGGCACCGGCAAAACCACTTTCCTGAACATGTTGTCCAGCTATATCCCCGAGGACGAGCGCATCGTGACCATAGAGGACACCGCCGAACTCAGGCTGCAGCAGGACCACTGGGTGAGCCTCGAAAGCCGCCCGCCCAACATCGAAGGCAAGGGCGAGGTCAGCATCCGCGACCTCGTCAAGAACTGCCTCCGCATGCGCCCCGACCGCATCATCGTCGGCGAAGTCCGGTCGTCGGAAGCTTTGGACATGTTACAGGCCATGAACACGGGCCATGAGGGCTCGCTGGCCACCATCCACGCCAACACCCCGCGCGACGCCCTGACCCGCATGGAGGCCATGTGCCTCATGGCCGGCGCCGACCTGCCCATCTGGGCCCTGCGCGAGATGATAGCTTCCGCCGTGCACATGATAGTGCAGCTGACGCGCTTTTCCGACGGTACCCGCAAGATCACCGCCATAACGGAGATAACGGGCCGCGAGGAGAACCAGATCACCATACACGACATTTTCAAGTACCACCAGACCGGCATAGACGAGAGCGGCAAGGTGGTGGGGTACTTCAGCGCCACGGGCGATCCGCCCAAGTTCTACAAGGATTTCGAGACCCACGGCATGAAAGTGCCCCTGGAGCTGTTCTGGACCGAGGAGCAGAAGCGGACGCGGGCGGGGAAGCTGTAATTTTTTATGAAGAAAATGACGGCGATCATGATCTTACTCGGCGCTTTCGCGGCGAAGCCGGCGGAAGCGGCGGTATTTACGCAGGAGCAGATGGACGAGATCTCCTGCGCCGCCCTCAAGACGCAGCTGTTCTATTATTACCTCGACCCTCTGCGGGACCAGAAAGTCGTTAATTTCCCCATGACCTGCAAGGGCGTGAAATCCGTTTTTGTAATGCCTAAGTGGGTGGAGACGGAAGTCCCGGAAATGGCGGGGCGCAAGGTCTGGCGGGACCCGGAGGAGGGGGAGATCTCCGAGGCCACGCTCTGGCAGACCCCCGTTTCCATAGTCTACGAATACCTGGAGCTTACCCGCAAAACCTTCCCCCCCGAAGCGGGGGGAGCCAACATCCTGCCCGGCCTGATGGTGAAGGAATACGCCGACATACGCATACGCTTCCAGATGGCCATGGACAGGCTCTACCGCGCCCGCACCCGCGATGTCAACATGGGCGACTCGATGCAGGGCCGCGGCCGCACCATAATGGCCAAGTTCACGCTCATACTCAGGGAGATGGAATCCATAGCGGACGCCATCTCCAGCACCAACCAGCAGCGCTACGCCGACGCCGTCACCGCCTCCGCCGTGATCGGCCAGGACGCCTTCCGCGTGCTTTTCAAGTCGCCGCGCAAATACGAGGCCCCGGCCAAGGAATCCAGCACGGCCAAGGTTTTTAACGTCGCGCTCACCATGCTGGGCATCATCCTGGTCTTCCTGTCCATCCAGGCCTTTTTCTCGATGAACGATGAAAAGACCAACGCGATGATGGGCGACTACAACAAGAAAGTCGCGACCTTCTCCGAGGCTTTCTCGCGCCAGTTCATAAGTATTAACGTCAAATACCTGGTGCTCGGGCCGGCGGCCGTGTTCGCGCTGCTCGGCGCGCTTACTTTTAACTTCTTCGCTTTTATATTCCTGAGCGTCTTGGGTCTGGTCATAGGCATGCGCACCCCTGCCTTTGTGCTGAACACCATGAAGATCGCCCGGGGCAAGAAGGTCGACACGCAGCTGATGGACGGCCTCATCCTGCTTTCCAACTGTCTCCGCTCGGGCCTGGACATAGTGCAGGGCTTCGAG
Organism: Elusimicrobiota bacterium; assembly: GCA_030651035.1. GTDB lineage: Bacteria > Elusimicrobiota > Elusimicrobia > Elusimicrobiales > UBA9959 > UBA9959. Next base: position 2,491 of record JAUSCK010000305.1, read on the forward strand.
ATGGTCTCGAAAGACCTCATTCCCCCTATTTCCGACGAGTTCGGGCTGGTGATAAAGAACTACCAGCTCGGCATGAGCTTCGAGAAGTCGCTTGGCGTGATGGAGGAGCGCGTGGACTCCAAGATGCTCGCCTACATGATACGCGCCATAGTGCTGCAGCGCGCGGTGGGCGGCAACCTGACCAAGGTTTTTGAGCGCATCGTGATAGACATCCGCGAGGAGTCCAAGCTTGAGGAAAAGACCAAGGCCATGACGGCCCAGCAGAAGATCCAGTCCATCGTCGTGGGCATCATGCCCTGGGTGATGGTGGGCGTCATGTTCATGTTCCAGCCCGAGACCATGATAAAGTTCTACAGCACGGGGCTCGGCATGGCCACCGCGACCTTCTGCATCATCTGGGTGGCCATAGGGATGAAGGTCGTGGCCAGCCTCGGCAAGATACGCGTTTAGGAAGGGTGAAGGGCGGAGCGGAAGAAAGATAAGAGAATAAGATCTATGAGCCCCGATAAAATAACCAGCGCGCTGCTTATAATCCTCTCCGTGGTAGGCTCCTTCGCCGCCTTCACGGCGGTGCAGCGCTTTTTCGCCCCGCGCGAGGAGGAGCGCTCGGCTATAGGCGATATCAGCGACATGGAGGGGAAGGAAACCTCCTCCTTCGCGAAGCTCGAGAACAGCAAGAGTTTCTGGGACAAGCTGGACCTTTTCTTCGCCAGGCAGCTGGGCATGGAGAAGAAGCTGGAGGAAACCTACATGCTGCTGGGCAGCCCGGCCGGAATGAGCCCGCTGAAGATGCTTCACCTCAAGCTTATAGCCGGCGCGGTGCTGCCGATAATGTTCTTCGCGCTCAGCGGCTCCTATTTCACCCTTCTCTTCGCGCCCCTGGGTTTCCTGCTGCCCGACGCCGGCATTTACTCCGGCCGCATCCGCAGGCGCCAGGAGGACATCATCCACAACTTCCCCACCTTCGTCGACCTCGGGGCCCTGATGATAGAATCCGGCCTGGACTACATGACCGCCTTCGACCGCATCGTCAAGATCGCCCCGATAAAGACCGGGCTGGAGCTGGAGATCGAGAAGACCATAAACGAGGTGCAGCTGGGCTATTCCCGCCGCGACGCGCTGCGGCGCCTGTCCCTGCGCACCGGCCTCCAGGAAGTGCGCTCCTTCGTGGGCCTGATAGTGCAGTCCGACGAGCTGGGCACCAGCCTGGTGGAGCTGCTGCGCAACTATTCCGCCGACATGCGCTTCCGCCGGCTTAACAAGGCCGAGAAGCTGGCCGCGCAGGCCTCCACCAAGATGCTGATACCGCTGTTCATCTTTATTTTCCCGACGGTGTTCATACTGATGCTGGCCCCGATGATAATGGACCTGATGACCGGAGGAATGCCGTTTTAGAAAAGGATTAGGGGTTAAGGATTAAGGATTAGGGATTAAGGATTAAAAACTTACTGCTTACCACTTAATCCTTACAACTGGCTTATGACGAATATATTTTTGGCGGTTCTTTTTTCGGCGGCGCTTTGCGCCCCGGCCTCAGCGCAGGAAAAACGCGTGAAAAGCGAGGAGTCGCTCTTCCTCGACCTGGAGAAGATCGGCCTGGGATCCCTGAACGAGATGGACGAAAAGCGGAAATTCCTTGAGACGATACGCCTGGAGAAACAGATAGTGCAGGGCAAGATGCTGGACGCCATCTATGAGAACGCCTACGAGTATTACCGCAACGGCAACTACGAGGACGCCAAGGCCCTGGCGCTGAAGATCATCGCGATAGACCCCAACTACCAGGACGCGCAGATGCTGCTCGAGGCCTCCAATCAGCTGCGCGGCAGCCTGAAGCCGGGCATGAGCGAAAAGCTGATGCTGGAGGACCGCTTCAAGACGGCCCTTTCCTACTATACCGAGGGGCGCATAGTGGAGGCCCACACCAAGATGACGGAGGTCGTCAAGCTCTCTCCCAACAATATCAAAGCAAGGTATTGGCTTTCCAAGATCAAGGAAGACCTGAAGGAATACTATTTCGAGAGAGGCTCGCAGGACTACCAGGCCAGGGACCTGAAAGGCGCGCTGGACAATTTTTACAACGCCCTGCTGATAAGGCCCCGGGATTCCCTCACTATCGAGTGGCTCAGCCGCATAGAGGACGAGCTGCGCCAGCAGAGGGCCAACGACATGCTAAAGATGGCGCTGGAATTTTACGCGCAGGGCCGTCTGAAGGACGCCTACGACGGCCTGCGCCGCTCGCTGGAGGTGCAGCCTGGCGACTCCAAGTGCAACAAGCTGCTGGCCGAGGTTAAAAGCGAGATAGAGAACGGCTACCTGGCCGGCGGCAAGAAACTTTACGGCGCCCGCCGCTACCCCGAGGCCATAGGCGAGTGGGACAAGGCCAAGCCGTATACCAGCAACATGGCCTACCTTAACAAGCTTATTTCCCGCGCCCGCGAACAGATGAAACTCGAGGCCAACGAAAAGAGGCGCCGCGCCGAAGATGCCGCGCGCCGCGCCAGGGCCGAGGAAGAGGCGCGCGTCAAAGAGGAAGAGGCGCGCAAAAAGGCCGAGGCCGAGGCCAAGCGCAAGGGCGTTACTGTCGACGAGATCGGCAAGAAGCCGGTGGGCGTAAGCGAGGAGAACCGGCTGGCCGCGCAGCAGCATTACGTAGAGGGCCTCAAGTATTTCCAGAATTCCAATTACGACAAGGCCCGAGACGAGTGGACCATCGCGCGGCAGCTGGATCCGGGCAGCGCCGATTCGGCGTCCGGCCTGAAGCGGATAGAGCAGATCCTGTCCGGCGGGCAGTAGCCGCAGACAGGATGATGGCAGAGGGGGCCGCCTTAATGGCGGCCCCGCTTTTTAGACAGGCCATTTATTAATCGTTCTGTAACAAGTTTGAAACGCGCGTTTTGTAGAATTTATACAGGTTCTTGCTGTTATCAACCTTCTGTTCAGAGGACAAATTTATGCGGCTTACCGTGAAATGGCTGATGTGGTTCACCGGCATAGGCATCTACGTGATGTTCCTTGGCGGCGTTTTTTATTACAACCTCTTCAAGTGGACCATCGACGAGAAGCTCAAGCAGGACGTGATAGAGACGGTCAAGGTTTACGCGCCCACCATGCGCAACGGCCTGCTCAATAATTCCAACGCCATCTCCTTCGAGGAATACGACATAATGATGTCGCTGAACAAGGACGAGCGCATCACCTCCCTGATCTACCTCAGCCGCCAGGGGAAGGTGCGCTGGCACAAGGAAGCCCGCTTTATCGGCGTGGGCTGGGACGAGCTGCAGAAGCAGGTGCCGCCGCCCACCGACGCCATCGCGCAGGCCTATATCTCCAAAATGCCGAAGGTGCGCCAGGTGAAGGGCGAGCCTTTTTACGAGATAGCCATCCCCTTCTCCGTGCGCGGCGAGATCATAGGCATAATAGACATGCTGGTTTCCAGGGCCGGCGCTGAGGTGCTGATAGGTTCCGCCATGCGCAAGTACATGTTCGGCGCCGTAGGCGTGCTTTTCCTGCTGGGCCTGCCGCTCTATTTCTTCTTTCACCATTACATCATCTCGCCGATGGACGCGCTGCGCGACAGCGTGGAAAGCGTTTCGCTCAAGAACTTCGACCTGCGCTTTCCGGCGCGCTCCGACGAGTTCGGTGACCTTACCGGCGCTATTACGCGGCTGATGGGGAAAATGAAGGTGGAGATAGAGGGGATCTCCAACAGGGACCGCACCTACAGGGAGGCGGAGCAGCGCTGGTGGCGCTCGCTGCTGAACATTATCGTGCCGTCCACCAACTACGTGATAGTGGTCGACGAGAACAACAGCATACTTTACGCCAATTTCGAGCTCGCCCAGGGGATGGACGCCAAGAACATCCATCTCCTCGACGTGGTGGACAGCCAGCAGCAGACGCTGCTGCGGCTGGTGGGACAGGCCTTCGAGACCCCCGACCAGCCGGTCGAGGGCGAGAGCGTTTTCAAGAACCAGAACTTCAACGTGAAAGTGCTGCACGTCGGCCAGACGGCCGAGACCAACCGCACCCTGATCCTCTTCTACCCCAGGTCCGAAATAAGCATGTAATTGCGAATTGCGCGAATAGCGACGAATGCCGCGAATAATGCCTGATGCATTCGCGTAATTCGTACTTCATTCGCGTTATTTCTTCTTTATAATTATGTATTATATTATCAACACGGGCCCTGCCCGCGGGTATTTTTGGGCCGTCCGATGGGCCTAGCCCCTTGATACGGCACTAGCATAGCTTCGGGAGGAAACATGAAACTTGAAGTCCGCAATGTCAGCGTCGGTTCCCTGGTTGCCTCTTCTGTGCCGCTGGTAATTTTCTGCCTGGCACTTCTCGGCGGCGTGGTGACTTTCATGGTGGTCCCCAATCTGCAGCTGGCCCCCATGACCTTTGTTCAGAAGCTGATCAGCGTGGGCCTTTACGCCCTGCTTTACGTGGTGATAACCACGGCGGTGCTGGTGTTCGCGGCTTTCGTATACAACATCCTCACCGGCGTGCTGGGGCTGCGCGGCGTTACTTTTGACATAGAAGAAATACACCACGACTAAAATGAAAATAAACATTATTTTTGCCTCAAAGGACCTCGCCCGGGCTTCCCTGATCCTGGAGATGCTTGCCCGGCAGGGCTACGCAGTGGCGACGGCCCACCGCTCGCGCGAGGTGATGGGCATGCTGGCGGAGAAGTCTTTTGACATGGTAATGATAGGCCAGAACCTGGCCGACGAGGAAGGGCTGACTTTCCTGCGCAACCTCAGGGCCAAGAACAAGAACATCCCGGTGATAGCGATGCTGGAATCGCCGGATACCTACCTGGAACATATGCCGTCCGGCCTGAACATGGAGACCCTGCTGCCGCACGGCCATTCCGGGAGGGAGGCGTCCAAGATCTCCTACAAGCTGGCTTTCTTCCAGCTGGGCGCCGACGAGTGCCTGGCCTACAGCCAGGACCTGCACGAGAGCGTGGCCCGCGTGCGGGCCGTCGTGCGCCGGACCGTGAACGTCCAGGCGGACGAAGTGCTGAAGATGAACGAGGTCGAGCTGAACATGTCCAGCTACACCGTGAAGATAGGCGGCAGGGAAATAAAGGTGACCGCCAAGGAATTCGACCTGCTTTACGTGTTCCTCAGCTCCCCGAACCGCGTGCTGTCGAGGCCCTACCTGATAGAGCGCGTCTGGGGCTACAATTATTTCGGCTCGCCGCGCACGGTGGACGTGCACGTGCGCAGGCTGCGCTCCAAGATGGGCAAGGCCTCGCGCTACGTACACACGGTGCCCTGCGTGGGCTACAAGCTGGTTCCCTCTAAGTAGAGGCCGTAAGGTAATGGATCAAATAAAGTTTTAGGAGAAAATATTATGGCTGCACGGAAAATCCTGGTAATTGACGACGATACCCACCTGCGCGAAAGCCTGGCCGAGGTGCTGGACATGGAGGGCTTCACCTGCTACGAGGCCGGCAACGCCAAGGCCGGCATAGATTCCGCCAAAAAGAACAAGCCCGACGTCGTGATAATGGACATACAGCTGCCCGACTCCTCCGGCTTCCAGATCTGCCAGGAGCTGCGCAAGTTCTCAAAGGACTTCATCCTGATCATGATGACCGGGCGCTTCCTGTCCGCGGAGGAAAAGACCCAGGGCTTCGCCCTGGGCGCCGACGAATACATGACGAAGCCTTTCGATATCCCGGAGCTGTGCATCCGCATACGCCAGCTGCTCAGCAGGAAGGGCAAATAATGAAAAGATCCGTCCTGCTGCTTATTTCCATCGTTTGTCTGGCCTGCCCGGCTTTCGCGCAGCAGGCTCCCGCCGCACCGAAGTCTCCCGCGGCGGCAAAGTCCCCCGCGGAAGCAAAGCCCGCCGGCGGCATGGAGCTTTACCTCGAGGCCATGGACGGCCAGGGGTGGCAGTGGTTCTTCCTGGCCGACACGGTCAGGCGCCGCCTGGACGCGGCGGAGCTCCGGGTGTACCCGCTGGTCAGCCAGAACAGCGACGGAACATTTTCCGCGCGCCGCGGAGAGACGGAGCTGGCCGAGGCTTTGCGCCTGGCGGTGCTGGCAAAAGCTTATCCCGGGAAGCTGCTTAACTACCTTAACGCGCGCTCGATGAGCCCGTCGGCCGACGGCTGGCGCGACGCCGCGCTTTTTGCCGGGATCAACCCGGACGAGCTGGAAAAGCGCGCCGCTTCCGAAGGCGCTCCCGCCCTGGCGGCGGCGTATAAAAAGTCCTCCGGCGCCGGCGTAACCGAGACCGCCCTTTTCCTGGGGGGGAAACGCTACGAGGGCTCGCAGCGCCTGATGCCGCTTTACGAGGCGGTTAACGCCTCCCTGCCCGCGGCGAGGCGCGCCCCGCTACCGGCCGGCTACACCCCCAAACCCAAGCTGCCGCCCCCGGGTTTCTGGGTAGTCGTCAGTTCCGGTGTAGATAAAAACGACGCGCTGGTGGGCGTGTTCGACAGGTATTTCGAAGGCATAAAGCCCGCCATCCTCGACTACGGCTCCGCCGAGCGCGCGGCCAGGTTCCCTGCCCTCGAGTTCGTTCCCTCCTACATACTGGCCGCCACGCCCGAGGCCAGGATCCGCCTTGACGCCGAGATAAAATCGGGGCTTTTCAAAGAGGCCGGCGGCTACCTGGTTTACGAGGACAGGCAGCGCCGCGGCCTTTACGCCGGCCGGCCGGAGAAGAAGAACACCCTGGAGATCTTCGTGATGAGCCAGTGTCCCTACGGGGTGATGGCGGAGAACGCCGTCCTGGAAGCGGAAAAGAACAAGCTGCTCCCTGAGGGCCTGAAAGTCGAGATACATTTTATAGGCGACGCCAAGAAGGACGACAAAGGCGCCTGGGCGTTCTCCAGTCTGCACGGGCAGGCGGAGTGGGAAGAAAACGCCCGGCAGATCTTTATAGCGGAAAAATCCCCGGACAAGTTCAACGCCTACCTGCTCGAGCGCAACAAGGAGATAACCTCTCCGGACTGGCAGAAGGCCGCTAAGTCCGCCGGCATAGACTCCGGCAAGGTGACCGCCGGCTCCGAAGAGGCCAAAGACCTGCTGGCGGCGAATTTTACGGCCACGGGCGCGCTCGGGATAACGACCTCTCCCTCTTTCATGGTGGACGGGAAGCACTTTGTGGTGGGACTCGGCGAACTGGCAAAGATGCCCGGCTTCGAGAAGATCCCTCCGCCCGGCCAGCCCGCAGCCGGCTGCGCGAAGTAAGGGGGGCCGCAACAATTCTGTAACAGGCTTTTGTAATAATATAGTTGCCCTGTAGATTTGTTAAGGCGCGGGTTATTATATGACAGAAGCTCCAAAGAAACGCGGAAGGCTGTTCTACAAGTTCCTCCTCATCTTCCTCATCGTTTCACTGGTGCCCCTCGGCATAGTCGGCTATTACCTGGTGAACCTCAGCCAGGTAACGCTTAACCGCGCCATCTCCCGCGACCAGGAGGCCCTGGCCGTCGGCTTCGCCGATACCGTCTCCAGCTACATAATAAATTTCCGCAACGTGCTGGCGGACGCCGCCCACCTTGAGGATTTCGCCTCCATGAACGTGCCCAAGCAGCAGGGGCTGGTGAGCCACATCATGCAGCTGCACGCCGCCTTCCTGGAGATCTCCGTGATAGACGCCTCCGGCCAGGAGACGGTGCGGCTGGGGCGCTTCGTGCACGAAAACAAGAAGCGGGATTTCACCAACGACGCGCTGTTCGCGAAGGTCATGCGCGCCGGCGAGTTCGTGGGCGGGCTTGAGAAGTACATGGGCTCCTATCCCGCCATCACCATGGGCGTGCAGATAATAAACCCGGTGAACAACCAGCCGATGGGGGCGATCCTCGCCAAGATGAGCCTCACCGCCCTTTCCAGCCTCCTGAAAACAGGCTTTCCGGAGGCCACCCACACGCAGGCCGCCGTGATAGATTCCAACGGCTTCCTGATAGCGCATTCCAATTCCAAGGAAATTTACAAGTCGGACGCCAAGCTTCCCGACGACGTGCTGCGCATACTGCTGCAGAACGACGCCAAGACCGGCGGCGGCGAGATGATACTCGAATCCACCGGCGAGCGGGTGCTGGGGGCCTTCGCGGAGGTCTCGGACCTGGGCTGGGTGGTATATATCCAGCGCTCCGTGTCCGTGGCCTACTCCGCCTCCAACGACATGCTCAAGCGCACCTGGCGCATGATGCTGATAGTCACCGTTTTCGTGCTGTTCCTGGGCTACGCCGTTTCGCTGGTCATCACGCAGCCCATCTCGGCCCTGCGCGAGGCCGCGATAAAGCTGGGCGAGGGGGACTTCGACTACCTGCCGGACCTCAGCATGCCCAACGACGAGATAGGCGAGCTGGCGCACACCTTCATGCAGATGAGCGAATCGCTCAAGGTCAAGACGGCCGAGATCATGTCGGCCAAGGTGGAGCTGGAGCGCCTGAACCGCAGCCTGGAGAACCGCGTGGAGTCCCGCACGCGCGAGCTGAAATCCGCGCAGGACGAGCTGATAAAGAAGGAGCGCCTGGCCGCCATCGGGCAGATGGCTTCCGTCGTAGGCCACGAGATACGCAACCCGCTCGCCGTCATCAATAACTCCATCTATTTCATCAAGACCAAGGTCAACGCCGCCGCGGCCACGAACCCGCTGGACGCGAAGGTTACCAAGCACATCGCCATCATCGAATCGGAGATCCGCCAGGCGAACGGCATCATAGACGAGATCCTGGGCTTTGCCCGCACCAGGGAGCTGAACCCCAAGCTGGTGCACCTGAATTCCTACCTGGAAGACCTCACGATGTCCTTCCCGGTGCCGCCGCACGTGGAGATGATAAAGAGCTTCGCCGGGGAGAACCCGACGGTGAATATAGACGCCGATGAAATGACGCAGGCGCTCCGCAACCTGATAAAGAACGGCATAGAGGTTATGCCGGAGCGCGGCAAGCTCCACGTCCGCAGCGAGATGGTGGACGCCGGCACCGTGCGCATAGACGTGGAGGATACCGGCTGCGGCATGCCCAAGGAAACCGCGGAAAAGATCTTCGCGCCGTTCTTTACCACCAAGGCGCGCGGCACGGGCCTGGGCCTGGCCGTGGTGAAAAAGGTGGCCGACCGCCACAAGGGCAAGGTGGAGGTTTCCAGCGTGGTGGGCCAGGGCACCTGCTTCAAATTTTACATCCCGGTAGTGCAGAACCCACCGCCCCCCGCCCCCCGCTGATAATAATTTCACCGCAGAGGCGCAGAGTGAGAGGAGATAAGATCAGTTTGGGGAAAGAATTCACCGCAGAGTCGCAGAGGTCGCGGAGAACAGAGTGAACAGGGCTGATTAGGAATACGAATTAATATTTTCTCATCTGAACTCTGCGACCTCTGCGCCTCTGCGGTGAATCTCTGTAAGTCCGCCCGGAAGGCGTTAAGCCACATTTCGCTTGTGTCCAGATATATAAATTAAGTATAAATAGTAAGTGCGTGCGGCCGGTGCCGACGCGCCTTACACATGGAAAGCAAAATTTTAATAGTCGACGACGACGCCCACCTGCGGGAGACCCTGCGCGACCTGCTGGAGATGGAAGGCTACAAGGTTTTCGAGGCCGCCTCCGGCGCCGACGCCATGAAGATGGTGGTCTCCGATTTCTTCCACGTCATCCTGATGGACTTCAACCTGACCGACAAGACCGGCATCGAGGTCATCAAGGATATCCGCAAGCTCAATACCGACAGCCAGATCCTGATGATGACGGCGCACGCCTCACTCGACACGGCGGTGAAGGCCATCCAGGAATCCGTCTACGACTTCCTGATCAAGCCCGTCGATTTCAACTACCTGCGCCGCGCCATCAAGAAGGCCGAGGAGAAGCTCTACCTAGAGCAGGAGAACAAGCGCCTGATAGACATGCTCAAGCACAACAACGAGGAGCTGGACCGCCTCAACGGCATGAAGTCCAAGTTCATGTCCATGGCCTCGCACGATCTCTCCAATTCCCTGATGACGCTGCAGATCAGCTTCGAGATGCTGGCCGCCACGGTGAAGCCCAACGACGACCAGAAGAAGAAGATGGACTTCATCAACACCAGCATCACGCAGATCTCCCGCCTGATAGGCGACCTGGTGGACTGGGCCTCCATCGAGCAGGGCAAGCTGCGCATGGAGAAGAACTATTTCGAGATGGACAAGATGGTGCAGGATATCATAGTTGGCGCCAAGGCCCGAGCCCAGCAGAAGAACATCGAGGTGACCGCGGAGTGCTCCACCGGCCTCAAGCTGGTCTGCGCCGACAAGCGCCGCATAGGCCAGGTGCTGCTCAACCTGCTGGAGAACGGCATCCGCCACACCCAGCGCGGCGGCAAGATAACGGTTTATGTGAGCCCGCTGGAAGACGCGGTCTGCGTCTCGGTCAAGGACACCGGCGAGGGGATAGACCCCGAGGTGCTCCCCAAGCTTTTCCAGAGTTTTTACCAGCCGGCCGGCGGCAAGTCGCCGCACGGGCGCCTGGGACTGGGCCTCTCTATCTCGAAGGAGATAGTGCAGAGCCACGAGGGGAAGATAATGGTGGAGAGCGAGGGCGTGGGCAAGGGCTCGGCCTTCAAGTTTACCATCCCCTTCGCCAAGGAGCCACCCCCCGCGGACGCAGCGAAGAACGGGCCGCCCCTTAACGAGGGACATCACTAAAATAAACGCAGGCAAACAGGAGCAAAACTATGGCCGTTCCCAAAAAAAACGTTACAGTTCTTCTCGCAGATGACCAGACACTCTTCAGGGAGGGAATAAAAGACCTCCTGGAAGACGAAAAGGGCATAACCGTGGTGGGTGAGGCCTCGAACGGCCCCGAAGTGGTCGCCATGGCCAAAAAGCTCAAGCCCGACGTCATCCTTATGGACATCAAGCTGCCGCAGATGGACGGCGTTTCCGCTACCCGCATCATCCGCAAGGAATGCCCCAATACCAACGTGCTGATACTCTCCAGCTACGAGGACGAGGCCCACGTGACCGAGGCCATACAGGCCGGCGCCAACGGCTACCTCTCCAAGATGCTGCCCGCTTCCGAGCTGGTGCACGCGCTTAAAACCTTCAACAGCGAGGGCGTAATGATCCCCCAGCCCATCATGGGCAAGCTGATCCAGGGCCTGCGCCAGATGGGCACCCCCGGCTACGACAGCGCCCCGGATTCGCTGACCGCCACCGAGATAAAGGTGATGGCCCTGCTGGGCAGGGGCAACAGCAACAAGGAAATAGCCGCCGAGCTGGGCTGCAGCGTTAAGACCATCAAGAACCACCTTAACAGCATCTTCCAGAAACTGGGCGTGAACAACCGCACCGAGGCCGTGGTCAGGGCCATAGAGAAGGGCCTTATCTCGCCCGAAGACGGCAGGTAAGAACCGACTCGGGTAAAAGCGGCCGGTCCTGCAAAGGCCGGCCGCTTTGCTGTGGTAATATTCACATGGATAGACAGGATGGACAGGATAAGCCGGATATATCCTGTTAATCATGTTTATCCATGTTAATAATAAGGTAACAATGGTTTTATAAACTATAAGTAAGCCTTGAAATATGCTGTTTTTGGTGGTATAACATTAGTTAATCGGGAATCGAAAGTCGGGAATCAAAGGCGATGGAACTAAGGAGATCGATGGTGAAAGGCGGGAGTATTTTGGGATTTAAGCGTTCCCTGCGGCGGGTTTACCGCCGGGGCGAAGCTGCTTTTTATTCGCTGCCGTGCCGCTTGCCGCCGGCCTCCTTTAAACTGAGGCCCGGGCAGAGCACGGTGGAGTATCTGCTCATGTTGGCCGTGGTGGCCGCTATGGCCTCCATTATGGGCGTGCTGTTCCACAAGCACATACTCGGCGGCATCTTCACAATGGTGGGCATGATCATAGGCGCGGGGCAGCCGACGCCGTCGTGATTAGGGAAAGAACGGGCTATATGGGAATTAAGGAGAAAAAGAATGAAGGGACGCGGGGGGGGAACTTGTTTTCCTCTCTTCTGTCCTTTGGCTCTTTCTGGCGCGGCCGGAAAGGCCAGATCCTGCTTCCCTCGCTGCTGATAATCCCGTCGCTGCTGCTTTTTGTCTACCTGCTTTTTGAGACCACCAAGCTCTCCCGCGAAAAAATACGCCAGCAGTTCGCGGTGGACTCGGCCGCCTTCATACAGATGGGCGACTACACCAACCTGCTGAACCGCACGGCCTATGTCAACGGGGCCTTCCCCTACAGGATCTTCAAGGAGATGTATGATTGCCCGCCGGAAGGCAAGATGCAGTATACCAAGGATAACGGGTCGATCTGCCCTTATAAAATGCTTTACGAGGCCGGGGCCTTCCCCAAGGACAAGAACGACGTGGAAGGGGTCCAGCCGACACAGAGCACTTTTGACGGCAGTAAAAGATGGGAAATAGCGTTTGACCCCGCCGTCAGGCCCGAGTTTCTCGTTAATCCCGGCTCCAAGCAGGACAGGCCGGTGCTGGAGCTCGTAACAGAGGACCAGGGCGTTAAGATAAATGTGGAATGGGGCATGGCCATAGGCTACTACAAATTTTATTCACAGGTTTACAGCCTGCTGGGGACGGTGGAGGAGTCCCAGTATACGGTTTTTGAGCGCCTCACCGACAGCTTCAACTTCTTCCGCAAATCCTACTACCTTAACGCGAACACCCCGGACTGCGTGAGCAACCCCGGCGGCTGCGGCAACGACGGGATCTTCAGCCCCGGCGGCTTCAGCGCCAACAAGCTGAGGAAGGGCAACGGTTTCCTCATGCATTACACGCAGGCGATCGGATTTCATGCCAAAGTTTTCACCGGGGGCACCCTGCCGCCGTATTACCTGGGCGACACCAACCCGGACATGCCCATGGCCGGCATGTCCCCGGGCGGCGAAGGGCTGTTCCAGCTGGCCACTGTCTCCAAAAGCAAGCTTAAGGCATTCGGCGACGGGCTGCACGTTTACCAGGGCTGGGACGCCCCGTCGAATTACTTCAGCGTTGACTTCAGCAATATAGCCAAGTGCCGGGAAACCGGCAGGCCCTGCGTGCACGCGATGGTGACCAGCCAGTGTCCGGGGTTCAGGAACGCCAATGGCGCCGTGGAGGATAACAACTGCGTGTGGCCGGACCCCACGCCGAAGTACCAGACCAGGCTCTACCCGTAACTATGAGGATAATTAAAACCATATCAGGCCGGCTCGCCCGGGCGGCCTCGTGCCTGAGGGCAGGGAGGCCCGGCCAGGCCCCGCACTTTTTCCGGGCAAAGCCCGGCCAAAGGGCGGGGCAAGCCATGACCGAGGTCGTGCTGCTTTTTCCGCTTTTCCTGCTGATAGTCTTTATAACCGCCAAAATTTTCGCGCTGCTGGTGCTGGTGCAGAAGCTTGAAATAGCCTCCTATTACGCCGCCCGCCGCTGGCAGCTGGAGTCGCACCTGAACGCCGATCAGGCCAACTGGGACGAGACCACCCTTAAGCCGAATATCATAAAGTTCGTCCGCGGCTATATAGGCTTTGACACCCCGGCCGTGAGCCAATTCCTCAACCTTAAAGATCTTAAGATGGAGGTGGTCCGCACCCAGGTCTGGAACGTCATAACCATAACCGTGACTACAAGCCCGGCCGGCGTAAAGATGCTGTGCAAATACCCCAAGCAGGCGGTCTGCACCGCCCCTTACGGCAACGCCTGCCTGAACGGCCACGACTACCTTTGCCAGGGCGGCAAGCAGATGGAAGTTATAAAGTACGTGCCCAACCGCGACCGCCCCATCCAGTTCGTGCTCCCCGGCCTTAAATAAACTATGCTCTGGTTTAAAATTAAACTCTTTTTTCAGCGGCACTGGGTGGGGCTTTCGATAGCCGCCATCACCGTTATAGCGGTCATCTTCCCCATCTGGTATCTGGCCGGCGTGGAGGAGAACACCCGCCGCTATATAATCAGCATGAACGTGGCCAGCATGCCCTGGATGGTGCTGAACACCGTGATCTTCGTGGGCTTCCTGTACCTGATGCAGTCGGGGGGGCTGAGCGCGCTGAAGAAGACCAAGATCGACGCCGCAGTGGTCAACATTAAGTTTTCCGACGTCATAGGCCTGGGCGAAGCCAAGCGCGAGGCCTGGGAAGTAGTGCAGCTGATAAAAGACCGCACCCGGGTAAAGGCCATAGGCGGTAAGATCCTGAAAGGCGTGCTGCTTGTCGGGCCCCCGGGCTGCGGCAAGACCCTGCTGGCCAAGGCCGTGGCCACGGAGGCCGGCGTGCCGTTCATCTCCATCTCCGGCTCCGAGTTCGTGGAGGTCTTCGTGGGCGTCGGGGCCAGCCGCGTGCGCAAACTTTTCAAGCAGGCCAAGGAATACGCGCAGGCCCACGGCTCCTGCATAATCTTCATAGACGAGATCGAGGTGATCGGGCGCAAGCGCGTGCTTTACGACGCCTTCGGCGGCGGCTCGGAGACCAACAGCACGCAGAACCAGCTGCTGGTGGAGATGGACGGCCTGGAGTCCGAGGCCAATGTGGTGGTGTTCGCCGCCACCAACGCCCTGGAGGACATTCTGGACGACGCGCTGCTGCGCCCCGGCCGCTTCGACCGCAAGATCTTCGTGGGGCGCCCCAACCTGGACGAGCGCGAGGCGCTGTTCGGCTACTACCTCGGCAAGGTGAAATTCGACCCGGCGATAGAGGTGCCGCGCCTGGCCCGCAAGGCCGTGCACAAGACGCCTGCGGAAATAGAGAATATCGTTAAAGAATCAGCGCTTATTGCCGCCCGCAACAAGCGCGACATGATCACCTTTAAGGATTTCAGCGAGGCTATAGAGCGCGTAGAGCTGGGGGTGGCCCACCGCCTCAGCCTGAACCCGCGCGAGAAGGAAATGACCTCCTTCCATGAGGCCGGCCACCTGCTGGTGCTCTACCTCACCCACCCCACCAGCGACGTGTTCAAGGTGTCCATCCTTAACCGCGGCGGAGCGCTGGGCGTAGTGCATTCCGTGCCTTCCGAGGAAATTTACGCCTCCGATTCCAACACTTTGCTGGCCCATATCCGCACCTCGCTGGGCGGCTACGCGGCCGAGAAAATAAAGTACGGGGTGACCACGGAGGGCGTCAGCTCCGACTTCGCCAATGTCACCAGGCTGGCGCACAACATGGTGTGGAAGCTGGGCATGGGCAAGTCCGGCTTTATGGGGGACTTTACCGTTATCCCCCAACACGAGCGTTCCAGCGATATCAACAACACCCTCAACCGCGAGGCCCAGGACAT
>JAUSCK010000306.1 GCA_030651035.1 Elusimicrobiota bacterium
CAGGGATGCTGCGTTCAACTGTGAAGTATGCAAGGACTTGATCGAGCCGGCCAGCCGCCTCCGGGAGAGCCCGCTGTGTATCGTGGACGGAGAATGGAATACCCGCATGCTGTCGACAATGCTGGGGATCGCTAATGGTGAGATTTTGCCGGGTAATTGGGATAAAAAAATGTCCGATAACCTCGGGCTTATTATTGTTGATACTGTCACCAGTGTTTGGGACCGCTCGCGCCACTTCCGCTCCAGCCGGGAGCATCAACGGGCTATCCTTGCAAAATTGAAAAAGCTAGCAATCGAAAAAAACGTGGTGGTCGTTGGTGTCGTCCCGGTGCTTACGCCTCACTACGGCAAAAGGGCGCGTAATTGGCGGCCTCAGGTGGCAGACCTTGAAAATGTATACGGCAAAGAGGAATATTCAGATATTCGGCTTTTTATGCATGCGAAACCGAGCTCTTCCGAAACAATATATGTGCGGGAAAGACCGGTTTCTCATAAACAAACTGTTGATATATATTTAAATAGCACCGCGGCGAAAACTACAATGAGTTATGACCCGATGCGGGCGTCTTTTTCTGATCTGTATAAATTAGATAAAAGCTGAGCTTCGGGCAGGAGCGGTTTATGCTGCCTAAATACATATTTTGTGGAACCTGGCCCCGTAGGACTGGAGGCAGCATCTCCGTCTCGAAGGGGATGGCTCTTGGTGAAATCCCGAGGCGCTGGTTCATCGCTGTGGAGTATAAAAAAATTTCGCTTTATCCGTGGCCTTTCGGCAAGCGCACGTTACCGAGAGTGGAATCACACAGCAGGGGTAGAATTTTCATCGGGCGGTTTTTAAAGGCTGCTGAAATCGGCCGGGACATTGTAGTTAAAGCAAGTTTCAACGGCAGTTATCTATCAATCCAGCCAAATTCGATACGCGTAAAAAAATAATTCTATAAGTGAGGCCGGACGTGGATATCGCTAATGCCATTCTGGTTGGTTTGCTGCTTAGTGTTTTTGCCAGCCCGAAGCAGATAGATCGCGACACTATACTCAATCGCAATTCATAGCCGATGTCGCGGGGAACTTTATATGTCCACCAAAAAACAAGGCGTTACTTGGGACCTGTCAGGCTATTTCTCCCAATTTAACGGGCCGGAGATGACGGCTTTTAAGAATAGGCTTTCGGCGGATATAGTACAGATTCAGGACAAAGCCGCCGGGCTGGATGTGCTGTCGGAAAAGACCGCCGACGAGTGGGAAAAACTTATTCTCTCCGGCGAGGATTGCGCAGCGCGGCTCAGGCATCTGTCCTCCTATGTGGGGTGCTTGGAGGCCGTTAATGCCAACGATGTCGAATACCTGGATAAAATAAAAAATACCGGGGGCCTGTGCGGATTCTCGGGATTCGAGGTGGATTTGCGCCGCGCCTTCACGGGTGTTAGCGGAAAATTCTTTAAAACGTTCCTCAAGCGCCAGTCGCTTGCTCCAATCGCCTATTTTCTGCGCCGCGTCCGCGTACAGGCAGGATTTGCCATGCCGCCGGCGGAGGAGAAGCTTGCGGGCGATCTTGGCTATTTCGGGCAGAATTCCTGGATAAGCCTGTACGAGAAACTTTCGGGCCGGCTGGTATTCGAAATGGTCTGGCCCGACGGGCGGAAAGAAACTATGAGGATCGGGCGGGGCGGTTATCTCATGTCGGGCGCCGACCGCAAGGTCGGCAAAGCCGCCTTCGAGGGAGTGAGCCGTGCCTGGGCGTCTATCGAGGATGTCTGCGCCGCCGCACTTAACGCTATAGCCGGTACGCGGTTGATGCTTGATAAACACCGGGGGGTGGCCGATTTTATGGACGGGCCGCTGTTCGGCGCCGGCATCAGCCGGCAAACCCTCGACGCGATGTATCAGGCCGTTCATGATAATCTCGGGACAGCCAGGGAGATCCTACTGTCCAAGGCGCGGTTCCTGGGGCGCGCCGGAGTATGCCTTTACGAGCGCGAAGCGCCCCTGGAGCAGAAGTATAACGCTCCGTACACCTGGGAAGGGGTCTCGAATATGGTTTCGGCGGCATTTAGCGTCTATCCCGCCCTCTCGCGGTATTACAATCGCTTTCTGAAAAGCCGCTGGCTCGAATCATCGGGCCGCGGCGGAAAACGCTCGGGGGCTTTCTGTACGAGTACCAGCGTGTCGAACGAGGAACGGGTTTTTATGCTCTTCAACGGTACGCTCCGCGACGTCGGCACGCTGGCGCATGAGATGGGGCACGCGTGGCACGCCCATTGTCTTCATGGTACGAGGTTTTGGGCGCGCAAAGATCCAGTGACTATCGCCGAGACGGCAGCTATCTTCGCAGAGCGCATTCTGGCCGACGGTATTATCTCCGATAAAAACATCAGCGCCGGGGAAAAATTCGCCATGCTGGACGCCGACCTGGGCTCGGCCGCCAGTTTTATTCTCGACATCACGGCGCGGTTCGAGTTCGAGAAGTCTTTTTACCTGGAGAGGATGTCCGGCGAGGTTTCCGTCGCGCGGCTTAAGGAACTGATGACCGGGACGCAGCGCAGGATATATGGCGACGCGCTGGAGCCGGGCGGCGAGGACCCGATGCTATGGGCTTCCAAACGGCATTATTACGGACTCTATGTTCCGTTTTATAATTTTCCCTATGCCTTCGGCTACCTCTTCGCTTCGGCGCTATTCGCCCGTTTTAAGGAGGAAGGTGCGGCGTTTCTTCCAAAGTACGAGGCCTTCCTTCGCCTGTCGGGCAGCGATACTGTGGAAAGGCTTGCACGCCGCTGTTTCGGGTTTGATCTTGGGGATCCAGCGTTTTGGACGGCCTCGTTTACAGGCCTTAAGGCGTCGGTGGCTCAGTACAAAAAGCTGCTCGCTGCCAAGGCGCTGTCTGCTAAAAGGTGAGGGTGTTCGGGCCGCAGTTAAGCTTTGTCTGCGGCTGAGGCCAGAAGAATATTACTCATCCAATAAAACATCATAGACCGGCGTGCCCTGCTTTATTCCGGCACCTGCGAAGATTTCGCGCATATCTCTGGTGCGGCATTGGACCCCAGTGATAAAGTATTCTAATTCGGCGGATGAATTGTGTTTTTTTGAGAAAGTAACTACATCCTCGGTTAAATCCAGCGCTTTGGATCTGTTATCTAAAACAATATAGATATCCGCCTTTAAGTCCTTGTCGTAATCGTTTTCCTGCGCTTCTTTTTCCGTATCTTTATTTGCCGCAGTTCCGACGGGGTCGTCTTTTAGGAATATTTCGAAGTATGGGTTTCCGGGGGGGAAGCCGGCTGATAAGAGTATTGTGTAAATCTCCTCTCGTCCGCATTTCCTGCCGTTGACGATATAAGTGTATCCGCCTAAGATATTCAGCGTCTTGCTAAGTTTCTGCTTCCCGACTATTTTCCCGTAGAAAACCAATTCGACTTTAATTATATTTTTTGCGTTTGGCATAACTAAGTCTCATGTTTTTTTTAACGAAGCGATCCGGAAACTGTTTTAAATCCGGCTGTAACGCGATTACACCCCTGAGATACAAGTATTGTATCATAGCTGTAGGGAACGTGTTTTATTACTTTCAGGCGATGAAAAAGATAAAAAAATTCAGGGTGGTCCTTATTCCGGCAGTGAGCTGCGTTGAGGACGTGCCTTTGGCGTCAGGGCTGCTTAAGGCCTATGCGGAGACCGACCCGTTCCTGCGGGCCGGCTGCGAGATCGTGATCTTCGAGCATAAGGGCGATTTCGCCAGGGTCGCGCGCGCGGTGACGGCCCTGAAACCCGACCTGGTGGGCTTTACCGTTTACGGCGACTTAAAGCGCACACTGGCGGCCGCGACGGCGATAAAGAAAGCCTGCGGCGCCCAAGTCGTGGTCGGCGGCTCTTTTATAGGCGTTATCGAAAAAGAAAGGATCTTCGCCGGCGGGACGGTGGATTTCGCGGTTTTTGGCGAAGGCGAAATAACGTTCGCCGAGCTGCTTAAGGCAAAGCTCGGCCGCGGTATGTTTTCCGGCATAAAGGGCCTGGCCTTCGCCGCTGACGGGGCAGTTACCGTCAACCCGCCCCGGCTGCTCAACCCGGAAATAGACGGCCTGCCCTCGCCGTACCTAAAAGGAATGTTCGCCGGCGGCTCCTACGCTATAGCCCATATTGAGGCCTCGCGCGGCTGCATACACGCCTGCAGCTACTGCTCACTGCCGGGCACTTACCGGACTTTTAAATTCGAACGGGTCGCGGCCGAGATCAAGGCTATCCTGCGCGATTTCCCGGGGATCAGGTATATTCTCCCTACGGATTCGGATTTCCTCTACAACAAGGGGGCCATCCGGCTGCTCAAGTTCATCGGGAAGGAACTTGGCGCGAAAGGCACGGGCGTGGAACTGCAGGTAAACCTGATGAACATGACCGACGCCCATATCAGGCACCTGAACAATAAAAATTTCAATGTGCGCGCCGGGATACAGTCCATGCACGCCGACACCTGCAAACTTGTGAACCGCAAGATGGACCTGGCAAGGACCGAGGACAGGCTGCGGGCCCTGGCGGTGGACGCGCCCAACGCCAAGATAGGGCTGAGTTTCATCATGGGGCTGCCGGGCGACACCCTTGAGAAATACAAGGCCACCCTGGACTGGGGCCTGTCGCTTAACGCCAGTCTTTCTTTTTTCAGGCTGCGGGTTTTCCCGCGGTCCATGCTGGGCAGGCGCTCCAAAGAGCTGGGGGTCACCGCCCAGAAAGCCGAGCCGTTCTTCGTCGCCGGCACCGCCTCCATGAACAAGGAAGAGATGGAGACGGCCGACGCGCTGACCAAGGAGCTTGCGCTGCCGGCCAGCGTTATCGCCGCCGACAAGTATTTTGGTTTCCTGTTCCGCTATCTCTGCGGCCCGAGGGGCGCGCCGGGGTTCCCCCGCGTAGAGCTGGGCCGGAAGCTGGACCACCTTATCCGCCGGGACCGGCGCTTCGCCGGCCTGGTGAAGGTCGTCAGCAAGGGCCCCGAAGATAATAGCTGGGAAATGATGAACCTCCAGACCCTGGAGCCTTACCGCATCCCGCTCATCCGGGCTCTTGCTGAAATGGCCGCGGGCCGGGAGAAGGACGGGGGCTTCGCGGGCAGGTTCGCCGGTTTCGCGGTCTCGCGTATACTGTGGGACCGGCTGGACGGCTGCAGGGCGGGCGATATAATGCACGCGCTGGCCGGGGGAAGGGAAGACAACCCCGCGCTGGTGATCTGCAGCGCCAATTCGCACGATTTTTTCAAGTGGCGCTTCCAGGGCGGCGGGACGAAGGTCCTGATCGAAGAGAAGTTCGACAATATCCAGTTCTGCGCTACCCCCGAGGAAACGCTGAATGTGGGTAGGGCGCGCGTCGGCGGGGACTTCCCTCCGACGCTGGCTCGGGTAAAGCGGCAGTTCGGCCTGGCGGTAATTTTGCAGGTTTTCAGCGCGGTGGCCCCGGCCGACCGGGTGAACTTCCTGAAGGCCGTCAGGGACCGCGTTACCGGGAACGGGCAGCTGTTCATCATACACACCGAACCCGGCTACCCCGAATTCGGGACCGACTGGGAACTGACCGGCGGCTGGAAAGAATATTCCAACAAAGAGCTGGCGGCCGACCTGGAAAAGGCCGGCTGGCTGGTGACTTCTACCTCGTGCAACGAAGCGCTGACGATGATCTGCGCGAAAAAAACGGTTTAAATGCCAGGCCTGCGTTGCCGTATTCCTCCCTGCATTGAAAATATATTTTATGGAAAAATCACCGGCGGCCGCCGATAAAAGGAGAATTTTTGCCGATTACGGCTTCTGGGCGGCTGCATTGGGGCTTGCGGCACTGGGCTTCTGGCTGACTTCGCGGGCCGGGTATTCGGAGCCCAACCTTGCTTTTTATGCCGACCGGGGTGAGCTGCTGTTCCACGCTTTCAGGGATAAAGACATCTCCTTCAGCATGCCTCTTTTCGGCTTTATTGTCGCGTTTCTCCGGCACTTTTCTTTCACTGACATTGCGCTGCTGGGCCGGATCCTGAGCCTGCTGCTGTACGTCGCAAGCTACGCGCTGGGCGCCGCTAACGGAAGCCCAGTCAGAGGCCTGTCGTTCCTCCTTGCGCCGCTGTTCCTGGACTTCACCCACAAAAACCATGAGCTGGAACAGGTGCTTTACTCCCTGCTGCTTGTCCTGTATGTGAATTTCCAGACTCTCCGGTGCGGGAAGTCCCGTCTTTTCTATTCGCTCCTGGCCGGCCTTTCTCTCGGCGCCACGCTCCTGGTGCGCTCGCCTCTTTTCCTGTTCCCTTTAGTGGTCCTGCTGTATGATTATTTCTACCGGGGCCGCGGGATGAAAAAATATCTTCTCAATTCCGCGCTCTTCCTGGTTTCGGCCTATATCCTCCTCGTGCCCTGGGCCAGGCTGAATTATTCACTGTCGGACCGTTTCATACCCTTGGAGGGCAGTCGAAGCGACTGCAACATTATTACCGGCGCAATGGGCACGCTTTACACAATGGAAGGAGACTGTCGCTCATTCGCAGGGCTCACTGAAACGAGCCCGGTTCTGCCCTGGGCGGTGAAGACCGTGCTGGCGGAGCCGCTTAATTACGCCGAGGCGGTCTTCAAACGGCTGTGGGCGGTGTTTTTGATGTTCCCGGTGCTTATCCCGCTGGCGCTCATCGGACTGGCCCTGGACCGGCGGAAGGAAAATTTCCTGCTGGCCTGGCTGGCGGCCTATTTCATCGCCGTGCACTGCCTGCTTTCCATTGAAGAAAGATATTTTTATCCTTTGCGGTACCTGCTGGGCTTCCTGGCGGTTTCCGGCCTCTGGCGGGCGGCCACGAAAGCGCGGGAAGAGGGTGCGTCAAAAAATATCCTGGCCTGCGCCGTCTTCTCCGTGGCGCTCATCCCCGCCGGGCTGTTGGAATATTATCTCTGGGCGTACCCGGCGCGTTCCGCGATTCCGGTTATGGCCCTGGACCGTGGTGTGAAGGATTTTCCGGGAGACACCTGGCTTTTAAAAAAGCGCGGGCGGACTTACCTGGAGATGGGCAGGACCGAAGACGCCCTGGCGGTCTTCGAAGAGGCGCTGGCCAAGCCGGGAGGCAGCGACCCCCATCTCAGCTATATAGTCAAAACCGTGAAAAGCCCCGCCGCACCCGGGACGCCGCCCGACGTCTTGCCTGAGCTGCTTGCCGTCAGGCTATTCAAAGAACTGGAGCTGGGCGACGTTAAAAGCGCCGAGGCCGATTTTGTCGGCCTACGCGATTCCTGGCAGGAATTCAGAAGCGGCCTGAGGGAGGCGCGCACGCGAAAAGATTTCGCGCTGCTCGAGAGGATACGCGCGACGAACCGCGGCTTTCTGGACAGCGAACTGTACAACGCCGCCCTGTACTGGCCGGCGGAAAAAAGGGCGCTTATCTTATCCCGCCTGGCCGCCTTGACCGGGCTCACCGCTAAGCTTGAATACCTCAAGCAGGAGTCTTTATGTCTCCGGGATAAAAAAAGCTGCACGGCGGCGGAGGCTCTTCTGGACAGGTTAGGGTTTGCGTCGCCCGCTTATGAATTTAATTACAGGCTGACAGCCGGAACGCTGCTGGCGGAACTGCTCGCCCGCACCGCGGTAAGCGAAGCGGGCCTGCCGGCGCAGGCGGGGGAAGTGCTCGGGGTTTTCAAAGACGGGCTGAAGCAAAAAGATTTCCGCAACCTTGCGGAGGAATTTCGCGGTTCTGCCCGTGGGGTGTCCGGGAGGGAGGCGGGGCTTATAACCGCCCTCTATGAAAACAGGGACAACGAGGATTCATTTCGGCGAGCCGCCGAAAAATTATATTCCGCTTATCCGGGTAATTTTACCTGCGCCTGTTTCTATCTGAATTCGGCGGCGGATAAAAAAGCAGCCGCTGAAAGGATAGTGAAAAACCTCTCGAGCCATCCGCTGCCCGTCGTGTCCGCGGCCAGGCTCTATCATAAGAACGGTCGCGAAGCCGACGCGCTGAGGCTGCTTTCCTTCGCCTCCGGCGGGGACGCTGAGGCCGCGGGGGAAGCGGCGGGCCTGTACCAGGAGCTGGGCCGCTATGATGACGCCCTTTCCGCGCTGGATAAGGCGCTGAGAGCGGACCCGGAGAATGCCCGCCTCCATAACGCCCGCGGGGTTGTCCTGCGTTTCCTAAAAAAAGACGGCGCGGCGGAAGCGGCTTTCCGGCGGGCGCTCAGGCTTTCGCCGGCGTTCGCGGACGCCCGCCTGAACCTGGCGGCCGTGGCGGCGGCGCGGGGGGGAGAAAGCGAGGCCAGGTTCCTCTACAACGAGGCCCTGGCCTTTAACAACCTGACCGAAGAGACCCGCGAAACCGTTTTGAAAGATCTCGCTCTCCTGAAAAAATAACAGTGTATATCCGCTGATAAATTCCGGGTTCAGCTCACGGCATTCCTACCACTTAAGTGCTTTCAGAACATTGCGATAATCGTCAGTCCAAACTTTCCAGCCCTTTGGGGGCGGGGGGGCGGTCCAGCCGGTTTTGGCCAGCTTTTTGAGATAGGCGGGGTTGTTGGTTACGGCGAGCCATTCGGAGCTGAACCGGGACGGGTCGTCGGGATCGAAGGAGGCTGTTTTGGCCAGGCTCTGCAGGCCGGCGGCGGACGCGGACAGGCGCAGGACGGGTATTATGTCCAGGAAATTCGCCGAGACGTGGAAGATCATCATGCCGCCGGGCTTCAGCCGGGAGCGGTAGAGCTCGAGGGCTTCGCGCGTCAGCAGGTGGAACGGCACCGAGCCGCCGGTGAAGGCGTCCAGGTACAGCAGGTCGAAGCGGCCGGGCGGCTCTTTCAGCAGGTTCAGCCGCGCGTCGCCGGTGACTATGCTCACGTCCGCCTTGCATTTTTCCAGGAAGGTGAAGTATTTGCGCGCTATGTGCACCACGTCCGGGTCCAGCTCGTAGAAAACCCACTCGGTCCCCTTGCGCGCGTCCGCGCAGGAAACCCCAATCCCAAGGCCCACGGCCCCGACGTGCGCGGCGGGGAAGGTTTTCAGCACCTCGCTGATGGGCGAGCCGGCCGAGTAGTAGACGGTGGTTTTAAGCTCCTCGCCGGCGGCCAGGTGCTGTATGCCGTGCACGGTGGAGCCGTGTATGAAGCGGCGCAGGCCCTGCGCCTTGTCGTCCTCCACGCGGTAGATCCCGTAGAAATTGCGTATCCCGTAAACCCTTGTTTCGCCGGAGAGCTTCAGACCCAGCGTCAACAGGCCGCCCAGCAGGGCGGCCGCGAACCCGATGGCGCGCAGGCCCAACCCGCGCTCGCGGCTTATGGCGTAGGCCAGCGCCCCGACCAGAAGGATGAGGGCGATGTAGAGGTCGGCGAAACCGAAGGAAAGCCGCAAGGCTCCGACGGGCGTGACGAGGGCGGTGCCGGCCACGCCGCCCAGGCCCATCATCAGGTAGTAGCGCGGCGCCAGGGCCGCCGAGCGCGGCCGCGCCATGTAGAGTTCGCGGTGGGCTACGATGCAGGCGAAGAACAGCGCCCAGTTGAGGAACGCCAGCAGCACCGTGGTCAGCGGGCTGTTAAGGCGCCACAGCAGGCCGGCAATTATTGCGAGCAGCGAGAACAGGCTTATCCGCAGGGTGTTGACCCGCAGGTCCCCGCCGGCAAAGAGTACGGCGTAGGAGAGCAGGTAGGCGCAGAGCGGGATCATCCAGGTCAGCGGCATGGAGGCGGTGGCCGAGCTCTGGTAGCTGGTGACGGCGGCAAGCAGCGCCGCCGTGCCGGCCGGGAGTATGAACCAGAGGAAATACCGCGGTTTCTCGGCGGCGGCCGCTTCGGCCGGCGCGGGGTTCTTATGGAAACCCAGCAGCAGCGCGGCCGCGAAGAGCAGGGCGTAAACTGCGAAAAGGCCGCGCCAGAGCAGGGCGGTGGAGGACAGCGGGAGGGCCGGTTCCAGCAGCAGGGCGTATGAAAGCATGCCGGCGAGGGAACCGGCGTTGGACCAGGCGAAGACGCTGTAGGTGCTGCGCCCGGAGGCGTCCGACAGCAATTTGTGGCAAAGGGTGGTGGAGGCTGAAAGCAGGAGGAACGGGAAGGCGATGAACAGGGTCAGTCTCCCGAGCAGGTCTAAAACGGGGCTTCCGAACACCTGCGGCGGAAAGGAGGCCGGCATGAAGGCCAGCGCGGCGGCCAGCAGGACCAGGTGGACGCGCAGCAGGACTTTCGGTGAGAAGCGCTCGGACAGGAGCAGCGCGTAGGCGTAGCCGGCGACGAGCACGATCTGGTAGAAAAGCAGGCAGACGGTCCAGACATAATAGCTGCCGCCGTAGTGCGGCAGCACGGTCTGCCCGGCGACGAGCTCCAGCTGGAAGAGCAGGAAGGACCCGAGGAAAGCGGCGAAGCTGAAGAGGAGACCGGGAACGGCGGCTGTCAATTTAGAAGCGGTGGGGAGCATATATTTACATCGATGAACAGGATAGACAGGATAGGAAATGAAAATAAAAATCCTGTATATCCTGTTTATCCATGTTGGTTTAGCAGAAGTTCTTCAGCCTCGGCGGTGAGGGCGTTGAGGACGTTTTCAAGCTCTATGGCTTTAGCGGGGATGTCGTCGGCTTCGGCGACGTAGAACGGCGCGCCGTAAACTACCTGGATGCGGCCGAAGGGGAGGGGAAACTGGTATTTGTCCCAGCTGCGCAGTATCTTCTTCTTGGTATAGGCGCTGGCGCACGGGATGACGGGAATGCCGGCTTTCTGGGCGAGGTAGATGGCGCCGGGCTGGACCTTGAAGACGGGGCCTTTCGGGCCGTCGGGGGTGATGGCGAGGGAGAAGCCGGCGCGCGCGGCTTTGATGAGGGAGCGCAGGGAAAGGAAGCCGCCGGAGGTGGTGGAGCCGCGCACGAAGGAGAAGCCGAAGCGCTGGAGTATTCGTGCCATGTACTCGCCGTCTTTGCTCTTGCTTATGAGGCCTACGAGGTTGCGGCCGCGCTGGGCGTAGGTCATTATGACTTCCTGGCGGTGCCAGATGGTGTAGATGCCGGGGAGGGTGCCGTCGCCTTTTACGGAGAGCTTCGAGGTGAGGGCCATGAAATTGACGTAGAGCCAGGCGAGGGCGGAGAGGACCGAGTGGGGGAGGGAGTTTTTATAAAGCAGTTCGTTCATAAAGAATTGCTAGATACGGACCGCAAGATGTTAAGTCGGGGCTTGCCCCGAACTTTGACCGCTTCGGGAAAAGTGCGGGGCCTACCGCAGGGGCCAGAACGCAAAACCAGCGTCGCGCACACCGTGCGCGCGCTTCCGCGTCTCAGCCTTCGCGCTTACGCAAGCTCAGGCTTCCGACCGGTTTTGCTAACCTGGCCCCTGCGGTCTCCCCTCCGT
>JAUSCK010000309.1 GCA_030651035.1 Elusimicrobiota bacterium
GAAGCGGTTTCCATAGATAAATCAGGCGGACAGAAATATTCTGCAGGATTCCCCGCGAAGCGGGCGGAGGGCCAAGCGCTATGCGCGACAGGCCCGACGAGGTGTATACCTCCCGAAGGGCGCCCGCTATGCGGGCGGAAATTTGCAACTGCAACTTTCAGGTTAAATGATCAGCGGGCGATTTGATCGGGATCGCAGAACCTGTAGCCGAATTTTTCCACGGACTCCACCCAGTTGCCGGCTTTTTCTCCCAGCGCCTTGCGCAGGCGGCTGACTGTCACGTCCACTGCGCGGGTGTTGGCGGCGCTGGACATTCCCCACACCGATCCCAGCAGGTAAGGCCTGCTCAAAACCCTTCCCGCCTTCCGCATAAGTATCTCCAGCAATTCAAACTCCCGCGGCCGGAGCCGCGCTTCCTTGCCGCAGACAAAACACCGGTGGCGGCCGGGGTCCAGTTCCACGGGGCCCATCGAAAGGGCCGCGGCCGGCTGCTCCGCGTGCGCGGCGCGGCGCCTTAGAACGGCCCTGACGCGGGCGGAAAGCTCGCGCGGGTCGCAGTGCCGGAAAGGGATACAGTCCTCCGCGCCAAGCTCAAAGCTTCGGGCAAGTTCCTCCGGCCCTAGTTTTTCTCCCGCTACAATAACAGGGAGCCCTTTACCCTCCAGCATTTCCCGGAGAATTGTCAGCCAGGTCAGGCCGTCAATGTCGGGGATGGCGATATCGAGGAAAACGAGGTCCGGCCGGGCGGCCAGCAGCGCCTTGAAACCCAGCGCGCCCGTCCTGACCGCCTCCATGAGGTAACCTCCCTGCTCAGAGCAGTTCTCCAACAGGCTGATCAAGACCGGATTTTCCGATATTATCAGGAAGCGGCGGGTTTCTGTCATATATTCCCCTGTGTAATAGCGCTACCTGTATCATACCAGATACATGTTACATCTGTGTTACAAGCCTGATATGTATCTGTATCAGTTTGGTTGTTATATATATAAGAAGAATAATTCAGACGGCTTACGAGGAGCATGAATATGTACAGGATCCTTTCAGTGGAAGACGACCCGATGACACAAAAAATGCTGCAGGCCGCGCTGGTTGCGGCAGGCTATGAATTCCGCTTCAGCCCGGACGGCCGCGGCGCCCTGCCCATGGCCCTCGCGGAAAAGCCCGACCTGATACTGCTCGACGTAAACCTGCCGGACACGACCGGGATAGAGGTCTGCCGCACCCTGAAGGCCGAGCCTAGAACCCGGCATATCCCGGTACTTATGCTCACCGGCGAGGCCAGGGAGGTAGTTACCCGCGTGGAGGGGCTGGACGTCGGCGCGGAGGATTATCTGTTCAAGCCCCTGAGCCCCCGGGTGCTTATCGCCCGCATCGGTTCGATACTTAAACAGGCGGTGAAGCCTACCCAGCTATAGAGCGGAAAACAAGTAAACGCCATGAGCCAGGATGAGAAGCCGGAAAAGAACGAAAAAGCGGCCCCCGGAAACAGCGGGGGACGGCCGCTTTTCACCGGATTTTTTCTTTCCGCGGCGCTGGCCTTCGGTTTCGCGTGCGGCGCCCAAGCCGGCATTCCCCTGGCCGGGGGGGACAATTCCATACGGCGCAACCTCGTTTCCGGCGGCGGGGCCGTCGCTTCCGGCGCGGGGTTTTCACTTAACTACGCGCTGGCTGAAACGGCCATAGCCACAGCCGCGGGTTCCGCTTTTAATTTCAATTCCGGCCTGATGCCGCTGGCGGCGCAGCCGGGCACGATAATCAGCCTCACCGCGGTTTCCAAAGCCACCGGCACGCTTGAGCTGGCCTGGAACGCTCCCGGCCTGGACGGCTTCCTGGGAGCGGTCACCGGCGGCCAGTACCGCATTGACACCTCATCCCAGGCTTCGCATGTCTTCGACCCGGCCGTATTCGTGACTGAATTCTCAACTTCAGTAACGCCCGGAGAGCCGCAGGCTTATATTCTTACGGGGCTTGAACCTAACACGACCTACTATACCCGCGTTTACCTCGCGGACGCGCGCAAAGTCGTCGCCGAGCGCTCCGCCCCCGGGGACGAATCCACTTTGGCCAACCTGCCCGTCTCGCCGGTGCTGAGCGGGGTGTTCCGCTCCAGCGTCACCTTCGCCTGGACGCTCCCGCCCGGCAGCGCGGAGGGCTACCAGCTGGACGGCTCCTCCACGAACTTCGGCGCCCTGTTCCCGGGCGGCGTCGTACATTCCTCCGTCACGGACCAGGGGACCCGCCTGACGCTGGCCATAAACGGGCTTAATCCGGACACCAGCTATTTCTTCAGGCTGGCCAGCCTTAACTGGCAGCAGGACGTGAATTTCGGAACCATCATAGCCACCAGGACAATGCTCGGAACAGCTCCGCTCCCCGTCGAGAACCTGGCCTCGCTGCCGGACGGCCTGGCGCGCAGGCTGATGTTCAGCTGGGCCAACGCCGGCTACGACGACCCCACCGGGGTGCTGGTGCAGATGAGCACCATGCCCATCACTTACGGCCTTGCGGCGGGCGCGAATTACGGCGACGGCAATATCTTCCCGGACGGCTCGGTGGTCCTGTCCAGCGCCGCCGGCTCGTCCCAGCTGCACGAGGGCCTGGCGCTTAATTCCACTTATTATTACCGCTTCTCCAGCCATAACACGGCGCGCGCGTATTCGGTATTCGTGGCTACCGAGTGCATACTGGACCTGCCCCCGATGTCCCCGGCGGGGCTTGAAGCTTTCGTCAGCCCGGACCGCTCCGCCATAACCATGAACTGGTCGGGCGTTTCCTCCAACCTCGACGGCTCCGGGTTCCGGCACTCCGGCGAAGGTATGGAACTCGCCCGCTACGAAGTTTACCGGGCTACCGGCATCATACGGTCAAGCTGGGCGCTGGTGGCTTCGGTGCCCGTTTCTTCCCAGAGCGTGACCGTTCCCGTCCCCGACCCCGACACGGCGTATTACTATAAAGTGGCGGCCATGGATTCTATCGGCACGCCCGGCACCTCCATGGTCGTTGACACCGACAGGAACCTCTACGCGGTAGCCCCGGACCAGGTTTCGCGCCTCAAGATCCCCGCCGGGATGACCGGAGTCGTGCTCCCTGCCGGCAATCCCTCGGGCCGCCCGATCTTCTTTGCCGCGCGGGAGAGAGCCCAGGACGAAGGGGGCAAGATCATGAAGTCCGTAGAGTTCCGCCCGGTGCAGGCGCCCGACGGCGGCGAGCTGGCCGATTTCCGCTTTGAAAAACCGGAGACGGACATCGTCCTGCGCTACGATACCGAGAGCGGCCAGGTCGTACCCAGCAGTTTCAAGGGCTCCGGCATATCGCAGCTGTCCTCCCTGGCGTCCTCCGTGCGCGCCTCCGACGCCCGCACCAAGCTGGGTGTTTACTGGTTCAACGGCAAGGAGTACGTGAAAGTCTTCGGCACCGTGAACCCGGAGGAGCAGACTATAACGGTCCGCTCGGCGCTGCCGGGCTCCTACCAGATACGCAGCCTTGTAAGGGCCGGCGGCGTAAGCTTCGGCGTAAAGGAAATGTCGAATAAAGTCATCACGCCCAACGGCGACGGCCTTAACGACTATGTCGTTTTCACGCTGGACAATCCGAAGGATTCCTCGTTCAGCGGGAAGATCTACGACCTCACGGGGGCGCTGGTCGCCGAAATGCGGCCGGGCACCCAGATCGCCGATACGCTGGAGTGGAACGGAAAAGCCGGCGGCTCCGCCGTGCCGCGCGGGGTCTATGTTTACCAGATCAAGGCCGAGGAAAAAACTTTCAACGGGACGATAGTGGTGATACGCTGAGAAATATATGAACTTAAGGCGGACCATGCGGGCGGGCGCGACGGGGAAAACTCTCCCCACTGCCCTGCTTTTGGCCGGGTTCATGCTCCTTGCCTGCGCCTTTTCCCCGGCGTACGCCGCGTTCGAGGACCTGGGCGCCGGCGCGCGCGGGCCCGGCATGGGCAACGCCATGACCCCGGTCGCGGACGACGTGTACGCCGCGCATTACAACCCGGCCGGGCTCGGGCTGATGAGCAGGCCGCAGTTCACGGCGGCTTATACGCAGCTCTTCCCGGGCCTCACGGACGGCTCGAAGCTGGGAACCTCTTTCTTCGGCTACGCCCATCCCGTCGAAGAAGGCAGGCGGGGGACTTTCGCCGGGGCGTACAACTCCTTCTCCCTCGACGGCGGGCTTTACCGGGAGAACACGCTTTACCTGTCCTACGGGCGCCTGGCCTACACCCGCCCCGGGGGGGGCGAGCTTTTCCTCGGCACCACCCTGAAGTACCTCTCCAGCTCCTTCGGCAGCTTCGCTGAAGCCGCCGGCGCGACCAGCGGCATTATCAGCGCCGGCCGGCCCGACCCGCTGCTCCGGGGGGATCCGGACCATAAAGCCTTCGACGCGGACATAGGGGCGCTTTACCGGTTCATGACCCACTACCAGCTGGGGCTGCAGGTGACGCATCTCGCGCGGCCGGACATGGCTTTCGCCTCCGGCGACTCCGACCCCCTGCCGACGGCGGTAAAGCTGGGTTTCAATTATAAAAGCCTCATCTCGAACCTGGTCGCGCAGGTCGAGACAAAAAAGGCTCCCGACGGCTCCACCGACAATATCATCACCGCCGCGGCGGAGCGCTGGTTCCCGAAGGCTTTTATCGGCGACTTCGCGGTGAGGGGCGCGATGGGCATGGGCACCCGGGAGTATAAGCAGCTCGGCCTGGGCCTCTCCTACCGCACCCGCAGGGTGCAGGTGGATTACGGGTTTACCCTGCCGCTGGGCACCATAGCCGATACCTCGGGCAACCACCGCATGGCCGTAACCTTCCATTTCGGCAAGCCCACGGAGCAGGAAGAGACGCTGGAGATGCTGATGGCGACCATGCGCGGCCTGAAGGCCGGGACGCCGGAGAAGGCAGAAAAGAGCCGGGTCAGCGTTCCTGTCGCGCCGGAACTCTCCGAGGCCGAGCGCGCGATAGCCGAGAAACTTGCCAGGTCCGAAGAGGCGCTCAAGGCCGGGCGCTACCGCGAGGCGGTAAGCCTGACCGCCGCGGTAACTGCCGCCGCGCCCGGAACGGCGGCCGCCTGGCAGAATATGGGCATAGCGTACCTGGGCCTGGAACAATACAAGAGTTCGCTCTACGCCTGGGAGAAGGCGTACGAGCACGAAAAGAGCCCCGCCCTGAAGCAGGCCATAAGGGGCTACATCAAATCCATAACGCGCCTGGAGCGCTCCGGACCGCAGCCCAGGCCTGCCCCAAGGAAAGCGGCGGCCGCCCCGAAGCCGTCACTATCACAGCAGGAGATAGAAGACCTGCTGAACCGCGGCGCCGATCATTACGTGAACGGGGAAGCCGACAAGGCGCGCGAGATATTCGAGAAAGTCCTGAACGCCGACCCCGACAATGTGGAGGCCCTGAAAGCTTTACGCCGCCTGAAGAACGAAAAAGGATCCTGATATGAGAATACGGACCAAACACCAGCTGATCACGGCCGCCCTGACGACCGCGCTGGTGGCTTCGACAGCCGCGATGGTTGCCGGCACCCAGCGCAAGGTGCTGCGTTCCCAGGCTATCCAGCGCCTGGACGCCATCATGGAAGGGGCAGCGCGCATAGCGAAGGAATCTTTCGACAGCCGGGACAGGCTGATGGCGATAAGCTACCTTAAGTTCCTGCAGAAGGAACACCCGGAGCTCGCTTTCGCCTCGGTCTCGTACGGCGGTCATGTTTTACGGTTAGGCGAAGAAAGCGGCGGGCTTATGTACCTGGAGCGCAGCGCGTTCCCTGCGGGCAAACCCGTCCGGTACACCATCTCCGCATACCCCTCCGCTTCCGGCGCGGCCACGGGGGACCTGAACGTGTCGACCAGCGGGGTTTCGCTCAGCGTGTCGGGAAGGGCCACGGTGAACGTCGAGGAGCCCCCGGCCGGGCAGGGGGTTTCGGTGAGGCTCGGTTTTGTGAGAAAGTTCATTGACGACGAGGTCCGGCGCTCACTGGACCCGCTTATGCGCTGGACCTTCGGCATAGCCGGGTCCTTTATTCTCCTGGGCCTGCTCCTCAACGCCTGGGTAACCAGGCTGCTGACCGGCCCCATAGAGATGCTCGCCCAGGCTACCATTATGCTTGCCGCCGGCCGCCTGGACGTGACCGTGCCGGTACGCACTAACGACGAAATGGGCGCGCTGACCAGGAGCTTCAATTCCATGGCCGGGCGCCTTAAGGAACTTGTCGAATCCCGCGAAGACATCCTGCACACGCTTACCCACGAGATAAACACGCCGCTTAACGGCCTCAAAGGCTACCTGGAGCTCTGGCAGGACAATAAACTCCCGCAGGACGCGGAACAAAACCGGAATATTATAGGCACCATGATCGTGGCGGTATTGCGCATGGAGACCTCGCTCTCGAACGCCCTCAGCCTTTTCCGTTCCGAGCATAAAGCTCTTTCCGGCGAGGCTGCCCGTCCGGTACAGGTCGACGAAGTTATTGCCCAGACCCTCACGATGTTCGCGCCGATGGCGCGGGAAAAGAATATACAGGTCTTTCCGCTGCATAGATCCATGACAGGCCGCATAACGGCGCAGGAAGAGCTGATAAAGCAGATAGTAGTTAACCTTGTGTCGAACGCGATAAAGTATGCTCCTGACGGCGGCGAGCTGCGGCTGGGCCTGCATGACAATCCCAACGAACTTATGTTTTATGTTTCAAACACCGGGCGCGGCATTCCGCCCGAAGATATCCCGCACCTCTTTACCAAATTTTACAGGTCTGGCGCGGACCGGGCTTCAGGCAGGAGAATTCCGGGGACAGGGCTGGGCTTGAACATCGTCCAGCGGGCCGTTAATTCCCTGGGCGGATGGGTTTATGTCACCAGCAAGGTCGGCGAAAACACGGTGTTTCTGGTCAGGCTCCCGAAAGGCGCCACGAAAGCTGCGGAACCAGGAGCGGGTTTATGAAAAACAATTACACTTCCATGATCTTTACCATCCTTCTCTCCCTTTATGCGGGGGGAATACCTCCCGCCTGGGGCCAGAGCCCTCCGGGCCTTATGAACTTCCAGGGCCGCCTTACCGATTCGAGCAATAACCCCCTGAGCGGGCCGCACGACTTTACTTTCGGGGTATATGACGCGCTCACCGGCGGGAACCAGCTTTGGACGGAGACCCAGATCGGGGTCGCAGTAGCCAACGGCGTGCTGGCGGCGCAGTTGGGAGCGGCGAACGCCGTCCCGGCGGCGATCTTCGCCGCCCCGGCCGCTTACCTGCAGATCACCGTGGACGGCACCGCGCTTAGCCCGAGGCAGCGCCTGGCAACGGCGCCCTATGCTTTCAATTCCGACAGCCTCCAGGGCAGGGGCTATGCCGCCTTTGTCTCGACCGACTCGGCGGCCCAGACTATCGCCGGCGATAAGACGTTCACCGGGGCGCTTGCGGCCGCCCAGCTGCGGCTATCCGGGAGCGTGAGCGTTTCCTCGGAATCTTTATCTTCCCTCGGTGCAGGCGTGAGGATATCGACGAATATTTACATAGTGGGTTTTTCATCCGCCGCAAAATACTACGGGGACGGCTCCGCCCTGACCGGGATAAGCCTGGCGGGGGACGACCTCGGCAGCCATGTCGCCTCGCTGAACCTCAATATGTCCGGACTGCAGATCCTTAACGTCGCCTCGATGACCGTTACGGGAAAGGACGCGGGCAGCGGTTACAGCCTTTTCCTCAGCTCAGGTATCAACATGGCCGCCGGCACCGTGAACGCGGGACTGTTCCTCGGCGATGGCGGAGGGCTTTACAATGTCCTGGCCTCTTCGGTGGCCGCCGGAGGGGTACGGCCCGGCTCCCTGGCGCCGGGCGCTGTCAGCGCCGCCGGCCAGATAGCCGACGGCACAATAACGCTGGCCAAGCTCAGCCAGAGCGGGTGTGCGGATAACCAGGTCCCGAAGTGGAACGGCGCGGCCTGGGCCTGCGCGGCCGACGTCGGCATTACCTACACCGCCGACGAAGCGGGCCTCCACCTGTCCGGCGGCGTGTTCTCCGCGCTTAGCTCAAGCGTGACTTTGCAAGGCAACAGTTTCAACAGCGCCGACCGGCTGCTGCGGCTGGACAGCAGCGGGTACCTCCCCGCTTTAAACGGTTCGCTGCTTACTAATGTCAGCTCAGCCCAGTTCAGCGCGGTAGCAACCGACACCTCTACCATAGCCGGCGGCCTGACTGCGGAAACAACGAACCGCTCCGGCGCGGACACCGCTTTATCCGCGAGGCTCAACACCGTGGCCGTGGATACGGCCACGCTCAGGACGGACCTGAACGCGAAAGCCGCCGACAGCGCCGTAGTCCACCTGGCTTCAGCCGAGACCATCTCTGGCGTTAAAACCTTCAGCGCGGACCCCGTGTTCAGCGCCGCGGCCATCCCGCAGGCCGCCGTAAGCGGCTTAACCGCTGCCCTGGCGTCGAAAGCGGCGTACGAGGGCGTGCGCGCGGATACCACGACCATTGCAGGCGGCCTATCGTCGGAACTGACGAACCGCGCCGCCGCCGACACCGCTTTATCCGGCAGGCTCAACACCGTGGCCGTGGATACGACCAGTTTGAGAACGGATGTAAACGCGAAAGCCGCCGACGGCGCCGTCGTCCACCTGGCCTCCGCCGAGAACATCACCGGCGTTAAAACCTTCAGCGCGGACCCCGTGTTCAGCGCCGCTGCCATCCCGCAGTCCGCGATAAACGGCTTAACCGCTGCCCTGGCGGCGAAGGCGGCGTACGAGGACGTGCGTGCGGATACAACCACTATTGCGGGCGGCCTTTCGGCCGAAGTGACGAACCGCGCCAGCGCCGATACAGCTTTATCGGGAAGGATCAACACCGTGGGCGTAGACACGACCACGCTGAAGACCCAGCTGGACCTGAAAGCCGACCTGGCTTCGCCCGCGTTCACCGGGAATGTCGGCATCGGGACGGCAAGCCCCGGCATTGATCTGGATGTCCTTGGCGCGGCGCGCATTTCGAATCAGGGCGCGGCGACCAACGCTGCCACAGGGAAAGGGCTGGAAATGCAATATATCACTTCAGGGAGGGCTCAGGGTGAGGGTGCATACCTCATCTCCTATGACAGAACAGCGAGCGCCTATAAACCGTTCATAGTAGACGCCTCAAGCGTTAATTTCGCAAATTCAGGCGGCGCCGCCATGGCTATTGTAGGCGGCAACGTCGGCATCGGGACGACGAACCCGACCTGGAAACTGCAAGTAAGCGGTAATCAATACAATAACTACAATTTCACGGATGCCACAGGCAGCGCCTTTAATATAAGCGGCAACAATGGCGTAACTTCCACCGGCACAAGGTATGTGAACTACTTTAATATTACAGCCAGGCCATACGCGGCCGCAGGCGCAGCGTTTAACGGCTACCACCGGGCTATGATGATCGATACCACCCTTTATGACTCGGGGCTGACCAATACCGGGACACTGGCTACCGCTGAAGGGATCCATATAAATTACGGGCTGGAGCTCGGCGGCGCAGGCACGGCAATATCGAGTTTATACGGCATAAATCTATCGCCGTTCAACACAAAAACAGTCACGACCCATTACGGGCTGTATGTCGGAGCGGTATCGGCCGGTACGGACTACTCAGTTTACGCGGCCGGCGCCAATAATTATTTCGCCGGTAAAGTCGGGATAGGTACGGCGGGGCCAACCGGGAAATTGGAAGTCGCAGGGTCCGGTGACGTCATCCTGAATCCGTCCGGCAGCATCGGGCTCAGGGGCCCCGCCAACGGCCGCTTCCTGGTGGCTGTCGGCGGTGCCGGCGATACAGCGTGGACCTCTCCCTCGACCCTGGCCAATGATTCGGCCGCCTTCCTGGTACGTCCCGCAAGCATTGCAAATGCGTCAGGAACGGGAGACATCTCCAACGCGCTCATCGCCGGCGTTAATTTGAATCCCGCCGGGGCGAGCAGTATAGGCGCGACCCTGCGGGTTGGCGCATCCGCTGAAACGGGCGCGGGCGGTTTTGCCACCATGGCTTCGGTGTATATTGACGGCGCGCCAACCGGCGGGACAAGCGGCAATGGCGCATTGCTAGTGGCAGCCGGCAATGTCGGCATCGGGACGACGAATCCGGGGTATAAGTTGGATGTTAACGGTACTGTAAGGGTGGGAACGGCGGATGGGAACTATAATACGATTTTTTTGGACACAGCTTATGGCGGTGTGAGTAATCATGGCTTAAAAATTAAAGAGGCTGGTTGGGGGGCGCCTTATCCTGTGTGGGGAATGGTTCAGAATAATGCAAACGCAGGGCTGACGTTTGCCTATGAAACCATAGCTGCTGGATTTACTTTTGTTTCGCCTACAAATGTGATGACTCTTAAAACCGACGGCAACGTCGGAATCGGGACCACGGCGCCGGCGGGGAAATTGCATGTTAATAGCGGAAGCGCTGGTTCCGTTACGGCAAATGCATCCGCGGATGACCTGATAGTGGAGAATAACTCCGCTTCGGGGATTTCTATTCTAAACCCGGACGCCAACGCCGGGCGGCTTATATTCGGTTCCCCGTCAAATAACGCCAATGCGATGATATATGCATATAACAATGCCGGGAGCCCGTATTTACAGGGAATAGCAAATGGAAACGTGGGTTGGACGGTCGGAAGCACAGGGAACGTCGGCATCGGGACGACAGGGCCTTTCGCGAAATTGCAGGTTGGAAACTTCTCTATGACCGGGGGCGACGTACCAACCGCCGGCCCTCAAACAATGGCTATGAATATCAACAGCCCTAATTCAACTGCCCTCGGCGATCAGGGTTACCAGTTAACGCTACTTGAATCCAGCGCATTGGGAGCGAATAAAGGCGGCGCGCTGGGTTTTCAGGCAGTTTATGATGGCTCAAACAATATCACCACAATCGCCGGCATTAAAGGATTAAGGGAAAACGCCACGGCAAGCAATCATGCCGGCTATCTTTCTTTACTGACCAGAGCCGGAGCCGGCACGATCTCCGAGAAAATGAGAATCGACAGCGCCGGCAACGTAGGCATCGGGACAACCCCGAAAACATGGGATACCTGGTACAACGCGCTGCAGATCGGGGCGGGAGGATTTCTGTTCGGCCATGATACCGCCCCCGCATCCGCGGGCTTTGGCTCAAACGTTTATATAGCAAGCGGATATAAGCGGGCAGGAGTGGGCCAGGCTGTTTTGCTCGATACTGAAGGAGGCACTTTTAATTTTATGACCGCCCCTTCCGGCGCCGCCGATTCAGTTATCTCCTGGACAAACGCTATGACCGTATTAAATTCAGGCAGCGTCGGAATCGGCTCGATGGCGCCTGTGGCTAAGCTGGATGTCAACGGAGTCATACAAATAGGAGGGAGCGTCGGGGCGCCGGGAACTACCGGCGTTTATATCGGAGCGATAAACGGTTATTGCGGCGGTGGGTGCTCGTATGTACAAGGTGGATATTTGGGCTGGGATGATACTACGGATACGCTCCAGGGTGTTGATGTCATCGGGAAAGATGACGCTTTTGACGCGAGCTGCTATATGCATAGTGTTGACAATGTCTACTGCGGCGCCCTGCCAATGGATGCCCGCTATCCAATTGTTTTTTCGGTCAAGTTCAATTAGCGCTGACAGATGCGACATAGGGACGGCAAATCCAGACAATTATCAGGGTTCAGAAGCGATGGAATCATCTGGTTCTGTTATAGCAGCGCATGTTTTTTATCAATGCGCAACATAGACTAACAGGGGTTACAGATATTTTATTTATGTAGTAGAATGTAAGCGATGCGACAATATCTGGCTTTACTTCTTACTGCCGGCTTCGGCCTGGTCGTCGCGGTCGCGATGCTGCTTCTTTCCGTCCTGTTCGGCCCCAGCAAGAAAACCCCGATAAAGCAGGAACCCTTTGAATGCGGCATGCCGCCGGCCATGGAGTCGCGCGGCGCGGCGCGCGTTAATTTCTACCTTGTCGCGATCCTGTTCGTCATGTTCGACATTGAGATAGTTTTTCTTTATCCCTGGGCCGTCTCTTTCAGGCAGCTTGACCCGAACGCTTTCTACGCTATGGGCGCTTTCCTTGCCGTTCTGTTCGCCGGCCTTGTTTACGCGGTTAAGAAGGGGGCCCTCGAATGGGATTAGAGACCATTTTCGGCCACTCCTTCCTTACCACCCGCCTTGACGAGGCCGTCAACTGGGGGCGGAAATATTCATTCTTCCAGTATCCTTTTGTAACCGCCTGCTGCGGAATGGAATACATGTCGGTTTTTGCGTCCGCCTACGACATCGCCCGGTTCGGCGCCGAATACCCGCGCTTCTCCCCGCGCCAGGCCGACGTGCTTTTCGTGGTGGGAACCGTCAACGAGAAACTGGCCCCGGTTCTAAAGCGCGTCTATGACCAGATGTGCGAGCCCAAGTGGGTGGTCTCCTTCGGCGTCTGCGCCACTTCCGGCGGGTTCTACGACAATTCCGCGACCGTGCAGGGGATAGACAAGATCATCCCCGTCGATAT
>JAUSCK010000314.1 GCA_030651035.1 Elusimicrobiota bacterium
GCAAGCAGCACCCCGTCGGTTATCGTTTCTATCAGCGCCTGGGCCTTGGCGCGCTCCTCCACCACCTGGTTAAGATGGAAGGCCCGGTACGCGCTAAGTTCGAGCATCAGCCGGTTAAGCGCTGAAATAAGGCCCACGGCCTCCGGCCAGCCCTCTTTGGGAATGACGTTTTCAAGCTTATAATCGGCTGCCATGAACGCCCGCACGTTGGCGGAGAGTTTAACAACAGGGCGGCCCAGCCCGTAAAAGACAGCCGCGGCGGAGAAAAGAACGCTGTTAACCGCTGTGACGGCGGCTATGAGCCAGGAAGCCGCGTACCCGGCCTCAAAGACGGACATGGACACGGCAAAAGCCAGAACCGGCAGGAGCGAAACCGGCAACAAGATCAAACCGAGACGCAGGAATATCCTCACCCCGGCATTATACACCAAACCGCGCCGCCAAATCCCGAAGTGGGGACACAACACCTATTTCCCCGATCTTTTAGGTTAAAGTGACACACAACTTAACTCCGTGTTTCCCGGCTTTGGACCCGGACGCTGTTTGGCCAACCTTCTTCCCAATCTGCCTTCCAAAGCAGTAATAAATTCCTCTCCGCCCAACGGCCGCCCGGTTGAAGAATGTTTTTTTATCTTCTCGATTTCGTCTTTTTCTATATCCCAATCCGCAAGGGGCCCCCGCAAGGCAAGAATTTCGTTCAATCGTGCCGGGCGCGCCAATGCATCAGACTCCCCTGAAAGGCGGCTATGCACACTGCTCCAAGGATACTCGCAAGGACGCGCAACAAGCCCTGCGCGCACCGGGTTATATTCAATATATCGGACTGCGGCGCAAAGATAGGCATCGTCCATGACATAGGACGCGAACCGACCCTGCCACAAGCAGCCTTTCCAGCCCTCCCTCGCGTTGATCAGGCGGGTATAGTGCCAGTGCGCCATACCTAATGCGCGCCGTAACCCCACCTCATCCTGCGGCACGGCCACCAGGTGGGAATGATTCGGCATTAGGCAATAGCTCCAGATCTCAACCCCGCATTTTTCACACCACTCTTTCATTAACTGAAGGTAGAGCTTAAAGTCCCCCTCGTTAAAAAAAACCCTCTGCCGCCTGTTCCCGCGCTGCGTAATATGATGCGGATATCCCGGCGCTACCACCCTGGCCATGCGTGACATAAACCCTCCTTCACTTCGCTGACGCCAATAGCATAGCAGAGCAACCCGACAGCGTACTGTCGTGTAGCCACAGACCGCTTTTTTGAATTTTAAGAGGAACTGCTCAGCCTGGCGCGAGTTAAGTTGTGTGTCACCTTAATCGCACCTTAATCGTGTGTCACTGTAATGCGAGTTCGCTTATGAAAACAGGATTGAAATCAGCGCGTCATAATCCCCGCGCCGTCTTGCCTGCGTCAAT
The DNA here is from genome assembly GCA_030651035.1 of Elusimicrobiota bacterium. GTDB lineage: Bacteria > Elusimicrobiota > Elusimicrobia > Elusimicrobiales > UBA9959 > UBA9959. Next base: position 1,411 of record JAUSCK010000314.1, read on the forward strand.
GCCGTTATGTATATTTGCCGCCGTTTGCGCGGCTCGTTCTTTAACGCCCTTCCCCAGGTCGGTATTTCAAACCGGCGGCGCCGGCAGATCTGCTCCGTAATGATGCGGCCAAACCTGCCATTGCCGTTCGTGAACGGGTGTATAGTCTCCATCCTTTCATGGAAGCGCGCCGCTGATTCTCTGCCGGGAATTGAGCCTGCGGACAACCAAAATTCCAGGTCCTTTTCCAGTTGATAAAGCTGGGGCCGGATCTCATGCGGCAATTTGATGTCCGGGTTCGCCAGCTCGTGCGTTCTGATCTTTCCGGCCCAGCTCCAGACATTCCCAAAAAGTTTCTTATGCAGCTTTATCCAGAAGCCGTAGCGGCAGGGGTCGCTTTTTTGCCCGGCAAGCCAGCTCAGCCCTTTGGCGATGTTGTCCTCCTCATATTCGTCAAGTTCGCCGACGGTCTGAATGGTCTTTATCCTGAGCCCTTTTTGAAGTTCAGGAGGAAGCGGCGTTTGGCCGTCGCGGTCCTTAAAAAGGAAATCGCTCACCAAATATCCCCTTTTGCAAGAAGATCACCTGCCACGCGTTCAATACGGTCCTTAATGTCCGCAGAGACTTTTTGATCCTCCAGTGTCATGTGAACATCCGCTTCGCGCACCATCCGGGCCGCTTTTATGGCGGCTTTCTCTTTTAAGAAGTCATTCAGCTCGCATTTGGGAACTATTGCGTATACAAATTCGCAGTCCATTACAGCGGCTATCCTTCGCATGGTCGCGAGTGTAACCTTGCCGGCTGTTTCCCGCTTTTCGATTTGTTGAACGGTAGCCTGCGATAACCCGGCTGCGCCGGCTAAAGTGCCTAGCGTCATACACATGGCGCGGCGCATGTAAACTATCCAACCGGTCCGGATATCGGCGTCTTTTGTAAAACCGCGCAGGTTTTCCAGGCGTCTTTCTATCTGCTTCATGGCTAATTTCTCTGGTAGTTTCATAATACCTCATTAATGCTTATATACATATATTATTTCATTTTATTATGCGTATAAGCAACTAAACAAACGAGAATTACTATCCCTTTGCACCGACAGCCAATGATAGGCGGCACACCACATCTTTAGCACACCGCCGCAATATCTGCGGCTTGTCGTAGGTATAACTAATTTTTAATCTTGCATCTATTACCCGCGCCATTCGGTATGGGTGAGATTAGCCGGGCCTTCTTTAAGGAATTTCTTATATTGCTTCTCGGTCATCGATTCAATGTCGCTCAAATGCTCCCTGGCGCGGTCATAATCCGGGTTGTGGCGCAGGGCTTCGCGCAGCGCCTCTATGGCCTTTTCCCTCTCACCCGTAAGCGCGTAGCAAATGCCCAGATTGCCGAAAATCCTGAATGAGACTGACTTGTCATGTTTCAACACGGTAAGGGCTTCCTCAAACAACTGTGCGGCTTTTTCAAAATTATTACGCAGCATAAAACCCAGCGCGGTATCCACCTTTTCCGAGGCGGGCTTCGCCGCCTTGTTCTCTATGCCCTGTATCTTCATGGAATAGCCGATTTTATCAGGATAGGGGTGATTCCGGCTTTTCCGCTCTTCGTATATCAGCGCGAACGGGCTTTTTCCGTTCTCTCCGTTGGCCGGGTCCTTCAGCCAGGCGTCCGAGTCAGCCTTGGAAAGCGTCTCCCCGGCTTTTTGAAACAGTTCAACGCTGCGGTCCATCAGCTTTTTTGTGTATTTCGTCTCTATCGGGCCGTAAGGGTCCGTTCCGGCATATTCAGCCGGGGCGGGAAGGCCGGCTTTCTTTCCGGAGGCCAGGTTCCACCAGGCGTTCATTATTTCCATAG
>JAUSCK010000315.1 GCA_030651035.1 Elusimicrobiota bacterium
AAGCCAGGGATTACTAACCACTTGCTAACATTATCAACCACTTTTAACCACCAGGGATTAAAGTATAATTTATGCGTTGATGTTTGTCAATACCCGCTTTGTTAAATTTTGCGGTTCAGACAGTAGGGAGGTGGCGAGGTCATTATCCCGAACATTATTCCACGAAAAAGCCCCAACACGTATAAATTGTGCGCCCAAAGCGCGGAAAGATTATTTTTTGTACCGGAATAGCAAAAGGCGAAAGCGAAGAAGCGGGGTAATCCGACAAAATTACCCCGGCAGAACCGAAATAAGTTTCCAGTAAATTTTATGGCGGCCGGGGCGAGCGGAACTCTGCGGCCAGTTCACGTTTGAGCCGCCGCGTCCTGGCGAGAATTTTATCTTGCGATTGTTTGGGCAGGGTCAATAAAATCTCGGTATACTCGGAAGTCGTAAACAGCGCAAAACGATTCTGGCAATAAATGATGACAAACGAATCATTAGGGAGCAGTTGATTGTAGATACGCGGCAGCGTTCGGCGGTTAAGCTCCTCCCTCCCCTTGCGTTTAAGATGGAGTTGCAGAAGATTATAGGTGAGGGCGACAAAGATGACCTGGTTGACCACCAGTGAAAAAGCCCTGGAAGTAAACTTCGTTAAATCCCAGAAACATTTCAATTGCCGGTGGCCTTCCTCAATGTCGGTGCGCAGATGATATTCCTCCCGCCTTTCCAGCGGATCATGCGGGTTTTCCAAAGGCTTGGTATCCAGGAGCATCCAGATATCCTGGCGACCGTCAGCGTAAGTTTCCCTGTTGATAATAACGTTAAGCGCAACCGGGCAGGCATCGAAACTCGTAAAGCCCGCAATTCCGGCAGCCTCACTCTTGACCAGGGTCTTTTCCGGTGCCGGCGCAGGTTCCTCGGCTTTTTGTTTTGCCAGTGTTTCCTGACGTTTGGCCTCCCGCCGGCGGATATTCTCCGGGGCCTGAGCCAGACGGGCCGGGGCTATAGGGCGTGGCGCGGGCTTGGCAACTTCCAGGAATTTGGTATCCGGTGACTTTAAAAGCCCAAGCGCGTCCTTATAGAGGTCCATATTCTTTTTGAGCGGCATGAGTATATCGATGTCATGCGTAAGTTTGCAATATCCGATCTTGGCGCCGTCAATGAAACCGCGATCCAGAATAAGCCGCTTAATAATACCCTTCCCCACCGAGGCCACAAACTCATCAACCAGATCGTAAAGTATCGGGCACTCGTTCTCGTTGCCGGGCACAATGCGCATGGCGGCCCGCATAAAGAAACTGTGCTTCTGGTCGGTGTGCAGCAGGGACACCATTTTATAGCAGCGACGCCAACGACAGCGCGCCGCCTGGCGCGGGTCCATGCCGGCAAGCGATTTCGCTTCTATAGGATGATCGTTCTCGTCAAAAAGCATTCGCACCGAGCCTTCATACGCCGGATTGTCCGGCACAAACAGATAGGAGGCGTCCCCGCTGAATATCCCCTCCGCATCGAAGGCCTTGTGCAGCTTGAACATTTTGGAGACGTCGCCGTTAAACCACCCCATCAGCCGCTGCGCGTCAGTGTCCAGCGAAAACTTACGCAGATAATCCTGATCGCAGGGGGTCTGCCGGTCATAATCATTTTTCTCGTTGAACCCGGCGCAGCTCAAGGTTATATCCCCCGTTTCCGGATGCTTGACCTTGTGACCGATTTCGGGACCAAAGGCGTTAAGCATTCCGCCGCAGCGAATTACATAGGGATAAGCGTTAAAGCTGTGCACCCCGTGCAAACGCATTGAAATATTACTGGCCATATAAAGCCAAGTGGGGACGTCATGCTTCTTGCGCGGGGAGGGGTAGGTTTCGGCGATATCCTGCAGGATTTTTTTGGCTCCGATGAAGCGGAAGAATTCCGTCTCCACCACCTCGCTGGCCGAATCCAGATAGTCAAAGTCCCCTTCCTGAAAGCGCGATAAAACAAACCCCTGATCATGTTCGTAGCAGGAAATATCCATTTAAATGTCCTTTTTTCTGACTCCTTCGATTGTGTTTATAATGTGCAATATCTGGGTTAAGCGCTGTCCGTAGAGCTTAACGAACTCCGTCCGCGCCCTGCGAAAACGCCGGTAACGATCCGTCATTCCCCGTATTTGCTCAACGCGTTCAGCGGGAATTGTCCACAGCCTGGTTTTTCCCGCGACACTGGCGCTGAGCATCATGGTTTCGTGAAGCTGCCCGCGGGCGCAACGGCAGGAAGGCTTCCCGCATTTGCGGCGGAGTGGATAGAGGGTTCCCTTGATCATGGGTCTTTCGTCAAGCAGTGGATGCAAAAATCGGCGCGGTAACTCTTTGAACTGGGCCAGTTTCCTGCGAAGGAGGCTGAAGCGGGGAGAGCGTATCTGCATGTATATATTATAGATAACATACAGATAGATGTCAAGCGGCTGTCTTTTTTTGGGGTGGGTCAGTTATAGGCTGGATTGACGGATGTTCATCCGACGAAGGTGGACGGGGCTTTCGCTACTGTCTGAACCGCAGATACCCTAATACAAGAACCAGCGCAAGGACAACAAGCGCGGAAATAATATATCTTTTTTTTCGCGTTTCCGGCTGCTGCGGTTGTATTGTGTTCATCTGTTATACCCATCCTTAACGCGCCCTGCCAGCCGGCGAGCACTTCGCCGAAAGTTGGGAAATCGTGGACCACGGAGACGACCAGAGTCGCGTGGCTGCCGGCCCCTTACGTGGCCTTTCGCTCCGTACGCTCGTTCGGCAACTCGGTGCGGACCTGCTGGGCCACCACCATCCGCAGGCCCAGTTCCCGCTGCTGTTTAAGTTCCTCGACGCACAACAGAATCTCTCGGTCCAGGTCCATCCGAATGATGTCCAGGCGTCCTGCCTCAGCCCGCCCGATCGCGGCAAGACGGAAGCTTGGGTCGTCCTGCATGCGGAGCCTGGCAGCCGCATTTACGCGGGCTATCCATAGCCTGCGCATGTCACTTCTTCTCTCATGGCGATGCGCATAAGCATAG
>JAUSCK010000318.1 GCA_030651035.1 Elusimicrobiota bacterium
CTATGCGGGTGTTCGCTTCGTTCGTTACCGCCGCGCCGCGGTCGGTAATCTCGGCAGCCAGGCCGACTGCAATGGTGGTGGTGTCTATCCTGATAGCGTTGTCAGCCGCTAATCTGTTGCTGGTTTCGCCGGTTAGGTCTACGCGCAGGGTTCCGGTTTCCACGCCGAGCGCGGTATCGGCGCCTATGCGGGTGTTCGCTTCGTTCGTTACCGCCGCGCCGCGGTCGGTAATCTCGGCAGCCAGGCCGACTGCAATGGTGGTGGTGTCTATCCTGATAGCGTCATCGGCCGCTAATCTGTTGTTGGTTTCGCCGGTGAGGTCTACGCGCAGGGTGCCGGTAGTAGCGCCTATCGCGTTATCAGCGCCTATGCGGGCGTTCGCTTCGTTCGTTACCTCCGCGCCGTTGTTGATTATCGCTGTCGCCAGGTTGTCGGCTATGGTGGTGGTATCGATCCTGATAGCGTCGTCGCCCGCTGCGCGGGCGTTCGCTTCGTTCGTTACTGCCGTGCCGCGGTCAGTGATCTCGGTGGCGAGGCCGGAGGCTATGGTTGTTGTGTCTATCCTGATAGCATTATCGGCCGCTATCCTGTTGTTCGTCTCGCCGGTGAGATCTACGCGCAGGGTGCCGGTAGTAGCGCCTATCGCGTCATCGGCGCCTATGCGGGCGTTCGCTTCATTCGTTACCTCCGCACCGTTGTTTATTATCGCTGTCGCCAGGTTGCCGGCTATGGTGGTGGTGTCTATCCTGATAGCGTTATCGGCCGCCATCCGGTTATTGGTTTCGCCTGTGAGATCTACGCGCAGGGTGCCGGTAGCCGCGCCTATAGCGTTATCAGCGCTGCCGCGGTAGCCCGCCTCGTTAGCCAGCGCCGTCGTAACAGTGGACAGATCTACCTTGCTGGTAGAAAGGCTGGCGAGCCAGGCCGGGTCGGAATATGAATTCGTAGTGTATATGCCGTTGGAAACCGTCGCGGCATTGCCGAGTATATCGACGCCGTAGGAGCCCGCCCTGACGCTGCCGGGATAGACGGCGTTAACAGCCAACGAGGACGCTATAACGCCGGATGACAGCGGGCCGGGTACTATCTGTGCCGCGCCTATGCTGCCGGTCGTTATCAGGCCGGTGTTGTCCACAATAAATCCGTCAACCCCGTTTTCCAGGAAGTGTATGAAATCCCCGCCGCCGGTGTCGTTGACATAAACAGAGGGGTTGGCCGAGGTGTCTAAAAGCGGCGAGGTAGGGGCAAGATTGAAGGTGCCGGAGACTCCGCCCTCGTCGGGGCCGCACATCCAGGCCGTGTTGTTGGCGTTCCTGCGCAGCACTTCGCCGGCTCCGCAATTGTTTACCGCGAGCTTTGTGAAGGTAAGCGCGCCGTCCTGTATGCTCCTGGTGTACACGCTGTTCACCGCCAGGGAAGAGGCGATGACGGCAGGGCCCAGTTTCCCGGCGGAAATGTTCGCCGCGGTTATGTTGGTCAAGGCGGAGGCGTTGCCGCTCGTGGCAAGTTTCCCGGCCAAAGCGGTGGCGACGGTGGACAGGTCCACAAGCCAGGCCGGGACATTGGCAGTGTTAGATAATTTGTACGCCAGCTGCATGGAGACGGTGGAAAGGTCGATCAAGCCGGGAGGCACGGTATCGGTATTCGACAGTTTTCCCGCCAGGCCCGAAGTTAAGGCGCTGGTATCGGCCTTGGTCGAAAGGCCGACATCCATATACTCCCTGGCGGCCTTCTGGGAAGGCACCTTTATATCGGAGTTGGCGGCCAGGAGGGCGTCAGTATCCAGGTAAGAAGCCGGGAGCTGCTCCACGTTGGTCACGTTCCCCAGCCCGACCTGCGCGGGTGTAAGGCCAGTAAGCGAGGAACCGTTGCCGGTGATATCCAGTTTGGCGGCCAGCGCCGTGGTCACCGTGGAGAGGTTGATAAGCGCGCCGGGAACAGTAGCAGTATTAGCCAGCTTTCCCGCCAGCGCCGCTGTCACAGTAGAGAGGTTGATAAGCCCGGCCGGCACGGTAGCGATATTTGCCAGTACGGCCGAGGAGTCCGCCTTCAGGACAAGTTCGGCGGTTACCGTCGACAGGTTGATAAGCGCCGGCGGCACCGTGGCGTAGTTAGGCAGCACCGAGGCCGAGTCGGCCTTCAGCTCAAGCGCGGCGGCGACCGTGGACAGATCGACCAGCGCCTGCGGTACTGAGGCGCTGTCCGTAAGCTTCCCGTCCAATGCCGCTGCTACGGTTGAAAGGTCGATCAAAGACGGTGAGACGGTGGCGGTATTCGAAAGCTTTCCCTCCAGCGCCAAGGTCACGGTGGAGAGGTTGATAAGCCCGGCCGGCACGGTAGCGCTATTTGTCAGTACGGCCGAGGAGTTCGCCTTTAAGGCGAGCTGGGCGGTTACCGTTGACAGGTTTATCTTTCCTGTGGCAAGTCCTGTCAGCCAGGGCGGGTTATAATAGGAATTTGTGGTGTAAACGCCGTTAGAAACGGTTCCGGCATTGCCCAATATATCTATATTATAGATTCCTGATTGGAGGTTGTCGGGGAAGACCGACCCCTCTGCCAGGGAGGAAACTATTACTTCGGGGCCGAGGTTTCCCGCCCGGACCTGCGCGGCCGGGAGGATTACCTCGGGGCTAAAGGTCCCCGGCAGCACGGCGGCGGCCTCAACGCTGCCGGCCGCCACATTGATAAGCTGGGAGCCGTCCACGGCGGGCAGCCTGTTGAAAGCGTTCAGCAGCACAAGCTGCCCCGGGCCGTTGAAGCTGTTGCCCCGCTTGGTGACGGAAGAGGAGTCCAGCGAGGAGTTGGGCACGGTGTTGGCCAGTTTAGCGGCGTCCAGAAGGCCCGCCGCCGTGGTAACAAGGTTGCCGTTCAGGTTTATCCGCCCGGCGGTTATGTACAGGCCGGATGAGAGCGTGACCAGGTTATAGAAAGTGTTCCGCCCGGTGAAGGTCTGGGTGGAGGAAAGCACCGAGCCCTGCGAAGCCCCCGCAGCGCTGTCCACATAAGCCTTGTTGGCTGCGTCGCCGGCCGCGGCGGGCGCGGCGAGGTCAGTTACCCTGGCCGTGCCGCTCATGCTGATATCGGCGGTAAATGTTTTGGCGCCGGAGATAACCTGCGCGGCGTCGGTGGAAACCAGCGCGGAATAGCCTTTGCCGTCGAGGGTCAGCGCGTTGATAGCGTAGGGGACCGACAGCAGGCGCTGCCTGGGCGCAAGGGTGGTGCCGTTCACTGTTATTTCAAGGTAGCGCTGCGCCGAAGAAAACACGGAGTCGGGGATGGGCGAGGAGGAGCCCAGCTCCGCCATGAGCACGCCGTTCGCCACGGTTATGCCGGCCTGCGACTCGGTCCACAGCGCGGGGCCGCCGGTCAGCGCGGCGTATATCGCGAAGTCGAAGCTGTAGCTGCCGGCCAGCGGGTTGTTGAGGTTGTCCGTAAGGCGCCCCTGGAAGCTTATCAGGGACGGCGCGGTCTGCGCGGCGGCCGGAGAATGGAAGAGCAGCGCGCAGGCGAGGGCCGGCGCCAAAAAATTGAATATTTTTTTAGTGTTCATATAAGTTCTCCCGAAACCGCTTTAGGCAGCGAAATCGTGAAGGTGGAGCCTTTGCCTTTTTCACTTTCAAGCCAGATCTTCCCGCGGTGAAGCTCTACCGCCTGCTTGGTTATGGCGAGGCCCAGCCCGGTGCCGGGTATTTTCGTCCTTTTGCCGTCGGCGCCGCGCGTCCTGTAGAACTTGGTGAAAAGCAGTTCCTGGTCTTCCTTGCTTATGCCGTAGCCGGTGTCCGCCACCGAGAATTCCACGGCGCCTTCCCTGTCCGCCGCCGTCACCGTTATGGAGCCGCGCTCCGGGGTGTATTTAAGCGCGTTGGAGACCAGGTTGATTATGATCCTGCGCAGAAGTTTCCTGTCGGCCGCCAGCGACAGGCCCCGCTCAGGGGCCGAAAGCTTGAGGTCTATGTGGTTGGAGCGGGCCACGGGCCCGTAGAGGCTTATGACCTCGCGCGCCATATCGCAGATGTCCACTATTTCCGGGTCTATGGAGGGGTTGGCCGAAGTCCTGAAAAGCTCCAGCGCGTTGGAAAGGGTGAGCTCCATCTGCCCGACGGCCTCGGCCATGGTCTCGTAAGCCTGGAAGGTTTCCTGTATGGTGGATACGCGCCTGGGATCGCGCAGCAGCGCTATAAAAGCCTTAAGGCCCGCCAGCGGGTTGTTCAGCTCGTGGGTGAGCGTGCTCAGCAGGTCTTCCTTGGCCCTGACCGATTCGCGTATGTTGCCCGCCATCCGGTTGAAAGCCAGGCCGAGCGTGGAGATCTCGTCGGCGCCGGCCACCGCCACCGCCGCATCCAGGTCTCCCTTGCCCAGCTTGTCCGCGGCCGCCGAAAGCTCCGTCACCGGTTTTGCCAGCTTGCGGCTTATCAGCAGCGCGCCGCCGAAGCCGAGGCCCAGCCCTATGAAAGCTATGCCCAGGACAACGGCCAGCAGCGCGGCGTTCTCGCGGCGCATTTTCTCCTGCATGAAGGTCTTTGAAAAGCCCACCTGTACGGTTACGCTTTCCCCGGCCTGGGCCGATCTCTCGGGCGCGACCGCCGTGAGGCTCTTGTAGAGCAGGTCGCTTTTAACTTTTCCCAGCACGGTGGTGTAGCCGCTTTTTGTGACAAGGCAGATCTCTATCTCGGGAGATTCCTGCATCTGGAAGCGCAGGTAGCTCAAAAGCATCACGTCGTCGTTCAAGCTGAGGGATTCCCCGGCGGTCCTCGTTATGCTGTTCATTACCGAGGCCACGCGCTCGCGCTCCTGCTGCGCCAGCTGGCGCTGCTCCAGCGCCACCAGGGCCAGTATCATGCCGCCCACCACCGCGGCTATGACGGCCGTCATCAGGAACACTATTCTAGTCTGTATTTTCATAAATCTTTATTTTAATTCGCGCTGTATGCGCTTTATCGCGTTCGTGGCCGGCACATTGCCCGGGTCGGCCTCCAGCACCCTCTGGAATAGCGCCTTGGCCTTTTCGGGTTCGCCGGCGCTGTAAAGGTCCAGGCCTTCCCTGTAAAGTTTCTGGGCCAGGGCGGAGTCGATCTTTGAGGCCTCGGGCCTGGCGGTTTTGGGCGCCGGCGCGGCGGCCGCGACTTTGCGCTTCTGCTGTTTTATGATATTCTCCACGGAATTTATCTGGGAATTTATCATGACCTGCCTTGCCCGGCCGGTCTCGAGCTTGGAAGCTTTTTCCCAGGCTTCAAGCGATTTCTGGTAGCTGCCCATGGCGAAATGAGAGATGCCGAGGTTCTCCAGCGCCGTCAGGTTCTCCGGCTGCTGCTTCAGCGCCGCTTCGCTCATGTACACCGCTTCTTCATAGCGGGAACTTTCAACGGCCTCGGCCGCCATCGTCAGCAGGTTATCAACCTTCGCCGCGGCGTCAGGGGTCAGCCCCGCCTTGCTGCTCTTCAGGCCTGTCTTAAGCTCAAGCTGGGCCAGGTAATTGCCTATGTCGCCGGCGCCGGGCCGCAGGCTCAGCGCGTAGCCGGCCTGGTCCACGGCCTCTTTGTCCGAACCGCCCAGGTAGGCTAAGGCGGAGCGGTACAGAGCCGACTGCACGGCGTCGGTTTTGTAATCGGACAGACGCCCGAGCTGGACGGCCACGAAATTCAGGCGGATCTGGTGCCTGAGGAGCTGCGTGTCCTCAGGGCTAAGCTCCAGGGCCTTCGAAAGCTCCTCAGCGGCCTCGGGATAGCGGCCTTCGGTCTCCATGAAGCGGGCGCGACCCAGGTGTTCGTCCACGGCGGTATTGACCGCGGGCGAGACCCGGGCGGAGGCTTTGATCTCCGGGGCTTTGCCGGTCTTTATGCTGCGCATCGCCGCAAGCACCAGCTTTACGGATTCCTCGTCCTCTTTGTCCGGCCCGAAGCGTATGGAAAAGCTCAGGCGGTGGGAGCCGGAGGTGGAGGCTATGGAGTTGAGCGGCATGGCGAAGCCGTAGTCCAAGCAGATGCGGCCGGTGCGGTAGGACAGTCCCGCCGTGGCCTGGCGGAAATCGCGGCTGCCGACGCTGAGGGCGGCGCGTGCGCCGATGTTGCCCACCAGCAGCCAGGGGAACCATCTTTCCATGGCCATCGTCACCCGCTGGTCGCGGGCGCCGGTGGGGGCGGTCAGCGTTTCGTACTGGGCCGTTATATTGGAGAGGATGCTCCTGTAGTTTAGGCCGAGCTTGGCGTGCAGGGGCAGCCTGTCGGTGTCGGCGGAGGAAAAAGCGATATTGGGGCTGGCCAGGTGCATGAGCTCAAGTCCCGCGGTATAGTTCTTGTTGATCTTGTAAAGCAGGCCGAAGTCGGCGTCGATAACGCTGACCGCGCTCCTGCCTGAAAGCACGGGGTCGGGGATGCCGGTGGCGGTCATGCCGTTGTAGGCGCTGGAGGCCTCGGGCAGGCTGCCGAAAGAGCGGCGCAGGTTCTTAAGGTTGAAGCCCCAGTAAAGGTCGTACAGCTTCAGGCTCTCGGGCGCCCCCCTGCCGTAGGAGAGGTAGAAGGCCCGCTCGCTGTAAAAGCTCCCGTCGATGCTGAAATTCTGCATGGCCGCGCCGATGGTGCCCCTGCCGTATTTGAGCGGCTGGACGTAGCCGATGAACGAGGTGTTGAGCCCGGAGCCGTCGGAAAGCCCGACCAGGTGCTGGGTGTGCGACGCCGCCAGTTCCGGCCGCTCAAGCAGCGCCAGCCCGGCGGGGTTGTAGTATATGGCGTAGACGTCGTCGGCCACGGCGGTAAAGGCGTTGCCCATCCCCGGGCCGCGGGCGCCGGCGCCGAGGTCCTCGAAAGCGGCGTAAGCCGGGGCGGCAAAAAGGAGGAGGGCGGCCAGGGCGGCCGTTCCAAAGGCTGTTATAAGCCGTTCCTTTCCGCCGTTTTTGTTCATCTTACCACCAGCAGCGTGCCGTTAAACATCTTGTCTTCTGACCTTATCTGGTACACGTAAGCTCCGCCTGAAACAGCCCGCCCCCCGGCCTTGCCGTCCCACTGCAGGCTGTTGTTCAACACCGGGCCGGGCGCCATGTTTGCGATGAAAGCGCCGCCCAGGTCGAAGATCTTGCCCGAGAAGGCGGAATCGCGCGGGTTGTCGAAGGTGAACACGGCGGTGTCGTTCAGCCCGTCGCCGTTGGGGGTTATGGCCCTGTTGGTCAGCCCGGAAATATCGAAGTGCACGCCCGCATCGCGGTAGACGGCGCGCACCTGGTAGTCGCCGAGCAGCGCGGTCTGCACGCCCACCAGCTGGTTGACCATGTCAACCTTGCCGTAGAGCTTCACGTATTTCTCGCCGTTGTTCCAGTAAAGCCCCAGGCGCTGGGCCGCGTCGCCGGCGGAGATAGGCCCCTGCGGGCTGATGGCGGAGGGCGTTATCTGGCTGCCGGAAACTTCGTAGCGCACGGCCACGGTAAGTTCAGGGCGCGAGAATTTGAAGTCTTTCAGCACCTGGTTGCCGGGAGTCGTTACGGCTTCGAAGCGCACGGAGTTGAAGATGTTCTTCGCGGGGTCGTTGCCCTCGTCCACGCCGCGTATCAGTATGCCGGAGCCGGTCGTGTTGTTTTCCGCCAGCAGTTCCCTGCCCAGGTCGGCCGGTATCTTGAGCCTGGCCACCTGGTTGGGGGAGAAGACGTAAATGCCCTGGTCGGTGTCCACGCACATCGCGGTTTCCGCGGTACCCAGGGAGTCTATGGCCGATATCCTGTAGATATAGGCCGGACCGGCCGGGTCCACGGCTTCGGTGAAGCTCTGCGCGCTCACCGGCAGGGTGGCGACGGCCACCCAGTTCGGCGCGCCGACGGAGGAGGATTTCTCCACGCGGTAATGGGAGAGCTCGACGTCCCTGGGCAGGGCGGGGGCGCCGAAGGCGGAGCCGTCAGTATTGCTGGTGACGGCGTTCCAGGTAAGCGACACGGCGGTCCGCCCGGGGTTCATTACGGCCGTCAGGCCGGCCGGCGCCATGGGGGGGAGGTCGAGGAATACGCTTGTGGAAACGCCCACCGAGTAGATCGCCCCCGCGAACTTGGTCATCAGGTGGTAGAAGAAAGTGGTGTCCAGCGTGAGGCCGGTATCGCGCATTGAAACCGCCACTCCCGTGGATTTAACTACGGAGCCGTCAGCGAGTATCTGGCCGGCGGTCAGTTCCGTGCCGTTCGCGACCTGGGCGGAATCGGGGCTGGTGCTGAGCATTACGACCACGCCCTCCGGGGAATAAGAATCCGGGTTTACCCAGGTAAGGGTGACCGCGCGGGAAAGCGCGTTCCCCGCCGCGGCGAGGCCCGTCACGGGCGGCATGCAGGTGCCAGCGGCGGTGGTGGTGGCTATGAGCGTGGTGAAATTCCTGTCTCCCTGCCAGTTCAGGCTGGCCACCCTGAAATAATATTGGGTCGCGGCGGCGAGGCCGTTTATCGAAAGGCTGACCTGAAGGCCGTTAGGCGTGGAAACGGTCCTGACATCGCCGCCGGGGGAAAGTATGCCGAAGCTCGTGGTGGAGCTGTCGGTCCTGTAGCCCTCCGCGCCGTTCGGGGGCAGCGTCCACCGTATGGTCACATTGCAGGGCGTGACGGAATAGAACACCGGGTTAACGGGCAGGTCCGAGAGCGTGGATTCGGCGCCCAGGGCGGAGTTCCCGGCTATCACTTTCCCGGCGTCGCCCAGGTAGATCTTCGCGTAATAAGTGGTGTTGGGCACAAGGCCCGCAATGTTAAGCTGCTGCGCGTCGCCCGGCACTACCGAGGTGGAAAATTCGGTTTTGAAGACGGTAGGTTTGAAAGAGTGGGCGGGATCGCTGGAATAATCCAGGCGGTAAAGCCCGTTGGGCACGCCGCCCAGGAAGCCGTCCGCCCCGGGGGCCAGCCAGGCCAGCTCCAGCGTGCCGGTGCTTTTTGTGACGGCCGTTATCGAGACCACGCTGCCGGGCTGCGCCGCCAGCTTGATGTAGCCGGGGTCGACGGAGTAGCCGCCGGCCGAGACGCTTGAGAATGCCGCTTCGCCTATGGAAGTGTTCAGCGAGAAGCCGCCGGCCGAGCTTACCTGCCCCTGTGAATTGCCGGCCCAGCGCGCCACCGACATGGAACCGCCGCTCATCCCCCCGACGGCTTCGGCCCGCTGCCAGTTGGCGGCGAGCGAAAGCGCGAGGAGGATCAAAGCGGCCTTTTTCATAAAGTCTAATCTCTCATGTTAAAGCTGCGTTTAAGGATCCCGGCCACGCGGGCTATCAGCTCTTCGGAGATGAAAGGTTTGAGCACATAATCTTCGGCGCCGGATTCCAGCCCCATCATCTTGCAGTCGACCGAAGTTGCTTCGCCGGTCATTATTATTATGGGGATGTGCTTTATGCGCGGAGTCTCTTTCATCTTGCGGCACAGGTCCAGGCCGTTGCCGTCGGGCAGGTGGACGTCCATCAGCACCAGGTCCGGCAGTTCTTTAAGGCACGCTTCAAATCCTTCGCCGGCAGTATTAGTATTCGTTACTTCGTACTTTTCCGAGGTAAACATACGTTTCAACACTTTCGCCATTATCGGTTCGTCTTCGATGATCAGTAATTTATACATATAGTCTCCTGAGTTAATCGCGGTCCTTAATGTAAATAGTCTACAAGATGGATTTTGCAATAACTTGTCACTCATGTGACATTTACTTGTCAGGAATTTGTCACGGTTTGCTATAATCTTTGGTATGGCGTATAACCTATGCTTGGCCGGTAATGCCGAAGCCATAAAAAATATGCAGCAGTTGGGTGACGAGTTCACCGCCGAATGCTTCGGCACAGCCCACCAACTGCTTGAAAGGCTCCGCTCCGGCTCCGCCAATCTCCTGCTGCTTGATTCTGACCTGCCCGACATGCCCGGGATGGAGCTGCTGCGCGTAATACGGGAAACCGTATACGGCAGGGACCTCCCGGTGATCTTCATCTCCATGAACAAAACGAAGGAGTCGCTGGCCGCGGCTTTCGGCCTTGGCGTGGACGACTACCTGCAGAAACCGTTCGATATACGGGAACTGCGGGTGCGCGTCCGGGCCGTGCTGCGCCGCCGGTATGAGGCCATGGAGCACTGGGGCGGGCCGCTTTCAGTGGGCAATATCGAGATCGACCCCAGCCAGAGGCGCTGCCTTGTTGACGGGGAGAGGGTGACTTTGCGGCCGCTGGAATTCGCCGTGCTGGAAATACTGATGCTTAAAGCCGGCCGGGTTCTGAGCCGGAACTACCTGCTCAACAATATCTGGCATTCCGCAAGCTCGGCCGATATCCGGGCAGTGGATACGGTGGTAAGCCGCCTGCGCAAAGCGCTGGGCAGGTATGGTAAAATGATAGAAACTGTCTCGAAAATGGGGTACTATCTCGCGCCGCCGCCGGAAACCGGGCGCAAAACCGGCCGCAGGGAGCAATAATTATGCAGGACCCGAAAAACGATAAAAGATCCGGCGAGTACGGGTTTGAAAAAGCCGTAGAGCCCATACACGGGATCATAGAGCGTGTCCACGCACTGGAACACCCCGACTGGCACCAGAAGGACGAGGACATAAGCCTGATCAAGACCACGCTGTCGCGCTACGCCTCTGAGCTGGAGCACCTGAAATACCGGTATGACGTCCGCGGGGCGGAGCTGGAAAAAATAAAAGCCCAGTACACCGAGCTGGAGCACAAGTTCCTGATGCGCCCGGAAGCGATGCGGCGCGCCGGGGAAATGGAAGTGACCGAGCTGGTAAAAAAGAAGCACGACCTGGCTGCGCTGGAAGTTTCCCTTGAAAAAGCCGGGATCGAGCTGGGCCTGGAAAAGGAAAGGCTGGCCGCAGGTGTGAAAGAGCTGGCCTCGGCGCGCCTGGCCGAGCTGGAGCGGGAGTACGCCGGAAAAGCCGAACTCCTCAGCAGCCGCGAGGAAAAAGCCGCGCTCAGGGAGAAGGCGGTTTCCGAGGCCGAAAAAAATCTAAAGGCGCAGATAGAGGAAGAGCGGAAGAGCGCTGTTGAAGAACTTGTGGCTTCGTCCGCGCACGAGAGGGCGGTTTCCGAGGGGGCTTTCCGGAAAGAAAAAACAATTTTGGCCGCCGAATGCGGGAAGTGGCGGCTGAAGGCCGAAGATTCCCAGGCGCAGCTGGCTGGGGCGAAGAAGGCGGTCGAAGAGCTGGAAGACGCGCTGGAATCCTCCAAGGAGGCCGCCGCGGAAATCCGGCAGAAATGCAAGCTGGCCGAAATGGAGAACGCGGCCTTCTTTAAACGTCTTGAGGAATGGGACAAAAAAGGTCCGGAATTGGAAAAGTGGCGGTCGGAACTGGCGGCCCGCGAGGAAAAGTGCGCGCGGATAGAAGAGAACGCGCGCACCGAAGCGCAGCCGCTCCGCGAGCGTATTGCCGCCCTGGAGGACGGGCTGCGGCAGGAAAAGCACGAGGCCGCGAAGTGGCGGGCGAAGGCCGAGGATTCGCTGGCCCAGCTGACCGGGGCGAGGAAGACCGCTGAAGACCTGGAAAGCGCGGCGGAGACTCTGAACGCGGAGATCGCGGAAGCCAGGCAGAAATGCAAGCTGGCCGAAATGGAAAAATCAGCCAGCCTTAAACGTCTTGAGGAATGGCATAAAAAGGGCCCGGAATTCGAAAAGTGGCGCCTGGAACTGGCGGCCCGCGAGGAAAAGTGCGCGCGGCTGGAAGAGAACTCGCGCACCGAAGCGCAGCCGCTCCGTGAGCGGATAGCCGTTCTTGAGGACGGGCTGCGGCAGGAAAAGCACGATGCCGAAAAGTGGCGGCTGAAAGCCGAGGACCTGCTGGCGCAGCTGGCCGCGGCGAGGAAGTCGGCCGAAGGCCTGGAAAGCGCGGCGGAATCTTCGAACGAGGCCATCGCGGAGGCCCGGCAGAAATGCAAGCTGGCCGAAATGGAAAAATCGGCCTGCCTTGAACGTCTTGCGGAATGGGATAAAAAAGGTCCGGAATTGGAAAAGTGGCGGTCGGAACTGGCGGCCCGCGAGCAAAAGTGCGCGCGGCTGGAAGAGAACGCGCGCGCCCAGGCGCAGCCGCTCCGTGAGCGTATCGCCGCCCAGGAAGTTCTGCTGAGGGAAAGCGAACAGAACGCCGCGCTGGCCATAACGCGCTGCGAGGCGGAGATCCCGGAGATCGAGGCACAGCTTAAAGAAGAAAGCGCCCGCGCCGCCTCTTTGAGGGCGGAACTTAAAAGCGCTAAAGAGCACCTGGATAAAGTTTTAAAGGAAAACGCCGCGCTGGAAGAAAACCTGGTGCTCGCCACGGAAAAACACCTTAAAGCGGAAGCCCAGAAAGACGCGGAGCGGTCCAGGAAAATGGAAAGCATGCTCGCCGGGATCGAAGAAAAAGAGCGTGAGCTGGAGGAGGTCTGGACCCGCAGGCACACGGCGCTGGAGGCCGAACAGAAAGGCTATCACGCCGAATTCGAGAAAAGACACCTGGCGCTGCTCGAGGACCTGCGCGCCAGGTCGGCCGGCATCGACAGCCTTTACGCCCAGAAGGAAGCAAAGCTCATCGAGTTGCACAAGAGGTTTATCGATGAGTTCCAGGACAGGGAAGCCGGCGCCAGGGCCGTGGAGGAAGAGCTCCGCGTGAAGGCCGCGACGGTAGCCGCTTCCACCGCCGAGCTTGCCAGGGAATACGAGGCGAAGTCGTCGGAGCTGGAAACCGTCAAGCGCAAAATGCTCGCGGAAGTGGCCGGCCTGCGGACGCAGGGCACAAAATAACAAAATGGGCTTCAAAGAAAACAGAGGGAAGAAAGTTCCGGACGGGTCCAGGACCCTGCGGGAGAAGTATTCC
>JAUSCK010000016.1 GCA_030651035.1 Elusimicrobiota bacterium
CTAGCGCCTAGATCGCTCGATGATGCCGCGAGAAGCCGCTCGCGGGCTCGGCACTACGCGCCTTCGCTCCGCTCGCTCGCCGCAGGGTGGCCGCTTGCCGGCCACTATGCGGCTCCCCTATCGTCTTTGGAAGCGGTAGGCCGATCTTATCCGCGAGATGTCGTCGCAGGCGTGGCCACGCAGCGCGGCCCCGCACTGCTCCTTGCCGCTAGGAAGCGGGTTCGCAAGGCTCGGCACTACGCGCCTTCGCTCTTGCTCCGCCGGTAGGCTGCATCTTATAACAACCTCCTTCTGCGCGGCCAGCCGGCCCAATAAACGTGGGCCTTGGCCGGGCCGCTCCCGGTCCGCTTCTGCGGCCCGTACATCCCCGCATTTATTTTTTTCTTATTTTTAAATTATGGCCACCGGGGGAGAGAATTTAAACGGGGGCACCTTGGTTTATTAAAAACCCGCCCAGGCCTGATCGCTGAATTGTGTCGCTTCGCTCCACCCGCTGTTCGCTCGCCCTGGCGGGCTTTTTTGTTACTTTTATGTAGCCCCCGTGGGGAGAGGGGAAACAGCGAACTGCTTGGCATTTACAAATTACTCAATCAATTGAGTAATTTGCAAGACTCTATGATGAACACAGGATTTTGTCGTCAAGTATCGGTGCCTTCTACAAATTAGTAGGCACACCTACAAATTTGTTACCTTCCGCATATTGCATATTGCAATATGCAATATTGTCTGCTATACTATGAGCATGAGATCCTTCAACGGCATCAAACCACAGGATATCGCCATCCTACTGAAACTCGTATCGCTGGGCGACAGGAAGTGGCGCCATATCGACCTGGTAGCGTCGCTGGGTTTGTCCCAGACAGAGATCAGTTTCTCGCTGAACCGCTGCCGCACGGCAGGCTTCCTTGATTCAGCCAAGAAGAAGGTCATGAAGGTGGCACTGCTGGAATTCCTGGTGCACGGTCTCAAATACATCTTCCCGGCAAGACCCGGCCCTATTTCCAGGGGCATGCCCACGGCTCACTCCGCCGCCCCGCTTGCAGGGCGCATCGTAGCGTCAGCGGACGACAGTTATGTCTGGCCCTATGATGCCGGGCGGGTCCGCGGACAATCCATAGAGCCCCTTTACGATAAAGTCCCTCTGGCGGCAGAAAAGGACAAGGCCCTATATGAACTGCTTGCGCTCGTGGACGCCGTCAGGGCGGGCCGCGCCCGCGAGCAGGCCATGGCCGTGCGGGAACTTGAGATGCGCCTCGGGAAGGCCGGAAAATGAACAGCCTTGACATGCTGGCCCATATAGCCAAAGGCCTTGGCCCCCTCAAAGACAAGGTCGTCTTTGTGGGCGGCAGCACGGTTTCACTTTACCTCTCCGACCCCGGCGCCGGCACCGTGCGTCCCACCGAAGACGTGGACTGCGTGATACAGGTACTTACACGCGGCCAATACTATAAACTCGAAGGCGAGCTTGAGAAACTAGGTTTCCGTCACGTAACGGGTGAGAACGCCCCTATCTGCCGCTGGAGCTATAAAGGGCTCACCGCCGACATAATGCCTACCGAAGGCACCGTGCTGAATTTTAAGAACAGTTGGTATCCTGACGGATACGAGCACTCGATAACAGTGAAACTCCCAAGAGGAGAACAGGTGCGCATCTTTTCGCTGCCCTACTTCCTGGCTTCCAAGATTGAGGCCTTCTCCGATAGGGGCCACGGGGATTTCCTGACCAGCCCGGACATGGAAGATATAATCACCGTGCTCGACGGTTCGGAAACGGCGTCGGCGGAAATATCAAGTGCGCCGACCAAAGTGAAGAAGCACTTGGCAGAGAAGTTCAGCGCGTTCCTGCGCGACGAGAGATTCCTTGAAAGTCTAGAAGGAAACCTGCGCTCGCCAGCCGGCACCCCCGGCCGTGTTGAACGCATCAAAAGCATGTTATCTTCCCTATCGTAGCGACCGGGTGAATGTAAAGCGCAGTCACCGCCGTAAAATGTTTGTTACCATATACAAAGTATGACAGAGAATAAAGCGCACACCATTATGCTCACTCCGGAGGAACGGACTTTTCGGCAGCACCTGCTGGCTGTTTATAACAGCGGGAAGATGCGAGAAGCCTATGACCAGGCGAAAGAATTCTATGCGGCTCACCCAGGCACCATCCTGGCCAAGTATCTATACGCAGCAATGGCCGGTGACTTTTCTGACGACATTTCACTGCCGGAAGAAATGAGGACAGAACTTCGTGAAACTGCCAAAAGCCTGATCAAAGAGGTTTACGAGCATAAAGATCTGCCGCAGTTTGAATTCAGCTCCCATGCTAAGAACGAGTATTTCTGGTTTCACAAACTCCACGACCAGCAGTACCAGTTAGGAGAGGAGCGGGTAGCGGCTGGAGAACAGCGCGGATATTACTCCATGTGCGTTGGGGCCTCGGCCATGGCCAAGAAATGCCTACTGGAACTTAATGACAAGAACAGCGCGGAAGCCTGGGCTGAAAAATCAATTAAAGCTTTCCACGAATTCGAGAAAATCGACCCGAATTGGCACAACATCAACTATTTCTATGCCTATGCCCTAGCTATACAGGGAAACAGGCCGGAAGCCATAGCAGCATATCGCGATATGTACCGCAAACAGAATAACTCTGTTAATGAAGCTGAATTGAGCAAATTTATTGCGGAAGCAGAGCAGATCCTTTCGCGACTAAAAGAATGAGCGATAAAATGCAGAAACCAGAAAAACCGGCCCCGCCCGCCGCGGGCCGGGCCGCCAGACTTGTGCACATCATTACATTCGGCTGACCTTTTGAATCGATTAAACCAGACAGTCTTCCAGTTCCTTAAATCCCTCTATCCCAATCCCTGATCCTGGTCCCGTTCCCTCTCTCCTGGCTCCCACTCCCTTTCCCTGTCCCGGCCGCGGGGTGGCCGCTTGCCGGCCACTATGCGGCCTCCCCAGTCCCCACGAAGCTGTCGCGGGCGAGGCCACGCAGCGCGGCCCCGCACCGCTCCACAGCACCGCGAGAAGCCGCACGGGCGGCCACGCGGCGCGGCCGCCCATGCTCGCCG
>JAUSCK010000030.1 GCA_030651035.1 Elusimicrobiota bacterium
TTCTTGAAACAGGTTCAAAAGTCTGGCTGGTCCCCTAGCTTTGCGCAATAGTGATTTTATGCTTCCTGCCGGGGCTCAATCCTGTGTTGTTGTATACGCTGGTCTATACGGGGATGCTGTCGTCCGTGGCGGAAGTCTCGCATTACCTGGCCCATAACTCCAATTCTCCGGTCGCGGGTTTCCTGGCGCGCACCGGGTTGTTATTGCCGAAACGGCGCCATGCCAGGCATCATCTTGAAGATAATGTGAGCTATACCTTCCTGAACGGCGCCACCGACCCGCTTGTTGACATGATCGCGAGACGCTACTCTGCCGGCTACAAAAACGGCACGGATCTGCATTATTCAAAATATATCCCCCAGGCTGCTGCCCGGTGATAGCCGGAAGAAACGTATATGCGTGTCCTCTAAGTAATATTACCGATAGTTGCGGGTATAAATCCATATTGCGGCCAAATATGCGGGAAAAGTATCGTATAAAGGAACCCGGTTAAGCCTGGCAACTCTTGCGCAGCTACGCCAATATTCCACGCTATGCATTGCGCTGCGCCGCGAATATAACGGGGCAGAAAGGATTTAGGAAAACAGGGGGACATAATGGAAAATAAGAAACTAACAACGAACGCGGGCGCGCCTGTGGCGGACAACCAGAATATAATGACGGCGGGGAAGCGGGGGCCCGCGCTGCTGCAGGATATCTGGTACCTTGAAAAACTCGGGCACTTCGACCGCGAGGTGATACCGGAGCGGCGTATGCACGCCAAAGGCTCCGGGGCTTACGGCACTTTCACCGTGACCAAAGACATAACCCGCTACACCAAGGCTAAAATTTTCTCAAGCGTGGGTAAGAAGACCGGGATGTTCGCGCGCTTTTCCACCGTGGCCGGCGAGCGCGGCGCGGCCGACGCCGAGAGGGATATACGCGGCTTCGCCATGAAGTACTACACCGAAGAGGGGAACTGGGACCTGGTGGGCAACAATACCCCGGTGTTCTTCATGCGCGACCCGCTTAAGTTCCCGGATCTGAACCATGCCATAAAGCGCGACCCGCGCACCAATCTGCGCAGCGCTAAGAACAACTGGGATTTCTGGAGCTCGCTGCCCGAGGCGCTGCACCAGGTCACCATCATCATGAGCGACCGCGGCATCCCGTATTCCTTCCGGCACATGCACGGCTTCGGCAGCCATACTTTCAGCTTTATAAACGCAAAGAACGAAAGGTACTGGGTGAAGTTCCACTTCAAGACGCAGCAGGGCATAAAGAACATCACCGACCAGGAGGCAGAGGCGCTGGTGGGCAGGGACCGCGAAAGCAACCAGCGCGATCTCTACGAGAGCATAGAGCGCAAGGACTTCCCGAAGTGGACCATGTATATACAGGTCATGCCGGAAAAGGACGCGGCCAAGCTGCCCTATCATCCCTTCGACCTGACCAAGGTCTGGTTCCATAAAGAGTACCCGCTGCTGGAGGTAGGCGTGATGGAGCTTAACAATAACCCGGAAAACTATTTCGCCGAGGTGGAGCAGGCGGCGTTCAACCCGGCCAATATCGTGCCCGGCATAGGCTTTTCTCCCGACAAGATGCTTCAGGGGCGGCTTTTTTCCTACGGCGACGCGCAGCGCTACCGCCTGGGCGTGAACCACCACCTTATCCCGGTGAACGCCGCGCGCTGCCCTTTCCACAGCTACCACCGCGACGGGGCCATGCGGACGGACGGGAACCACGGCAGTACGCTCGGTTACGAGCCCAACAGCTATGGCGAGTGGAAGGACCAGCCTGATTTCGCTGAGCCTCCGCTTAGCCTGGAGGGGGCCGCGGACCACTGGAACCACCGCGAAGATACTGACTATTACACGCAGCCCGGCAAACTGTTCCGGCTGATGAGCCCGGCGCAGCAGCAGGTGCTGTTCGAGAACACGGCCCGCGCGCTGGGCGACGCCCCCCCGGAGATCAAGCAGCGCCATATCGGCAACTGCCAGAAAGCCGACCCCGCCTACGGCGCGGGCGTGGCCGGGGCGCTGGGGGTACAGCTCGCCGAATTCGCAAAAGTCTGACAGCTGAACAAGGATCAAGTTATGATAAACAGAACAGTTGCAGCGCTCGCCTTCCCTAAGCCTCGTGCTTCAGCCCTTTGGGAAAAGTGCGTGGTTGGTGAAGAAAAATCGGGTAATATCTATCAATGAAGCCTGCGGCTGTTATATGTAGTGCGTGATTATGGAGAACTTAATAATGAATATCGACCTTAAAAAAGAACAGGAAGCAACGCTCACAAGGCCTGTCAGAGCCTATGGTGTTCTGGCCAGGCTTTTGTTCCGGGCGATGGATATTTTCTATGGCAAAGAGTTGACTCTTGGCAAGGCGCGTCTCCTGGAAATTCTCGCCCGGGTTCCCTATCAGGCATGGGAGATAAGGCAATACCACAGGATGAACACGTGTTTTTCTGAAAAACCGGCTGTCGCCGAGGCCGAAGATATAATAGGCTGGGGCCGAGAGGCACAAGATAATGAATTCTGGCACCTGCAGGTTATAAACGAGAAGATCATACAGGAGGGAATAACGCTTAACTGGTTCAAGGATATATTTGTTCTTCCTGTTGCGGCATTCCAATACAATATTTTCAGCAGGTTTCTGGCCCTGCTGGATATTCAGGCTGCATTCAGGCTAAATGCTGATTTTGAGGACCACGCAGAACATGAATACATGTCATTCGTAAGAAAACACCCTGAACTTGATGAGCAGCCTGCGGTCTCATCTCTGTTAAAGGATCATAGAGCTCTTAAGACATGGGGAGATGTTTTCCGCAGGATAGCGCTCGATGAACGGGAGCACATGAATAACAGCCTTAAAAGATGCGGCAAAGAGGCAGAGATGGTTCCTCTGCCCCCCCCGGTATGCGCGGGGAAGCCCGTTCCAGTCTGACATTAACAATCTTGCCATGCGAACCGTATGTCGGTCAGGTTCCCGATCATTCCATATGTTGCTCTGCGTAATTTTACCCTCCTTGCCGGGTATAACTCCGCATAGAGTTAAAGGTGCGGAAAGGGTATTATATCAATAGGAACGCGGCGCCTCCCTCCAGGGCTGTACAGCCGAGGCCGTGGTATAAATATGCGGGAGAAGCCTTTCTTTTATTCTAACAATACGGTGGTTTTACAAGGAGACAAAATGACAAAAACAAACAAGATGGTCGGGGCAGGCATCGGGGTGGCCGCCCTCGCGGCTTTGGGAACTTATTTCCTTTACGGCGAGCGCGGCGCGAAAAACCGAAAGATGATATCCGGGTGGATACTCAAGATGAAGGGCGAGATCCTGGAAAAAGTGGAAGATATAAAAGAGCTGAACGAGGAAGAGTACTACCGGATCGTGGACGAAGTCTCGGCGCGCTACGCGAAACTGGAGAGGGTCGGCGCGGCTGAACTGAAGCATCTGACGAAGGAGCTCAAGGACTCCTGGAAGCATCTCAGCAAAGAGCTGAAGTAGCAGGGAACCCCGCCACCCGCTGTGACGAAAAAAGCGCGGAATAGGCCCGTCTTCCGGAGGATGGCATGCAGCATAAAATACTGATAGTGGACGATTCGGACAATATCCGCTTTGCGTTCAAGGCGGCGTTCGCCGCGGAGTATGCCGTTTTCACCGCGGCTGAAGGGCTGGGCGCTATCGAACTCATAAAAACCGAGCGGCCGGATCTGGTGTTCCTCGACATCGACATGCCCGGGATAAGCGGGGTCGAGACGCTTAAGCTCATAAAAGCAACGGGTATCCCCACCATAATCTGGATGCTTACGGGAGTTGAGGACCTTACCGTTGTGATGCAGACGCTCACTATGGGCGCGACCGGTTACATCACAAAACCGTTCGACGTGGATAATTTAAGGCGCGTTGTCCTTAACGCGGTTGCCGACCTGGAGGTCGGCAAGCCTCCCTCTGACAAACCCTGGACAGTAAAGAGAAAGGAAGCTGAGCCCGAGTTGCCGGGAGTATAAGTTTTTTATAAAGTGGCTGCGGGTCAGGGTGGCAACTGACCATTAGTAAATGACGTGCTACTTTTGCGACACTCAAACAATAAGCAGAGAAATCCCACTACGAGGGGGGGGGAAGCCAGGTTGAACTTCTGCAACACTGGGAGCGTATCGGATTGGCTTAGTGTTTTAGGCTGGCGCTTTTAAGCTGCAAATAACACGGGCACGACCGCGCTGCCGGGTTGCCGGGTCAGTGCCGGGGCGACAACGCGCCGGAAACATATTTATGGATCACGCTGGAAATTAGCGTCTGATATGGCAGGCCTTCTTCTATCGCCTTCCTCTGAATATGCACTAAATCCTTCTCCGATATTCTGATGTTAATTCTTTTATTCTTCAGCAAAGTGGATTTTGCATAGTCCCTATAGCGGGCAAGTTCTTTTTTAACATTCGGAACGGATTTGGAATTGCCGGCTTCATAGGCTCCAAGAATCTTTTTATCTTCGTCGTTTATCTTCATATATGTCACCTCTTCAGATATTTCTTTGTTGCTTTGCGACTGGGTATGATTGTTTTTAAAAACACACTATCTTCAGTCTCGATAAAAGGAACCAAATACGCATAATTCTCTATAGCAACAATAAACATCTTCTGACCGGGATATTTAGCTTGAAGCGGGTGGGGAACAAGATCTAATATTTCCCCTTTCTCGATGTAATAAAGGATATCCTCAAAAGATATCCCCCGTTCTTCTTTCAGCTTCTCATTTTTCCCGTCATTCCACTCAAAGGGTTTCATCTTCCGTAATTATATCATGTTGTGTGCCTTTTGTCAATATAAAGATATGCCTTTGCAAGCGCGAATTTGAAAAGGCCATTTTGCCGGAAATGACACGGGCACGTCATGGAAACACTGTCTTGGCGCATTCTTATACGATTTAAGCTTACTGGCTCAAGAGGAGTCTTACCTATAGCGGCGCGTATAACTCCGTATAGCGATTAAAGGCGCGGAAAGAGTACATTAAACATTGGGGGGAAAGCATAAATGACACAATAAGCCCAAGGCTGACTGCCGCAGATTTGTAAGTTTGCATATACGGTTTTATGGAGATGGGCAATAATAAAGTTTTTGTCGTAACGTGAGATAAATATGACAGCTGGGAAAAACACTAAAATGGAAGCTGCAAAATCTCCGGGCGATGCCGGGACAACTGCGTCTCCAGAGATTTCAGAAAGCGAAACCAGGTACCGGACGCTCTTTGACCAGGCACGCGACTCCATCCTGCTGATGGAACTGAATCCGGCCGGGATCCCGGTAATACGGGATGCCAATGCCGCGGCCCTGCGGATGCACGGCTACTCGCGCGAAGAACTTCTTGGGAAGCCTATTTCTTTTCTTGACCAGGATGCTCCGGAATCTTCGATCAAGAAGCGGGTCGGCCGGATACAGGCTGCCAAGGGCGCGGTCTTCGAGGTGCGGCACCGGCGCAAGGACGGCTCAACCTTCGATATGGAAGTCTCGGTGGGGGAGATGGCGGTCGGCGGCAAGCATCTATTGCTCGAGATCTCGCGCGACATCACCGGGCGCAGGAAGGCCGAGGCCGATTCCCGCGAGACTTATGAGATGCAGGGACTGCTCAACGCCATGCTTCGGCGGTCGCTTGCGAATGTCCCGCTGCGGGATAAATTGAACAGCCATCTTGCGGCCCTGGTGGCCGGCCCGTGGCTTTCTGTCGAGGCAAAAGGCGCCGTTTTTCTCACGGCTCCGTACGGGCGGGAGCTGATTTTGACTGCCCACCTTGGGCTGCCGCCCCACCTGCTGTCCGCCTGCGCCAAGGTGCCTTTCGGGCGTTGCCTGTGCGGGCAGGCGGCCGCCACCGGCCAGGTTGTAACTCGCGGAAGCGTGGGCCCGGACCACCACATAACTTGCGAAGGGATTAAACCGCATGGCCATTATTGCACACCCATAATGGCCGAAGGTAAACTTCTGGGGGTGCTCCACCTATACCTGAAAGAAGGGGGCGTGCTTACGGAAAGCCAGAAGCAGTTCGTAAAAGCCGCCGCGGATGTAATAGCCGGGAATATCATCCATTCGCAGGTTGAGGAAAAGTTTTCACAGTCCCAGAAAATGGAAGCGGTGGGGCTGCTGGCCGGCGGGATCGCGCACGATTTCAACAACATCCTTACCGCCAGAAAGTGCTACACCGGGTTTATAGCCAAAAAGTTTGCGCCGGGCGATTCCCGGCTGGCGGACGCGAAAGAGGTTATAGCCGCCTCCGACCGCGCTTCCGCGCTTACCCACCAATTGCTGGCCTTCAGCCGGCGCCAGCTAATGGCGCCCCGGGTGGTGGACATAAACGGGCTGATGGGCGGCATGACCAGGATGTTAAAGCGCATTATAAGTGAAGACATAAAACTGGCGGTAAAGCTTCACCCGGCGCCGTGTCCTGCCAACGTGGACCCCGGGCAGATAGAGCAGGTTATAATGAACCTGGTCTTGAATGCGCGTGACGCCATGGTTGGCGGCGGCATCATAACGCTTAAGACGGAAATAATTCGCCCGCCTGAAGAATTCTTTACAGCGCGCCCGGACTTACCCATGGGGCCGTTGGTATGTTTAAGTATAGGCGACACCGGTACCGGCATGAACGAGGAGGTTAAAGGCCGCATTTTTGAGCCGTTCTTTACCACAAAGGAGCAGGGTAAGGGCACGGGGCTCGGGCTTGCCACTGTTTTCGGCATAGTAAAGCAGAGCCACGGCGAGATAGAGGTTGAAAGCGAGCCGGGTAAAGGTTCTGTTTTCACGGTTTACCTGCCGTTTACGGAAACTCCATTGCAGGATAAGGATAAAGTTGAGGATACACCGGTAAAAGGTCACGAGACCGTTCTGTTCGTGGAGGATGAAGAAAGCCTGCGCCGCCTTGGCGAGCGGGTTTTGCGCTCAGGAGGCTATACTGTCCTTGTTGCCGCCGACGGCCAGGCGGCCCTTAAGCTTATGGAAGAGCGCGACAAGCCAGTGGACCTGCTTATGACCGATGTGGTAATGCCCGGCATGAGCGGCCGTGAGCTTGCGCTTGAGCTGGCGCGCCGCAAACTGATTGGCCGGACAATATATATGTCCGGCTATACCGACGATGCCATTGTTAAACATGGCGTGCTTGAGCCGGGAATCGCCTTCATCTACAAGCCGTTCACGGTGGAGGCGGTACTGCTGAAGCTGCGCGAGGTCCTGGCCGCCCCCGCCGACAAGGCGAAAGCGTAAGGGGAGTTGCTGGTTGCGGGTCGTTGTGGAAGTGAGAGAAACCGGCTATGCCTAAAAAGATACTTTTAGTTGAAGATGACCTCAAAATGCTGGATGTTATGCGGCGTTACCTTGAGAACCGCGGTTTTTCCGTTATCTTTACCGACAACGGTTCCGAGGCGGTGATGATCGCGCGCGACTCAAAGCCGGACCTGGTGGTGGCGGATGCCGGGCTGCCGGGGCTGGACGGCTTCGGCTTGTGCAAGGCCATTAAATGCTCGGCCGAGACCGCCGCCATACCGGTAATAATAATTTCAGGCGGCAAGACCGAGGAGTCCGATATTGTGGAGGGCTACGACAAGGGTGCGGATGACTACCTTACCAAGCCTTTCCCTTTTTCCGTGCTGGCCGCAAAGATAACCGCCGTGCTGCGGCGCTACGGCGCATGTTCCGGCCCCGCCGCCAGCAAGATACGGGAGCAGGGGCTTGAGCTGGATCCCGCTGCGCGCACCGTGAAATTAGGCGGCAAGCCGGTGGCCCTGACCCGCAAGGAATTCGACCTGCTTACGCTGATGCTGGAAAAAAAGGGGCGGATACTCGGGTTGCCTTATATGTTGGAAACGGTCTGGGGCTACGACATGGCCACCTATGACAACCCCCATACGGTTGAAACCCATGTTTCTTCATTAAGAAAGAAACTCGGCCCCAAACTTGCCGCCCGGCTGGTGCGGGTAACCGGCCACGGCTATAAATTTGAATAGACCGGTTTAACGCTGACAGGCAATTGGGCGGCTTTCCGCAGTTCCCGGCTACCGTTAGATATCTCTTCCTTAATATTTGAAAAAGATTTGAAACTGACCGGAAGTTTCCTGTAACTTGCCACGGTATGCTATATGTGCCGGGGGAAATTATATGGAAAACAAAAGATTAAGTTTTTTTGCGGGGCTGGCTATCGTCTTAGCCCTTCTCTCCTCACCGGCAGCTGCCGGCGCCGAGGGCTACAGGAACCTTTCCGCGCAGATAATCAAATGTGCCGAAACTAATGCGTTTAAGAAAATAACCGTGCTGGAATTTTCCGCTAAGGGCGGGGCGGGATACGCCCTGTTTCCCATGATGAAGGTGATCTTTATGTCCGGTTACACCGACAATACTCTCACCCGGCAAAACCTTATGAAACCGGGCACGATGCTCCTGGAAAAACCGCTGAAAGAGGATAGTATCCTACGGAAAGTCAGGGAAGTCCTGAATGGGGAACCACAATGAATCAGGAATCTATCACTTTGAAAGACAAGCCGGCGGCCGATGCGGGAAAAAGCGGCATTGAAATTCCCGAATCCGTTCGAATCCTGATAGTAGATGACGAGGCTCCGATGCGCGAACTATGCCGCCGGGCTCTTGCGGACGCGGGCGTAACCGTAGAGACCGCGTCCGGCCCTGAAGAAGCGTTGGTCCTGCTGCGCAGCGACGCTTTTGATATCATTATCACAGACATGCAGATGAGCGACCCGCGCGCCGGAGCGAATCTGACCGAGGAGGTGCGCAGCCGCTGGCCCCAAACCGATATTCTCATCATGACCGGACAGCCCTCTTTGGAAACGGCTATCTCTACTCTTAAAACCGGCGCCGCCGACTATCTCATCAAACCATTCTCTATGCCGCAGCTTCAAACCGTTGTAAGTAAGCTGCTGGGGATGCGCCGGTTCAGGCGCGAGCTGAAACACCAGAAGCTTCTTTACCAGAAGCTGGCCGAAGATTACGCGGTGCTTCAAAAACTCGAACGGCTCAAATCCGGCCTTATCGGGCGTGTAAGTCATGAACTGCGGACCCCGGTCACCATCGTCCGCTTGTCTGCGGAAGCTATTAAGGATGAAATCTCGCCTTCAGGGCTGCCTCTCTACACGATACTGGATAGCGCTCTGGACCGGATGCAGGCCACTGTTGAGGACCTGTTGCTTTTCACCAAAACCCAGGATGAAGACTTTCAAATCACCAAAACGGCCGTAGACCTCGGGCCTAGCCTGGTACGGCTTCTTGCCGACTATCGGCCGCTTTGTGAGGAGCGAGAACTACAGGTTAAAATTAATTTAGAGGGCGAAAGACGGTCTCTGCTTGCGGATGCGGAACTTATGAAAGCGGCGTTCTCGCGGTTATTGCTGAACACCATCAACTTCAACCGCAAGGGCGGATCTATCAGCGTCCTGGTCCGATATGAACCGGAACAAATCGCCTTTATTTTCGCAGATACGGGGGAAGGTATTCCGCCGCAGGAGCAAAGCCTTATTTTTGACGGTCTTTATCAGGTCGGCGATTACATAACACGCAAGGTCGGGGGGTTGGGAGTCGGACTTGCCATCGTGCGCCGCATCGTAGAGGCGCACGGCGGGAGCGTCACTGTAAAAAGCGTTCCCGGAACCGGTAGTATATTTACCATTCTCCTTCCGCAAAAAGCGTGAATCTGCCCACACTCTCGCCCATGGCGAACGCGCTCATAGACAGCGCGCTGCCGGCGGTATTGCTTGCGCCGGTCAGCTGTCTGGGTTATGGGCCTTTATAACATGCCTTGTCAGTTCATTGTCCTCAACCGGCAGTATTTTTATAATGCCTTCCGTTTTCTCATGAGGTTTTAAACAGCCTGTGCAATCCGCGCCTATGCCAAAGCCTTGGTCACTGCCGCCATAAAAACTTCGACTTTAAAAGGTTTCTCGAAATACACATCCGGGATCTGCTCCGGGGGAAGTATTGCAACCGAGCCTGACACGAGCAGGCTCTTGGCGCCTGCCTGTTTTCTCTCGAAAATATTTATCAGGTCCGTGCCCAGCCCGTCCCCGAGCATCAGGTCCGTTATCAGCAGGTCGTAATTATTGGAATTTATAAGCCGCACGGCCTCGGCAAAGCTGGTAGTTTTTGAAATTAAATAACCTGTTCCGGTAAACAGGCGCGTATAGACGCCGAGCATGGTCGCATCGTCGTCGACCACAAGGATACTTCTAGGCATTTTATTTCCCCTTACCCCGCCAGATGCCCTCACCCGCTGCATAGCTCCCGGCTGCTTTATTAGTGTATCATAAGTTGCACATCCCTGACAGGGGCATACGGCCGCATACGGCCCACATTGGCATGGGCCATAAAACCCACGAAGCATGTTAATTTTTATTGGTTGCGGCGCACAGTATGGCCACGGCGGCCCCTTACACGCGCTTCAGCCGCTTTTGAGGACCGTGGGGGGGGGGGGGGGGGCACACAAGGCCTCACGCGTCTTCCGGAGGAGCACGTCGAATGTGAAAGGTTTCTGAATAAAGTTTCTTTCCGAATCCAATAATCCTTTCTCAATAATGGTTTGGTCCGTGTAGCCCGACATAAAAATTACTTTTATTTCTGGGCGAATAGCTTTCAGGCGGCCGGCCAATTCAAGCCCATCCATTTTAGGCAACAGCATATCCGTCAGCAGGAGATTAATATGGTTTTTGTGCCGTTTACAGATAGCCAGAGCTTCCTCTGCACTGGCGGCTTCAAGAACAGTGAAGCCATTCTGCACCAGGGCGCGCCGGACCGGAGTCCGGACCGAGATATCATCATCTACCACAAGAACGGTACCGTCCCCAGTAAACGATTTTTTAATAACCACAGGCTGTTCATCTATTTCCGCTTCACCTATAATCTGCGATAAATAGACTTTAAAAACCGCACCATTCCCTTCTTCGCTATAAACAAGTATATGACCGCCGCTTTGTTTGACAATTCCATGGACAGTGGAAAGACCCAGGCCTGTTCCTTTGTCGTGCGGCTTTGTTGTAAAGAATGGCTCGAAGATGTGGGATTGGGTTTCCGCGCTCATGCCGCAGCCCGTGTCGGTGACCGCCAGCATTACATAATTGCCCGGCTCAATGGTACCGTTACGGTGGATACTTGCTTTATCCATAAGGACGATGGAGGATTCAATAGTGATCTTGCCGCCTTTCGGCATGGCGTCGCGCGCGTTAACACAGAGATTTAAAAGCACCTGTTCAAGATATCCCGGGTCCGCTTTTACAAGCGCGGGCATTGTGCAGGTAACGGCTGTCAGCTTAATATTTTCGCCGATGAGGCGTTTAAGCATTGATTGGACTCCCAGAATGATCAGATTTATATCCAGCACTTTCGGCTGAAGGATCTGCTTACGGCTGAAGGCCAGGAGCTGGCGTGTTAACGCGGCGGCACGCAATCCCGCCTTACTTATTTCTTCCGCATCCAGGCGCCTGGGATCAGTCTTGTCCAGACTTTTTAGCAAGAATTCGCTATAAGCCAGGATCGCAGCTAATATGTTGTTAAAATCATGCGCGATCCCCCCGGCCAACCTTCCGGCCGTCTCCATCTTTTGCGATTGGCGGAACTGTTCTTCGAGTATTAACTTTTCCTGTCCCGCAGCCCTGGCGGCGGTTTTGTCCTCTACCAGGCAGAGATGGCGCGGATTGCTTTTATCTCCGATCTTCAGCGGGGCGATCGTCATATTAACCCAGACAACTGTGCCGTCGGGTTTGAGGTAGCGTTTTTCCATCTGGAATCCGTGCTGCTTACCGGTATTCAAGAGCGCCATATTATCCAAGTCTTTTTGAACATCGTCGGGATGAGTTATGCTCATCCAATCAATATCCAGCATTTGCTCCATGGTGCGCCCCACGATAGAGGCAAACATGCGATTCACTTCATAAATATGTCCGGTCAGGGAATCGATTAAAGCGATACCCATGGGCGCTTCGGTAAATATGGTCCTGAACAGTTCTTCGCTCTTCTTTGACGATTCCAGCGCCTTCTCGCGGGCGGCAAGTTCATCCGCAAGTTCGCGGGTGCGCTGCGCTACCATGACCCCCAGCAGCTCATGTTCGTCCCGCTGTAAAATATTAGCGGCTTTAATCTTTAACATGGCACGTAGTTGGACAGCTAATTCCCATAATTCCAGGGGTTTTAAGATAAACGCTTCAGCGCCGGCCTCAAACGCTTTTGCGCATATTTCCTGGTCGGGTTTGAGGGCGGTTAGAAAGACTATCGGAATATGTTTAAGGCGCGTGTCTGCCTTAAGCCGCCTGCATACTTCAAACCCATCCATTTCCGGCATGACTATATCGAGCAGGATTATATCCGGATCTTCAGCCAACGCTAGTTCTATGCCCTTAGGGCCGTTGGTGGCGGAGAAAAAACAGGCTCCAGGAAAGGCATGCGCCACGGCGGAGTTTAAAGCTGCCAAATTATCTTCCCCGTCATCGATCGCCAATATCTTTAATTTAGCAGTATTCATTTTTTATCACCCCGTTAATAGGTTTTACCAGTTTATAAAGTCCCCTCACGCCGCGCGAAGGCGCATATAATAATGCATATAAACGGATATTGTCCGCTTTTTATAATCTTACCTGGTTTAGACTACCCTCATTTACACAATACTCTGTCTGAGTCTTTGGCGCAATCAGGAGTTATACGCGCGGTTGTGCGTAGTATTCACGGCTGACTCTATGGAATGCGGCAGGGTTGGGGAAGCGGGAATCTTACGCATAACCCACACGTATAACTCCGAATAACTTCCCAAGGCGCGTAAAGGGTATGGTGTATACATGATTCTGGGGCAAGTCCTGCAGCCGGGGAAGTAAATCAATGGCAATATAATTGGCATTGGTCAGCGTGCTCTCGGCCGGGATAATTTCGTGGAAGGAGAATAAAATGACAAAAACAGAACAGATTATAGGGGCAAGTATGGGAGTGGCCGCTGTCGCCGCGCTGGGGGCTTATTTCCTGTACGGGAAAAATGGCGACCGGAACCGCAGGAAAATAGCCGGCTGGATGCTCAAACTGAAGGGTGAAGTCCTGGAAAAAGTTGAAGAGATAAAGGACCTCAATGAGCAGGAATACTACAAGATAGTCGACGAAGTCTCAGCACGCTACGCGAAGCTGGAAAAAGTAGGGGCTGAGGAAGTGAAGCATTTGGCGGCCGAGCTTAAGAGCGCGTGGAATCATTTAACCAAGCAGCTTGAGAATCAGGAGTCTGCCGATAGCTGTAACTGCAGTTGTCATAAGGTTAAGTAGTGCGAGTTGGTATAACTCAGCGCCTAAAGGCGAAAGCGCTTAATTACCATTGCCGGCTGGCAGGATTCTATCGCGGCCGGCAGTGATAATTTGCAGCAGGCGGCCCAGAGGAGAAAATATGTGTTTTTCCGCAGGTGCGAGTTTTACGGCGGGCGTGGTGCTTACGGCTGTCGGCGCGGCTACGCTTAAGAAAGTTAAGAAGCCCTCGCAAGTCGTGTTCGCCAGTATTACGCTATTCTTTGCTATACAGCAATTCACTGAAGGCGTTTTATGGCTGACTCTGACGCACCCGGGATATTTCAGGCTGCAAACAATAACCACCCAGATATTCATTATTATGGCTCAGGTTATCTGGCCCGCGATGATACCGGTTTCTGTTTTACTGCTGGAGGAGAACAGAACACGTAAAAAGATACTGGCCGCGCTGTTCCTTGCAGGTCTGTACGTCGCGCTGTCTAATCTGTACGGCCTGGCTCTTTACCCTGTGCATGCGGACATCAGCAACAGGCACCTTGTCTATCAGAACGATCTGCACGCCGGGTCCGACAAAGTCGGACTGGCGCTGTATTTCGCGGTGACCGTGATCCCCCTTTTGGTTTCCGGCATCAGAAGGATGTATGTTCTGGGCATTATAATGGGTTTATCGTTTATGGTCTCCGCCGTGTTTTATATGAAATGCCTGACTTCCGTGTGGTGCTTCTTCGCGGCGGTGATAAGCTTTGTGATTTATTTCATTGTAAGGGATTTAAGCGGGAAACATCCTGCTTAATGAAGCCGGAAAAAGGGAGGCAGAAATGCTTAGGGTTATAAACAGCAGGCAGAGCGTGAGGGCCTGGACGGAAAAGAAAGTCGCGGTTTCAATAATTAGAAGAATACTTGAAGCAGGCATGAATGCGCCTTCGGCCGGGAATGAGCAGGCGTGGCAGTTCGTAGTGGTAACAGAAAAAGAACTGCTTGAAAGAATAGCGGCGGTGCACCCCGGAGGCGATTATGTGGGAAAAGCCCCTTGCGCTATTTTGGTTTGCGGCGATACAAGGCTTGAAGAATACAAGGGCATGTGGGTCGAGGACTGCTCTGCGGCCATAGAGAACATGCTGCTCGCCATGCACGCGCTGAAACTTGGCGGCGTCTGGACAGGGATCTATCCGCAGGCGGACCGCATAAAGAGCTTTACCAGCCTGTTAAAGCTGCCCAAAAGCGTGGTGCCGCTGGCGCTGGTGCCTTTCGGTTATCCGGCCGAGCCGCTTAAGAAACGCCCCAGCCGCTACAAAAAAACGCGTGTTCATTTTAACTCCTGGTAAGATTAAACATTTCGCTGTTGCTGCACAGGCATTATAGCCCGAACCATGTAATTCCGTTTACCTGGAATTGTGGCCTGGCTGGAGGCGTTAAAACCTCCCGATATCGGCGTGGCCGAAGTGCGCGGCGGCGAACATCCCTACATGGCTTCGTATAAGCCCCGATTTCGCAGATTACCCCAGAGCCCCAAGCGGGAGAATTAGACGGGCTGCCCTGCTCCGGCAAGATCAGTATCGGGCCATAGGTGATCTTTTCGCAGGATGAATAATAAACCTTATGGATCAACGAACCTCCGGAGTACTTCTCCATCCGACCTCCCTTTTCAACCGCTATCCCATAGGCGATCTGGGACCCGCGGCAACCGCCTTTGCGGATTTTCTGGGTAAGAGCGGACAGAGTTGGTGGCAGATGCTTCCCATCGGCCCGGCAGAGGGAGAAAATTCGCCTTACCAGTCACTTTCCGCCTTCGCGGGTAATCCTATCCTGGTGAGTCACGAGCGGCTGGTGGAGCAGGGGCTTCTTGACCTCCGGGAGGCCGGGCTTCCCTGTCCGGGAGGCGCGGAAAAAGCGGACTATCCCGCGGCGGCACGCCTGAAACTGCTCTGGTTAAAAAAAGCTTTTGAGCACTTCAAGAAAAACAACCGCGCCGGCAGCCGATCAGGGCTTGACGCATTTGCCTCCGCGGAGGCTTTCTGGCTTGATGATTATTCATTGTTCTCCGCTATCCGTGAAAAAGAGGGCACCGCTGATTGGACACGGTGGAACCGTGAGCTACGGACGCGCCAGCCGGATGCCGTAGTTCGCGCTCAGAAATATTTTTCCGATGAGATACGCTACCATCAGTTCGTCCAGTGGCAGTTCTCGGTGCAGTGGAAAGAGTTAAGGGCTTACTGCGCGTCCAAAGGAATCCGCCTGATCGGCGATATCCCGCTGTTCGTATCGCACCAAAGCGCCGATGTCTGGGCTCATCCCGGGCTTTTCAAACTTGATGCCGCCGGAAAGCCCGTGGTGGTGGCGGGGGTCCCTCCCGATTACTTTTCCAAAACAGGACAGGTGTGGGGCGTCCCCGTTTACCGCTGGGAAGCGCATCAAGAGCAGAATTACAATTGGTGGATACAACGCCTGCGGACGGCTTTTAGCCGGTTCGATGTCAATCGCCTGGATCATTTTATCGGCTTTGTCCGCACCTATGAAGTGTCCTCGCAAGCCGGGACGGCTATGAACGGTCAGTATCAGCCTGGCGGCGGCGCTCCGTTTTTTGAAGCCGTTCATAAAGACCTTGGGGTATTGCCCCTGATAGCGGATAACCTCGGCGCCACAACCCCCGAAGTTGCAGCGTTAATGGAACAATTCCGGATCCCGGGCACACGGGTGCTCCAATTCGAATTCGACTCTGCTTTCGGGCACGCTCCGGTTTTGCCGGAACAGCATCAGGCGGGATCGGTGATCTATACCGGAACCCATGACAACGACACGACGGCGGGCTGGTATAGCAAGTTGCCGGCTATGCAGCGCGAAGCCCTGCAAAGACAGCTGGGAGTAAATGACCATGAAGTTATCCGGGCCATTATCCGTGAGGCGCTGGCATCGCAGGCCGGCACAGCTATTATTCCCGCACAGGACCTGCTGGAACTCGGGTCGGAAGCGAGGATGAATTTCCCCGGTATCGCGAAAGGGAACTGGGAATGGCGCCTGAAGGAAGGCGCGTTGACCCCGGAGCTGGCGCACAGACTGAGAAACGCAACTATTACGTATGGCCGTATGGAGAGCGGCAACCTACTCAGAACTTCACGGCCCCGGGAAGCTGCTCCGACGGCGCAGATAGCGGAGCGGGCTTATGAGCTGTACGAGAGAGGCGGCCGCCGTAGCGGCCAGGCAGTTCAAGACTGGCTCCGCGCGGAGCAGGAAATAGAAACGGCGGCGAAACAATGATAAAGGCCCGGAATCGGGCTAACTTTCCTATACACGAAAAACTACTTATAGCCGCAGGTATAATTCCGAATAGCCATAAAGGCGCGGTAAAAGTATCGTATATATATGGGCGCAGTTACGAATAAATAAGGAATATTATGCGTCTGCGTTCAATTGCCGAAGTTAAACAACTGGAAGGTAGGCGCGTCCTGGTGCGCATCGACGCCAATGTGCCTATAGTGCACGGGAAAGCGCTGGACGGCGATTCCGGCCGCATCGCCAAAGCGTGCGAAGGCCTGGCCTGGCTCATGAAGCGCAAAGCGCGGGTTATTGTGCTGTCGCACCTGGGCCGCCCGAAAAACGCGGCCGATAAAGCGTGCCGCCTGGCCCCCGTGGCCGCGCGGCTGGGCAAACGGCTCGGCACACAGGTTCTGTACAACGGCTCGCTGCTCGGTCCCAAAGCCGAAGCGTTGCTGCAGCGCCTGCAGCCCGGCGGCGTAGCGCTGCTGGAAAATGTCCGCTACTTTTCTGGCCGCGCAAAAAATAGGCGTAGGGAAGTCGTTGTATGAAAAAGATCAATTAAAGACCGCGGCGGCTCTGCTTAAGCGCTTCGGTAGCAAGATCGTCCTGCCCGTTGACCTGCGGGTAGTTACCGACATTAAAAAAGACCGCCGGCCGCGAACGGTGGAGGCCGGCGCGGTGAAACAGAGCGACATCATTATCGACGCGGGAATGCGGTCGCTGCGGCCGTTCCTGCGGCAGATGCTGAAAGCCCGGACCGTCGTCTGGAACGGCCCGTTCGGCTTATGCGAAGTTCCGGCCTATTGCGCCTCTACCCGTTTGCTCGCCCGTACCATCGCCTCCATGAAGAACGCTACTACCATAGTCGGCGGCGGAGATACCGAACCGATAGTAGAAGCGCTCGGCATTGCAAACCGCTTTACTTTGCTCTCCACCGGCGGCGGGGCTATGCTGGCCTTTCTGGCCGGCGAGAAGCTTCCGGGTGTAGAACCCTTGATCGTTAAATAAGAGGTTCCCATGAAATATGCTGTTAAGTCCGTTCATGCTCATGAGCTCCCTGATTCGCGCGGCAATCCTACGCGGCGCTGAAGGTTACTACGGGAAAAACTATGAAAAAGGACCTTAGAAGCCGGGCCGGGTATTACTGGAGCCTGCCTATCCGCAGGCGGACCGCGTCAGGGATTTTCGCCGCCTGTTAAAGCTGCCCAAAAGCGTGGTGCCGCTGGCGCTGGTGCCATTCGGCTATCCGGCCGAGCCTCTTAAGAAACGCCCCGGCCACTATAAAAAGACGCGCGTTCATTTTAACTCCTGGTAATATGGGATTACTTTTCCTAAAACCTGGTGTCCGCAAAACTACTGAATAGCCCAAGCAGTATTCCGAATAGATGCCGGATCGGTGAAGGGCTATACTTAATATCATGCCAACTTCGGCGGATCATAACTGGTGGTAGGAGGAATACTATGAAATCAAGTACCATGAGCCAATCGGTAACCAAAAACAGACCTCAGGAATCAAAGGAGCAGCTGGCGACACAGATCAGTGCGAAAGCATACGAGTTATGGGAAAAACAGGGTAGAAAAAACGGCAACGACAGAACTCACTGGTTCGAGGCTGAAAGAATTATTAAAAGCCAGACAGTTTAATATCCGGCACGAATAGTTGTAAATTATAGTACGGCCTGTTCTTCCACCGCGTAGCGCGGACTGTTGAATGCATTATAATGATTTTTATTAAAGGCTGGTTTAAGTGTAAAAAAAGGAGTAAAGATGCTGCGCAACATAAATAATCTGATAGGTCACAAGATACATGCCACTGATGGAGAATTAGGGAAAGTGAATGAGTTTTATTTTGGCGACCAAACGTGGAACATCCGTTACATGGTAGTGGAAACCGGGAATTGGCTTTTAGGCCGTAAGGTGCTTATATCGCCCGCGGCACTGAAAGCGCCCGACTGGGATTCGAAAACCTTCCCGGTAGCCCTGACGCGGGAGCAAGTGCGTACCAGTCCGGACATTGATACCCATAAGACCGTTTCGCGCCAGCATGAAATTGAGCTGCAAAAACATTATGCCTGGGGGGGGTATTATGCCGGTGGCATGTCCGGCGGCTTTATGTTCCCACAGATTCTGGAAGAAGAGCATAAGCCGGAAGCCGGGGGCTCCGCGCAGCACAAGGAGGATACTCATTTGCGCGGCACGCGCGCAGTTACTGGCTACAGCCTCCACGCGACAGACGGCACTATAGGGCATGTGGAAGACTATATAGTTGACGACGGGAAGTGGATCATCCGTTACCTTGTAGCGGACGCGGGACTCTGGCTGCCAGGCCGCAAAGTCTTGATATCGCCGCACTGGATAAAAAGTGTGAGTTGGGAAACCTCCGAAGTATTCGTTGACCTCTCCCGGGCAGAGGTGAGTAACAGCCCGGAATTCGATCCTTCTAAGCCGGTCGATGAGAACTATGAAAACGCACTTTACGACCATTACGGGCGACCCAGGTTGGCGGAGGATATTAAGATTGCCGTTGAGTAGTGTGGCAGTAAAAGGTGAAAGACTGCGCCGTGAAAAATTGAAACAAAACTGCGGGCAGCTTGACACGGGCATGTAGCGGAAACGCTGTCCCGGCTTATTCTTGCGCGAATTTTCCGCCTGAGTCGGACCCGCCAGGTTGTTTGGCGGG
This sequence comes from Elusimicrobiota bacterium, assembly GCA_030651035.1. Taxonomy (GTDB): domain Bacteria; phylum Elusimicrobiota; class Elusimicrobia; order Elusimicrobiales; family UBA9959; genus UBA9959. The sequence continues at coordinate 19,162 of JAUSCK010000030.1, forward strand.
AAAAGGCCATTTTGTCAAAAATGGCTATAACCTCGCTTTAAGGGCGTTTAGGGAGGGAGGGAGTCCCGTCTCTGGGCCGTGGCGGTGTGCCTTGACCCGGCTGCCGGGTCGCGTCGGCGGCGGAGGCGCGCTTATTCTTTTGACAAGCCGCTGTTTCGAAAGATGGGACAGCCGCAGTGCAATTTTTTCTGGGCTCAGGATGAAATCGACACAGCCTGTCGCTATAGCCTCATGCGGCATACTTTTGATGAGGGCCGTGTCGTTCTGGGCAAATGTCATACCGCCCCGCTGCTTTATTTTGATAAACCCTTCGGCGCCGTCGCCGTCATAACCGGAAAGCACCACGCCGATCGCCACTTCCGCTTTGTCCTGGGCCAGAGAAATCAAAAATCGATCGAACGGTTTATGGTCCCCCCTATGCTCCGTTCGTGGCTTCACCAGGAGAACACCTTTCCGAAGGGTCAGCCGTGTGTTCGGGGTGAGCACATAAACCGTGTTGGGCATAACCCACTGCCCATCGGTGGCTGGACGCACCGGCATCTTGGTCATCGGTGCTAAAATCAGCGGCAACAGGCTCTCTTTATCGGCCCTGAGATGCTGGATAACGACAAAAGCCATGCCGGTGTTGGAAGAAAGCCCGCTAAAAAGCTTCATCATCGGTTCGAGGCCTCCGGCTGAGGCGCCGATCGCGACAATAGGGAAAGTATCACTCGCGGCGCGGATCGGGGGTAGCGGTCGCCTTACGTTGTTTTTTAATCGGTGAGGGGGCATGAGGAAAGCATAGCTTATCTGGAACACCTTCACCGGCGACATCCGAGAAGAGGAGCTGGTCGCGAGATGGAGCGCAAGACCGTATTCCATGCGGAGTCCCTTCCTTTCGGCGAAGACCTGGACGTATTGTTGATGACTTCGATGCTGCTTGTTTCGTTATAAGACGCGGCCATTCCACATCGAACTGGGAAAGGTCATTTTAATGTAACCCCGGATGATGGTAAGCGGTCGAAGTGGAGGGGGGAATAAGACTACGCACCTGCTGCCACGCGTGGGAGGCCTGAGAAGCGTGCCAAAGATCATAGGTCTGCTGAAGATTAGTCCAAAGATTAGGGCTGGTGCGGAATGCCTGGGAAAGGCGTAAAGCCATATCCGGCGTAATAGCGCAACGCTCGTTGACAATTTTAGAAAGAGTCTTACGGGATATGCTTAAAGCCTTGGCGGCCGCGGTAACCGTAAGATTTAACGGTTCCAGATAGTGCCTTTTAAGGATTCCGCCAGGATGCGTGGGGGGGCGTGTTTTCTTGTTCATTTAATCTACCATCCTTCAGTGATAATCCATGTAATCAACCACGTAAGCGTTTCCATTCTTGAATTGAAATATAATACGCCAGTTACCGGAAACCCTGACCGCCCAATTTCCTTTAAGGTTTCCTTTGAGCGGATGCAGGAACGAACCCGGATAATCCATATCGCCAATGATCGCCGCGGCGTCCAGGCGGTCCAGTATATCCGCCAGTTTCTGCGCCTGGCCGGGCTGGATGCTTTTTTTAGAGCCGGTATAAAAAAACTTTTCCAGGCCTTTGTGTTTAAAATTCTCGATCACAATTATAGTGTAACCTATAGAGTTACACATGTCAAGAGCTGTTTTTAAAGTAACGTCGGATGATTAGTTTAAGTTTACCCTGGCGTTGCCCCCGCCCTGCCCTCACTGGTAGCGTGGAAGCGCTGCTTTTTAGACACTGGCAAACCGGGCGCGCTGCACATTGACGCGAAAACCCGCGGGCTCATTAAGCCCGCGGGCAGATGTTGTTCCCTCACCGGGGGATCAATTTGTTTCGAGTTCTACGCTGGTTTTTGCCTCTGACATTTTGGCGTCCTCCTTAATATGCTTCTCTTTGCCGCCGCCCATCGCTTCTTCCGGTTCCTGCAGCCTGGAGACCCTCTTTACGCGCCGCGTTACCGGCTTCTCCTTTTCGGTTTTCTTCTCCTGCTTACACTAATAGTATAAGGCAGTGACCTGCGGTAAACCTCAGATGCACCTCAGATTATTCTCAAATAAGGTTTAGCGAGTACTACTGATGGCCGCGCGTATATTTCCGTATATCGGACAAAGACGCGGGAAGAGTAAGGTATATATAGATACTGTGCTGAAGTCTGACTGAGGAATAAATCCATGAAAATACTATTGATTTTCGTTTGCATGTTAACGACGGCAGGCATTTACGCGGAGCCGCTGCCCGAGGCTGCCGGGACGGCTGAATGGAAATTCAGTTCCTCGGTCAACTATGACACCGGTAAATATGGCACGCCGGACCGCACCGATTCCGTCTATATACCGTTTACGCTGAAGCACTATTACCGCGATGCTGAGCTGTCGGTAACGGTGCCGTACCTGCGGCAAAGCTCCAAGGGGCAGGTTACCTGGGTGGGCGGTAAGCCGGTGGGCACGGCTAAGAAAAATGGGGCAGTGGCAACAGCCGCGGAAGCTTCTGCAGAGTCCGGCCTTGGCGATATAGCGGTGCGCGGCACCTATACGCTCAAGCGGGAAGGGCCGAGGTCCTTCGACCTGGCCGTGGCCGGCAGGCTTAAGCTGCCCACCGCCAACAGGAGCAAGGGGCTGGGTACCGGTGAAATGGACGAAGGGGTAGGGCTTGAGTTTGCCAAAGAAATTACACCGCGCTGGAGCCTGCTTGCCGACGGCTACTTTACCATTATAGGGGACCCTGACGGAGTGGATTTCAACAACCAGGTCTCGCTGGATATAGGCTTTTACAGGCCGCTGCGCGAAAACCTGGGCCTGACCGTGCTTTACGAGACCCAAAGCGCCATAGCGGATGGGAACGCGGACCCGCGGAGCGTCAGCGGCACGCTGTCTTACAGCGCGCCGGAAGGCGTTCAGTTCTCAGGCGGGCTGACGCTGGGCCTGTCCGACGGCAGCCCGGATATAGGCGTAAGCGCGGGCTTCAGCCGGAAGTTCTAGTTTTAATGTTTAAAATTAATAGGAGAAAAGATGAAAAACAATAAACTGCAGTTGATGTTCGCGGGGCTCTTCCTGTGCGCGGCGGCTATGCCCGCCTTCGCCGAGGAAAGATCCAAGGAAGAGAAGAAGCTGGAGAACAGCTCCGGAGAGCTGGACAAAAGCGCCGCCAAGCCCGAGGGGCAGCAGCGCGTTACTGACAAGATAAAGACGGAGTTCGCCGTGGACGACGCCCGCGTGCAAAGCCTGCGCGACCTTAAAATGGGCTACGGAGAGATCTCCATAGCGCTGGGCCTGGCCCAGGGCCTGCCCGGCGGCATTACGGACGAGAACGTGCAGAAGATCGTCGCGCTGCGCCAGGGTCCGCCCGTCATGGGCTGGGGCAAGATAGCCAAGGAGCTCGGCCTTAAGCTCGGCACGGTGCAGAGCAAGGTTCACAAGATGTCCGCCGAAGTGCGCAAGCAGGAAAAAGCCGCCAAGGTAAAAAAAGACAAAAAGGCCGAAGGCGAAAAGGACATGAAAAACGAGAAGATGGAGAAGTCTGAAAAGCCAGAGAAGCCCGAGAAGATGGGCCGGCCGGAAAACCGCGGTAAGAGCGGCAAGTAGCTAATAATGAGGAACACAGATATGACTAAGAAAAATTACATAAAAAGTGGAGTCAGGGCGACGGTTTACGCGATGATCGTGAGCACCACCATGACCTGTACGCTATCCACCAACGGCTGGGCCATGCTCGCGCCCGCCCAAGGCGCGGCTGCGGCGGCCGGGCCGGTGTACGACCGGGCTGCCGACCTGAAAACGGTCCAGGCCGCTCTCGAGTCGAAGATAGTGCGAGAGCGCCTAAAGGCGCTTGGGATGACCGACAAGGAGATCGAGTCCCGGCTGAGCCGGCTCTCGGACCAGCAGGTCCATCAAGTGGCCAAGGACATCGACACGCTGAACCCTGGCGGTTTTATCGAGAGCGTTCTGGGTTTAGCCATCATGGTGTTATTGATCGTCTTCCTTGTTCACCATATCTGAACGGGAGGGAATAAATGCCTGAGTTTATCTCCGGGATGAGCCGGGCCCTTTGCGGGCGGGCGGTACTCGTTCTTGCGGCCTGCCTGCTTTCCGGCTGTGCCGCATCCCGTTTCCCGCTCGCGCCGGCGGATGTCATGCAGGGCAGGCAGGTCCTGCTGAAGGTCCCCTTCTTTCCTGATAACACCGACCAATGCGGGCCTTCCGCCCTGGCGAGCGTCCTGGGGTACTGGGAAAAGCCGGAGACGCCGGCCCGGCTGAGGGAAGAGATCTACCGGGCGCATCTGAAAGGCTCGCTGACCATCGACCTGCTGCTGGCGGCCGGGAGCCGCGGCTTGTCCGCCGAGATGATCAACGGCAGCCTGGCCCGGGTCAAGGCGGAGCTGGATGCCGGCCGCCCGCTGATCGCCTTCGTCAATTCGGGCTTTCGCTTCTACCCTGTCGGCCATTACCTGGTGATCACCGGCTACGACGACCGGCGGAAGTGCATCTTTGCCCACTCCGGCACGAAGCGCGACCAGCGGATCTCTTACAGGAAGTTCGACAAACAATGGGAGAAGACCGAACGATGGGCATTATTGATCTTACCTCCGCAGCCGTAGGAAGGCGCGGTGCGCAGGGCGTGTTCGCGCTTGCGCTTGCGGGCCTGCTGGCCGGGTGCGCCCGCGCGCCCCTGCGGGTGGCTTCCCGCGACGCCCTGGCTCCGGAGGAACATGTCCGTCTGGGGACCGCCTATGAAGCGCAGGGCTTGCGTGCGGAAGCCATCGGCCAGTATGAAGCCGCCGTCCGCCGGGACCCCGCCTGCGCCGAGTGCTGGCTCGCTTTGGGCAATATCGCGTTCACGGAAGGGCGGCTCGAGGAGGCCGAGGCCTCCTTCCGTAAGGCCCTCAAAGCCTCACCGCATCACCCTGGCGCAGCCAACAACCTGGCGATGGTGACCCTGGCGCGCAATGGCAGCCTGCCGGAAGCTGAAGCGCTCGCGCAGGACGCGCTCCTGAACGCCGGCCCGCTGCGGCCGTACATCCTGGACACGCTGGCGAATATCTTTCTGCGGGAACGGCGCTGCGCCGAAGCTTCAGCCGCCATCGACCAGGCCGAAGCTGAAACGCCGGCGGAGAATCGTCCCGTGCGCGACCAGCTGCTGGAAACGCGCAGAAACATCGGCGCCGGCTGCGTCCAGCCATGAGAGTAATCTTTCAGCAGAAGCTCGTGAGCCACCGTTTCGAGCTGTCGGAGATCCTGAAGGCGTACGACACTTTCGGGAACGCCGCAAAAGAACGCGCGTTAAAGGTAGTGATCAGCGCAAGAGGGAGAAAATAATATGGCAACTTCAGAGATTACGGTCGCCGAATACCTTACAACACGGCTGAAAGAGATAGGTGTGGACCACCTGTTCGGAGTACCAGGGGATTTTGTCCTGGGCTTTCTGAACCAGGTGCTGAAGAGCGACGTGAAATATATCGGCACCTGCAATGAACTCAATGCGGCCTATGCCGCGGACGGCTACGCGCGCATACGCGGAATAGGCGCGTTCGCTACGACCTATGGCGTAGGAGAACTGAGCGCCATCAACGGCGTGGCCGGGGCGTTCGCCGAAAGAGTGCCGGTGGTGGTTATTACCGGCTCGCCGGCCGCGGTCAATTTTCATACGCGGCCGCTGCTGCATCATACCATGGGCGATTACAGGATCCCGATGAAGATGTATGAAAAAATTACTGCCGCCTCGACCCAGCTCGCTTCCGCCGAAACGGCTCCGGCTGAGATAGACCGGGTGCTGACGGCGTGTCTTGCGCGGCACCAGCCGGTTTACATCAGTCTCCCCTCGGATGTAGTGAATATGAAATGCAAGCGGCCGGAGGCTTTTATTTTCCCGGCGGCCGCGGCGAGCGACAAGGACGCGCTTGGCGAGGCGGTCAGAGAAGCGCTGGCCATGCTGGATAAGGCGCAGAGACCGGTCGTGATCGGGGACGTGGAGCTGATACGCTACAAGCTGCAGAAGGAATTCTCCGGCTTTCTCGATAAAACCGGCTTCCCGTATGCCACCATGATGCTGGGCAAGACCGTGCTTTCTGAGCAGCATCCGCAATTTATCGGGCTCTATGAGGGGGACCGCAGCCGGGAGTATGTGAGGAACCGGGTCGAGTCCGCGGACTGCATCCTGCAGTTCGGGGCCCTGCTGACGGATTTTAACACCGGCGGCTTCACAGCGGACATAGACGAGTCAAAGTTGATAAGCGCCAATATCCGCTCTGTAAAAATAAAGCACCATCATTATGAGAACGTTTCTCTGCGCGATTTTATTCTCGGTCTGGCGGAAAAGCTTTCCCGGCGGGATCCTTCAACGCTTGATATACAATGCGCCGGCGGCGGCTGTGTGCACCGTCATACCGAGCCTTACGCGCCCGACGCGCCGAAACCGCTGACTATAAAGCGCTTTTTCGACCGCATGAGCCATTTCATTGAAATAAATTCAATGGTCGTCGCCGAAACGGGAGTGTCCCTCTTCAGCGCCGCCGAGATGCTCCTGCCGGAAGGTGCGACATTCATAGGGCAGACTTTTTACGGGTCGATCGGCTATACGGTCGGGGCGACCCTGGGCGCCTGCACGGCGGCGCCGGACCGCCGTGCCGTGCTGTTCGTGGGCGATGGCTCTTTTCAGGTTACCTGCCAGGACCTTTCCACGATGATCCGGAGCCGCCTCAAGCCCGTTATCTTTCTTATCAATAATGACGGGTATACGATCGAGCGGGTAATTGTAGACCGCCCCTATAATGATATCCAGCCCTGGCGCTATCACAAGCTCGTGGATGTATTCGGGGGGGGCCTGGGGCTTGATGTCCGCACGGAAGGTGAGCTTGAAGCTGCGCTGGTTAAGGCCGCCGCAGCGGACTGCCTCGTATTCATAGAAATTCACACCGGGCGGCTGGACTGCCCCGAGTCCCTGCGCAGCGCAGGCCGGTCGATGGCAAAGACAAATCAGCTCGACTAATGTGCTCTGCGTAATTTTACCCTCATTGTCGGGTATAACTCCGCATTGTTGATGGCTCCGGCAGGGGGTATACTTATAAAAGTTGAGCTTTGTTCTGGCCCTTATGCGCTACCTGGCTTTTATACTTTGCCTGAGTGCGGCACCGCTTGCTGCAGCGCCGCGCGAGGCGCTGCGCCTGCCGGCGGGGCTTATCATTTCCTCGATCACGATAGAGACGCACAACGTCTTCCAAACGGAACTCCCCGCCGAAAATAAAGTGCTGTACCGGGCGGCCAACCGCATCCATTATATAACGAACGACCCGGTGATCATGCGCGAGCTGCTCTTCGCGGTCGGCGACCGCTACAGCCCGGCCCTGACCGCGGAGACGGAGCGCAACCTCCGCGCCCTGCCCTTCATCCGGCACGCCGAGGCCGAGGCGAAGGTGAACAAGAGCGGCACCGTGGACGTGCTTATTCGCACCTACGACTCCTGGACGCTTGAACCTGTAGCGAACTTCAAACGCGCCGGCGGTTCCAACAGTATTAAAGCGGGGCTGGCCGATAATAATATCCTCGGCACGGGCAAGTCGGCCTCCGCAGTCTATAGCCGCGGCCTGGACGGCGTGAAATCAGTGTCCGCCGGCTACGATGACCTTCAGTTCCTGCATTCCAAGCACCTGCAGTACTCGATGAAGGCCCGCGCCGCGCCGGGCAGCCGGAATTTTTCTCTGTCTTTGGGCCGCCCCTTCTACGCCTCTATCGCGCCCTCGGCCATGGGCGGCAATTTCAGCTACGTCGCGGCTCCGACAGTTGACGGCGCGGTCACCCGCCGGGTTTTTGAGGGCGGGATCAACTACGGCATCGCGCTCGCGCCCTCACCTGATCGAATACGGCGCGTCACGTTCGGCCTCCTGGCCCACCGCGCCGAGTCCTCCGGCCCGGCGCCTGACCGGGACCGGTCGGTGGCCATCCAGCTGGGCGCGTCCTGGGAGGAACTGGACTTCCTGACGGTGCGGCGCATACAGAAATTTACGCGCGATGAGGACTATAATCTCGGGCTCGGCATCTTCCCTGGCGTTGCGCTGGCCCCGGCTATCCGCGCCCTGGGGGCCACGCAGACGCAGATCATGCCCAGCCTCGCGGTGAGCAAGGGTTTCACCTGGGGGCGCCAGCTTCTGCTCTTAAAATCCGGCTACAGCTCGAAATACGCCAACGGCGAAAACAGCGGGCTCAGGGCCTCTTTCGACGCGGCGTATTACTTGCGCGGCCTCCGGTACCAGACCCTGGCCTTCCATACCAGCCTGGACCTCGGCTGGCGCCTCGACCCGCTCACGCCGCTGGTTCTGGACGAGTTCAACGGCCTGCGCGGCTACGGCATAAACCGGTTCACCGGCACCCGCCGCTTCCTGCTAAACATAGAGGACCGCGTCTATGTCTGGGATGACCTGGTGCGGCTGATGGACATCGGAATGGTCTTCTTCTGTGACACCGGGTATGCTTGGCCGGAGTCGAGGCCGGTCAAGCTGGCCGACCTTAAGAGCAGCGTGGGAGTGGGGCTGCGCATAGCTCCCTCGCGCTCGGCCGGCAACAACCCGTCGCGCATTGACTTCGCCTACGCGCTAAACGGCAATAAAGGCGGCTCGCGCTGGATGCTGTCATTCCTTGGAGGACAGGCGTTCTAGATACTGGCAACGGGTGATATTTTAAAAAATATGAACAGAATCAAACTCAGCAGGCTGGCTCTTGCGGCACTGGCGCTCGCCGCCCTGGTGCTGCTATTTATAGTGATCCGTGACGGCGGCAGACCGGGTGTAATCATTGCGCCGCCGGCCGCCGTCGTTTTGCCCGCCAAGCCCGCCGCCGCGGCTGCCAAGGTAAAGAATATCCACCAGGTGCGGAATAAGACCGGGAAGGCAGTAAGCCTTATAAAAACGAGTGTGGCTCCTGAAAAACCGGAAAAGCGGCGCAAAAAACGGGATTCCAAACTGCGGGAGCCGGGCGACGCGATAGGAGGAAGCGTTTATATTGATTCAGCGGCCAAAACAGCCGGTTTGCGCCCGAAAAAGTAAATTATCCCGCCGCCCGTAAAGCCGGCCCCGCCAGCGCCGCGCGAATATTACCCATAGCCGCGCGTATAACTCCGTATAGCGGGCAAGGGCGCGGTAAGGGTATTCTATAAATATGAAGTCAGGGGCTGTTGAAACTTGAGCTATGAGAACACTATCGGCTTTTATTTGCATCCTCGCGGCGGCGATCTCCTGCGCGGCGCTGCCGCCGGAGGCCGCCTTTGCTGCGGGCTGGGAATTCAGTTCGGCGGTCAACTATGACACCGGGAAATACGGCTCCAAAAAACGCACAGATTCGGTTTATATACCGTTCACGGTAAAACGTTCTTACCTCAACGCGGGTTTTTCAGTAACTGTGCCATACCTGCGCCAAAGCTCGAGGGGGCTGGTTACCCGCGTGGGCGGCAAGCCTGTGCGCGCGATCAGGGGAACCGGAGCCGCGATAAATTCCGCTGCGTCCGGCCTTGGCGACATAATGGTGAACTGCGCATATACGCTCAAGCTGGACGGGCCCAGATCCTTCGACCTGGGGCTGGCCGGCAAGCTGAAGCTGCCCACAGCCAGCCATAAAAAATGGCTGGGCACCGGTGAGCCGGACATAGGCGCGGGACTCGAATTCGCTAAAGAAATAACTCCGGACCTCACCCTCCTTTCCGACGGCTACTATACCGTAGTAGGCGACCCGGACGGGGTAAATTTTAACAACGAGGTCATGCTGGACGTCGGCTTTTACAGCCCGCTGCTGAAAAAAGTGGGCCTGACTGTTCTTTATGAGACCCGGAGCGCCGTACTCGACGGGAACGCCGACCCCCGCAGCGTAAGCGCTACGCTTTCCTACAGCGGGACGGACAGCCTTCAATTCGCCGGCAGGGTGACGCTGGGCCTGTCCGACGGCAGCCCCGGCCTCGGCATAGGCGCGGGATTCAATCGGAAATTCTAGCGTAATTTTAAGGCGAAGATTGTAAGGAGAAAATATGAAAAACGCGAAACTGCGGCTGCTGTTCACGGCGCTCTTTTTGTGCGCAGCGGGTATTCCCGCCTTTGCACAGGAAAAACCCACGGAAGAGCAGACGCTGGAGATCAGCGCCGGCGAACTGGACAAAAACCATTCCGAGGGGCAGCAGCGTGTGGCTGAAAAGATCATCGCGGAGTTCGGTGTGGCTGACGGCCTTATTGTGGGCCTGCGCTTTAAGAAGATGGGTTACGGCGAGATCGCCATAGCGCTGGGCCTCTCCCAGGGCCTGCACCGCATCATCCAGGAGGAAGACTTGCGCAAGATCGTGGAGCTGCGCCAGGGCCCGCCCGTTATGGGCTGGGGCAGGATAGCCAATGACCTCGGCCTGAAGCTCGGCCCCGTGATAAGCAAGGTCAGGAAGATATCCGCAGAGGTCCTCAGGGATGAAAAGGCCGATAAAGCTAAAAAGGATAAAATAGCCAAAAAAGAAATGGACAAGAAAGTTAAAACTGCCAAGAAGCTGAATCGGCCGGGAAAAACCGTGAAAGAGGGCATGAAGGCTTTGGCGCGGCAATAACAAAAATAAACAGGAGAACGTCCCATGAAAGCAATATGTGCTATATCTCTAATGGCGGCCTCGGCGGCTCTGCTGGCGCTCAGCGCGCCTGCGCGCGCTTCGAAGATGGACACCCGCATCGAAGCGGCCGCGAAGCAGTCATATGTGTTCAGGACCTACTTCACGGGGGATGACATCAAGATCGAATCCAGGGACGGGGCCGTCACCCTGACCGGCAGCGTCGCCGAGAACTCCCGCAAATCATTGGCCCAGGAGACAGTGGCCTACCTCCCCGGGGTTAAGAGCGTGGATAACAGACTGGTAGTCACCGGCGCCCCGACCGCGAACTCGGATGCGTGGCTCAGCGACAAAGTAAAGATCACGCTCCTGTTCCATCGGGGCGTGAACGTCGGCAAGGCCGAGGTCGGAGTCAAGGACGGCACCGTGACGCTGCGGGGCGTTGCTGACAGCCAGGCGCAAAAGGAATCGACGGCTGAATACGCCAGGGATATCGACGGGGTCAAAGAAGTCATTAATGAGATGACAGTGTCTGAAACCCCGGAAAAGACGCCCCGGACCGCGGACGAGATAATCGATGACGCTTCTGTTACTGCCCAGGTCAAGATGGCGCTGCTGCTCCATCGCTCTACCAGCGTCCTTAGCACCTCGGTCACTACGAAGAAGGGCGTGGTAACCTTGGGCGGCAAGGCAAGGAATATCGCCGAAAAAAACCTGGTGACCAGGCTCGTTACCGACATAAACGGCGTGAAAAGGGTGAAGAACCAGATGGCCGTCGAGTAGTACGGTTTAGCCGGAGCCTGTTCAGGAAAGTGGCGGATTTACAGCGAAGGGCGCTTCAGGCGGGAACGATGTCCGAAACAAGACGCACACTATTAATAACGACCGGAAACGTCAAGACCGGCCCGCGGGCGGGCTATTGTATTTGCGCGATGATCGCCGCGCTTCTTTGTTTCCCGGCCACCGCGAGCCTGGCGGAGGGCGCCGCCGCCGGAGAGGCGGAGACGCAGCGTCTCACCGCCGAGGGAGAAAGCGAACTGCTCGGCATCGTGGCCGCGGGGCGCCTGGAGACTCTTAACTGGCCCCAGTTCGGCGACTACCAGGCCGAAGTCGGGGAATACTACCAGACCGGGGGCTACACCCTGACCTGGGTGAGGAAATCACGGCCTACCGCGAAGGCCCGCGTCGTCATTAAGCGGCTGCAGGCGGCCGACAATGAAGGCCTGCTGGCACAGGACTACGACAGTCCCTTGTGGGCGGCTCGCCTCGCGGAGCTGGAGCTTCCCGGCCGCCCTGCCTCGGAGTCCCAACTGCTACGCTTCGACCTGGCGCTGACTATCTGCGCTATGCGCTACATTCTGGACCTGCACCTGGGCCGGATCAATCCGCAGCCTTTCCACGCCGCCCTTGACGTCGAGCCGGACATCCGCCGCCCTTCGGATTTCCTCCGGAAGCGGATCGTATCCGCGGAGGACGTGGCGGCCGCGTTCAGCGCTGTAGAGCCGCCATTCCCCTCCTACCGCCGCCTGGTAAAAGCCGTGCAGCTGTACAAGCAGCTGGCCAGCCGGGACGACGGCGGACAGCTGCCCGCTTCCAAGACCCCGGTCAAACCGGGGGCGCGCTATTCCGGAGTGCCGCGGCTGACGAGCCTGTTGAAACTATTAGGAGATCTTCCGACGCAGGCAGCTTTGCAGCCGGGACTCTATGCGGGGCCGCTGGTTAAGGCTGTGAAGCGTTTCCAGCGCCGCCACGGGCTGGCGCCCGACGGCATCCTGGGCGAACAGACGCTCAGGCACCTCAATACCCCGCTGGCTCAGCGCCTGCGCCAGCTTCAGCTCACCCTGGAGCGGTGGCGCTGGCTGCCGCACCGGTTTTCCCGGTCGCCCATCCTTGTCAATATCCCGGAATTCCGGCTTTACGCCGGAGACTCGCCGTCGCAAAAAGTGGTGGTCGGAATGGCCTTCGAGCACGAAACCCCGGTTTTTGCGAGCGAACTGACAGAAATTGTCTTTCGCCCGCCATGGACCGTTCCCATGAGCATACAGCGCTCGGAGCTGGTCCCGAAGATAGAGAAGAATCCCTCCTACCTGGAGGCGAACGATTTCGAGGTTATAGACGGCAAGGAAGCTGTTGTCAGCTCGGGCGCGGTCAGCACGGAGGTCTTAAACCAGCTCCGGGAGGGCCAGCTCTATCTCAGGCAAAGGCCCGGCCCCGCCAATTCGCTGGGCCTGGTGAAGTTCCTGATGCCCAATGCCCACAGCGTCTATCTTCACGGCACTCCCTCCAGGCGGGGCTTCAGGGAATCGGAGCGGGATTTGAGCCACGGCTGCATCCGGGTGGAAGATCCCGGGGCGCTGGCGGCCTGGGCGCTGCGCTACCAGCCCGAGTGGACGCCTGAGCGCATCCGGGCGGCGATGGCGGGAGCCGAGACGGTCACAGTAAAACTCACCGAACCGATCCCGGTGCTGCTCCAGTACGGAACTGCGGTGGCCGTGGAAGGCGGCGAGGTTCACTTTTTTGATGATATCTACGGCCGCGACGGGGCGGAGGGAGAGGCTTTTGAAAAGCGGGCGCGGATCGCGGCGCGGTGACTCACCACCGCCGCACGCGGCCGACGTCTACGTGGACGAAATTGGAGCCGGCGTAGTACCCAACGCCGCCGCGCCGAAGCGCGAGCGCGGTGTCGCGCAGGCGGGAGGTTCTCACGCCGGGCAGGCGGATATCGATGGCCTCCGCCTTCATGTGCAGGCTGTTGCCGGCAACGCCCGAGCTGCGGCTCCTGAGCAGTCCATTGGTCGCCGGGGCGCGGTAGCCGCAGATGATATGTATCTCGCCCTCCGGCCGCCCGGCTTTGGCTGCGAGCTCTGTGAGCAGGTCGAAAAGCCGCGGATCGTAGTGTTTGACCTTGTCCGCACGCCAGTCGCGGAGGAAGAGATCAAGCTTCGCTAACGCTTCAAGGTTGTAGACGCCGTCCTTGCGGTAGACCACGTCAATGTGCTCTAAGGTGTGGGTATTGAACAAACGCAAACGGCACTCCCGCTGCGCTGTAAGCGTACCGTGGGCGAAAGAAGAAGGAAGGAAGAGAACAGCCAAGAGCAGGTGTCTCATGCCTATAGTCTAGCAGGTATTTCCCGATAATCACAGGGGGGGGTATCCGGGCAAGGCCCTGAAGTGCGCCCGGTTTAAAATATAATGTTCGCCCGAGGAGGGGAAATGCGGCACAAGGTTGTTATAGTAGACGATGACGCGGCCATCCGGTCGCTTTTTGAAAATGCTTTTTCCGGTATCTGCCAGCTATTCGCCGCGGCGGAGGGGCAGGCCGCGCTTGAACTGATCAAAGGAGAAAAACCTGACCTGGTTTTCCTCGATATAGATATGCCCGGTGTTTCCGGGCTGGAAGTGCTGCGGCTGATGAAAGAGTCCGGGGCTGTATCTATTGTCTGGATGCTTACCGGCAACGAGAAACTGGAGATCATAACTGAAGCTATAAGCCTGGGCGCCGCCGGCTATCTTACCAAGCCTTTCGAGGTAGCCAGGATACGGGGTATACTTGACTCCGTCTCAATGCCCGGAACCGGAAAACGCAGCGCCAAGCCCTGGAGGGTGAAGAGAAAAAATTGAAACGGATAGCCGGTCGCGCCGCTAAACTTACAGCCGGATAGGAAATTCCGCGCGATCCAGGATAAAGGGGCCGGAGGCCTGATATGCATAAAAAAATACTGCTGGTGGACGACGACCGCAAGATGCTGGATGTAATGCGGGTCTACCTTGAAAACCATGAATTCTCGGTTATCTTCACGGACAACGGGTCGGAGGCCCTGCTCCTTGCGCACGATTCCAGGCCCGACCTGATCGTGACCGACGTGGATATGCCCGGCCTGGACGGTTTTTCCTTATGCAAGGCTATAAAAACCTCGGCTGACACCGCCGGGATCCCCGTGATAATAATTTCCGGGAAGAAGATCAAAGACATCGACGTGGTGTCCGGTTATGACAGGGGGGCCGACGATTATCTGGCCAAACCTTTCGCTTTTCCCGTGCTGGCGGCGAAAATAAACGCCGTCCTGCGCCGCTATTCCGCCAAATCATGTCCCGCCGCGAACAAGATAAAAGTGGAGGGGGTAGAGCTGGACCCCGCAGCGCGCACGGTAAAAATCTCCGGCAAGCCGGCGGCGCTTACCCGCAAAGAATTTGACCTGCTCACGATCTTAATAGAAAAAAGGGGCCGCGTGCTTAGCGTGCCCTATATGCTGGAAACGGTCTGGGGCTATGATATCAGCAACTACAATAACCCGCGCACGGTTGAGACGCATGTCTCCTCTCTACGGAAAAAACTCGGAGCCAAGCTCGCCGCGCGCATCTTAACCGTCACCGGTTACGGCTACAGGTTCGAGTAAACTTCCGCAGCTAAGGTCATCACATAGGAATTTCCTTTATTTTCACCACAGAGACACAGAGAGGGATGAGAGGAGAAGAGATAAGATCAGATTGGGGATAAAGTTCACCGCGGAGGCGCGGAGGTCGCAGAGAAGAGAGTGAGTAGAACATGGAATACAAATTAATATTTTCTCATCTTAACTCTGCGACCTCTGCGCCTCAGCGGTGAATTTCCGAAAGTCCGCCCGAAGGGGGCCTAATTTCTGTTCTATCCGGCTTGGCCGGTCAGGCTAATCGGCTTTAGCTCCTTTTTCCATCAAGTCCTTCCATAACTTACGCTCCAGCGCCACAGACTTCTCCAGGTTGCCGTGGACCTGTTCGATAAGGCCTTTGAATTTTTCCGTATCTACCACCGCCCCGCCGGTTTTGGCGTTGGAGGCGTTCATTAAAGCCACAAGTTCCTTGACCGAGTCGTTTAGCGAATCGGCGCCCTCGCTGAAGTCCAGCGCCGCGTTATAAACTCCGCGCTCTCTTTCCGAAGCTTTATCCGGTTTTTTCAGCAGAAGCCAGGGCTGCCAGCGCACTTGGCGGGTAAGCGCCTTGAGGTTGGCGGAAGCCGTTTCGGCGTTGGCGAAGGTATGGCTAAGCGGGCCGCGGCTGTTGACTATAAACTTGTCTACGCTGTCGCCGGCCCGCGCCAGTGATTCGGAGGCGGCATGGAATTTTACTACGGTGTCGGCTATGCTGTCCTTGCTGCCTTCGATCGTGCCCGAGAACTGCTCCAGGCTCTTCACGGTGTTGACAATGCCCCGCTCCGTAGCGGGGATGGAACGGTTGAGTGAGGCCATCACGGATTTGGCCAGTTCGCTGGTCTCCTTGAGGTTTACCACGGCCGCATGCGCCGCACCGGCCATCTCCTTGTCAGCCAGCAGGGCGACAAAATCATCTATGCGCTTGACGATGCTTCCGGCCTTTTTGGCCAGCTCAGTAATGGCGACCGGTTCGTCCCCAGTTAGCTTGTCTCCGGGCGCGAGTTTCTCCGCGGCGCGCCCCGGTATAACCGTGAGCATCGAGATGCCGGTCAGGGAGCGGTTCACGGAGACGCTGGTGTCTTTTGGAAACGCCTCCGCGTATGTTACCCTGGCCGTCACCTCGACCGCCGCCGCACGGCGGCCCGCCTCATCCGTGAAATGGGTCACTGCTATGCCTGTCACCTTTCCCAGCTCCATGCCCATCACCTGGACAGGGTCCTCCAGTTTCAGGCCCTGCACATCCGTGAACAGGATGTGCAGCGTCTGCTTCTTTTTGAGCAGGGAGCCCCAGTTCCCGGAGGCGACAAGGATCACGCCCGCCATGAACAGCGCCGCCAGGATAACCGCCCCAGCCTTAAGTTCAGATCGTGTCTTCATATTTTCTCCTAAAATCTCTCGATGAACGGCTCAAGCAGGTCTTCCGCGTAATCCTTCCTGGACACGCGCAGCGGGATGGGCCCGTCGGCAAGGCCGTTGATGAACTGCTGCACGAGGGGGTCGCCGGAAGAGCGGATCTCGGCCGGCGTTCCCACGGCCACGGCGCGGCCCTTGAAAAGCAGTATCATCCGGTGGGCGATCTTGAAGGCGCTGCCCATGTCGTGGGTCACTACTATCGAAGTCACGCCGGTCTTTTTGTTCAGGTCCATCATCAGCTCGTCGATCATGGCGCTGGCTACGGGGTCCAGCCCCGCGGAGGGTTCGTCGTAGAACATTATCTGCGGGTCAAGGGCCATGGCGCGGGCCAGGCCCACGCGCTTTTTCATGCCGCCGCTTATCTCGGAGGGCTTGAGATGCTCGAAGTCCCGCAGGCCTACCATCTCAAGCTTCATTTTAACCATGATCCCGATGACGTCCGCCGATAGCTTGGTATGCTCTTTGAGCGGCAGGGCGATGTTCTCTCCCACCGTCATCGAGTTGAAGAGCGCGCCCGACTGGAAGAGGATGCCGGTTTTTTTGCGCAGGTCGTCCAGCCCCTCATCGTCAAGCCGCGCAAGGTCAGCTCCCAGCATCTCGATGCTGCCGGAAGTGGGGCGCATCGCGCCGATGAGCAGGCGCAGCAGGGTGGACTTCCCGCAGCCGCTCCCGCCCATGATGACGAGGATCTCGCCTTTGTTGACGTGGAAGTTAAGGTCGTCGAGAACGACCTGGTCGCCGAACTTCTTGACCAGGCTCCTGACTACGATAGGCTTCGTTTCATCTATACCCATAAATTCAGCGCCCCAGGATTATCCGGAATACCGCGGCGAACAGACAGTCCGCTGAGATGATCATCACGATAGAGAACACTACCGAGCGGGTGGCCGCCTTGCCGACGCCCTCGGCGCCGGAGTCGACCCGCAGGCCCTCGAAACAGGCGATAAGGGCGATGAGGACCGCGAAAACCCAGCTCTTGAAGATGCCGACGACCACGTCCGACGTGACCAGCGTTTCCAGCATCTTCTGGGTGAAGAGGGCCGGGGAGATATGAAGGACGTTCCAGGCGATGCCCATCCCTCCCAGGACGCCGACAAAGTTCCCTATCATGGTAACGCAGGGGATCATCAGCGCCGCCGCGATCAAGCGCGGGACTACCAGGTAGCGGACCGGCGAGATCGCGAGGGCGTGCAGCGCCTCCAGTTCCTCGCTTACGGCCATCGTGCCCAGTTCGGCCGACATCGCCGCTCCGGCGTAGCCGGCCATTACCATGGCGGTCATAAGCGGCCCCAGCTCACGGAAGATGCCCAGCCCGACCACGCTTCCCACGTATTCCTTGATGCCGAATGTTCTAAGGAGATTGGACAGCTGCAGGGCTATCACTATACCGATAAATAGCTGGACGAGGCAGACTATCCCGAGGCTGGAGAAGCCGACGCGCACCATCTGTTCCAGGACCGGCGCGCCGCGCACCCGGAGCTTGCGCTTGCTGAAAGGCGCGATAAAAATAAAGAACAGGGCGTCGGTGAAAAGCCAGGCCATCCCGCCGATATAGCGGAGCCCGGAATAAAACCGCGCGCCAAGCTCTCCCGCGATGTTTCCCATGCGTTATGCTCCGAGGGCTTCACGGCGCGAGGCCGCGAGCCTGAAAAATTTATCCAGCCTGGCCAGCGCGAAGACGTCCTTTACTTTGTCGATCATGCCGGCCAGGATGAGCGCTACTCCCGCGGCTTTAGCCAGCTTCATCGCCTCGACCAGCGTGGCCACTCCCGAGCTGTCTATGAAAGTCACTCCGGCAAGGTCAACAACCACGGCCGCCGGCCTGTACCCGATAGAGTCCGCCAGCGCCTTGCGCAGCCTTGGCGACTCGTGCATATCCACTTCACCGTCGGCGGTTATCACTACCGTGCGGCCCAGTGCGCCGCTTTCCAGGACTTCAGTTCTTATCTGCATTTGTTCTTACCCCGGACCAGCATATGGAGTTCGTTCCCGTCCCAGAGCTTGTCGTCAAATTCCACCACGTCCATCACCTCGCGTATATAGCGGACGCCCAGCCCGCCCGGGCGTATATCGGCAAGATCGCGCGAGACGAAGCGCCCGGGGTCCTGCCTGTCTCCCCAGTCGCGGATATGGATCGAGAATTGGTCCGCGGACCGCCCTACCCCTATGCGGATCTTTTCGTCGGGATTCATGTGGTAGGTATGCTTAATTATGTTGGACACGGCCTCGGTAAGCGCCAGCAGGATGGCTCCGGTATTCCTGTCGTCGAAACCGTGCGCCAGCGCCAGCTTTTCCACGAACTGCCGCGCCTTGGCCAGGGACTTGGTCTCCGATGAAAAAGTGCGTTCCTCGTAATCCCCGTAGCCTACGCCCACAACGGTAATATCGTCGGCCAGGGCCTGCCCTTCCGTAAAACGCCCGATGGCCTTCATAAGCCGCGGCACCGCCAGTTCGGGGCAATCGGCCAGGATCTCCTGCACCTTCTCCGGGCCCAGGCGGGCGCCGGACGGCGACTTGGCGTCCCATACGCCGTCGGTCATAAAGACGATGCGTTCGCCGGGAGCCAGCGTGAGCCTGGCGCTCTTGTAATCTATATCCTCCATGACGCCGAGGGGCGGGTATTCGGAGGCGCCGGCCAGGCGGCAGTCGCCCGGGAGCGGCCCCACTATGACGGGCGGAAGGTGTCCCGCGTTGACGAACTCCACTACGCCCGAGGCGGGGTCTATCACGGCATAAACGGCGGTGATGAATATTCCCCGCTTGGAACGCCTGGTGACGATGGCGTTCAGCCGGTTAAGGAGCGCCCCGCCTTCGGAGTCCGCTTGCGCGAGGTATTCGAAGTCAGCGGAAAATTTAGCGCCGAAGAGCGCCGCAGGCACGCCCTTGCCGGAGACATCCGCCACCAGCACGGCCAGCCTTCCGTCGGCAAGCCTGGTGATGTCTACCACGTCGCCGGCAACGTAGCGGCACGCTATACTGCGGCATTCGACGCGCAGGTTCCGGATGGAGGGGATGTCGGAGGGCAGGGAAGCGCTCTGGATCTGCTCCGCGATCTTCATATCGTGCTGAAGGCGGTCCTGCTCTAGCGCTTTCCTGTGGAGAAGGGCGTTGTCTATGGCGATGGCGGCGATGCCGCAGTACCGGGTAAAGAGCGCCTGGTCGCCGGGCGTAAAGGGAGTCCCGTTTTTCTTATTGATAAGCTCGGCTACTCCGATCAGCTGGTCTTTTGCAAAAAGCGGCAGGCAAATTATGCTTTTTGAGCGAAAGCCCGTCTTTTTGTCGAAACCGGGGAAAAACCTGGGGTCCTTATAAGCGTCTTCTACCAGCAGGGGCTTGAGATTCTTTGCCACCCAGCCGGCGATGCCGGCTCCTACCTTGAGGCGCTGCTGTTCCATTATGCGCAGCCCGGCTTCGCCCAGGGCGACTTCGTAAACCAGCTCGCCGGCGGCCGCGTCAAGCAGCATGATATTGGAGGCCTCGGCGCCCAGAACGGTTCCGGCCTTCTTAAGCACCTCGGTCAGGACGGCTTTAAGGTCCAGCGTGGAGGTGAGCAAGGCATAAACATCAAGCAGCCTTTCAAGATCTTTGGTCTTAAATACCATATTTTTGCCGTTGTGCCGTCTCCGCGCGTTAGCGCGCTTAACCAGGTTAATAGTGCTCCGCGGGGGGTGGCGCCGCGTCATCGCGCGGACCGGGACCGCCCGGCGGTTTTCCCTCTTCCCGCTTGCCTTTGTCCAGGACCGTGCTGACCATCTGGATAAGCTGCTTTGCCGCCTTCATTGCCTCGGCGAGGCGGCCGGCGGAATCAGCCGACAGGGTGGTTTTCTCTTTTTCTTTAATAATTTCGAGATGGCCGCAGATACTCGTCAACGGCGGGCGAAGGTCGTGTATGAGCATGTTCACCAGGCCGTCGCGCAGCTTTTTAAGCTCGTGCAGCTCGTTATAGTTCTCCTGCAATTGGCTTTTCTGCCGGCGCAGTTCCAGGTGCGTTTCTACGCGCGCCTCCACTTCCTCGAACTGGAATGGCTTGGTAATGTAGTCCACTCCGCCAAGGCCGAAGGCTTTTACCTTATCCATAGTTTCGGTGAGGGCGCTCAGGAAAATAACCGGGATATCTTTCAATCTTTCGTCAGCTTTCAGCTGCCGGCACACCTCGTAGCCGTTCATTTCAGGCATGTTGATGTCCAGAAGGATAAGGTCGGGCGGATCGTTGCGGGCGGCCTGCAGCGCCATCTCGCCGCTGAAGGCGGCGCGCACCTTAT
>JAUSCK010000031.1 GCA_030651035.1 Elusimicrobiota bacterium
TTGCCGCCGTTTTGAGCGCCTTCGACCGGCGCGGGACCGCCGCCGACGGGGCTCCGGCGATCATTTTGGCCTCTGCGAATCTGCTCACCATCACTTTATGCGCAAAACAGAGAACTATGAAGGGGGCTTACGGAATTGTTGGATAGTAGGGGAAAAGGTACCAGGAGAGTTTCTTGTTTTGTAGAATATTGAGATATGGAACTGAAATTCGGCCGGTATAAACTTAGGGCCTTCCTGCGTGGGGACGAGCCCTCAATAGCGGAGAATATTAACGACAGGCAGATCGAGCGCTACACTCTTAATATCCCCTATCCCTACACGCTCAAGGATGCCCGGCATTGGGTGGATTTCAACCGTAAGCTGGCCAGTGGCGGGAACAAGATCCAACTTAACCTGGCCATAACCCTGAACGGCGAGGTCATAGGCGGAATAGGGTTATTCGCGATGAACGGCCACAGGGCCGAGCTCGGCTATTGGCTAGGTGTGAAGTACTGGGGCAGGGGGATAGTTACCGGCGCCGTGAAAGCTCTTACGCGCTACGCTTTCAAGGAGCTGAATCTGCGGCGCATATACGCCAAGGTATTCCCCGTGAACAAGGCTTCAGCGCGTGTGCTGGAAAAGGCCGGCTATAAGTACGAGGGCCGCCTGGTAAAGGATGCTGTAAAGCACGGTCGAGCGGTGGATGGGTTTCTCTACGCCAAAACACGGTAGCGCTGAGTTGACGGGACAGATATTTCTGGGGGGATAGGGGACGTTGGAGGGCATAGGTGACGCTGATGATTAAATGACTAATTATTCATAAGTCATTTACAGCCGCCGGGGAAGCCCGGCGGTTTTGTTTGGTAGTATTGAGAGGTCGGTTAAACGGGAGGGATCATGAACGCTACATTGAAGCTTCTGACGGACCGCGCCAGCTGCAGGGTTTTCAAGAATAAGCGCGTGCCAGCGGCAGTAGTGGATAAACTCGTTGAGGCCGGCATACACGCGCCTACGGGCGGCAACCTGCAGCCCTACTCGATCATCAAGATAGAGAGACCGGCAGCCAGGAAGAAGCTGGCGAAGCTCTGCTGGCAGGAGTTCCTGGCCAAGGCGCCGCTGCATTTCGTGTTCTGTGTTGACCTGCACCGGCATAAGCGCTGGGCGCGCCTGGAGAACGCCCCCTATTCAGCCGACCGGTCCCTGCGGCCCTTCTGGATAGCTATTCAGGACACCATCATCTGCGCGCAAAATATGTGCGTGGCGGCGGACGCGCTGGGGCTGGGGTCGGTCTATATCGGCCCGGTCTTCGACAGCATGGCGCAGATACGGCGCATGTGCAGGCTCCCTAAAGGGGTGGTGCCGGTGATTTCTTTGGCGGTTGGCTATCCCAAAGTTAAGCCTCCCCGGCGCAAGAGGCTGCCTGCCGCCCTTCTGGCGCATAGTGAGGTTTACCGTGAGCCCACTGATAAAGAATTACTGGCCGCCTACCGGAAGCGGTACGAGGGCGTTACACAGGCGATAACTGCAAAAGACCTGAAAGTGCTGGACTCTGCCTGCCGGGTGGCGCATAATGCGGGCTTCGCGGAGAAGTGCCTTAAGGATGTAAAAACCCGCGGTAATTTCAACGCGCCCCAGATCGTTTTCGGCCTTCATTACAGGGCTGACCGGATGCTGCGGAATACTCCGAAGCAATTGCGCATGCTGAAAACCGCCGGCCTGGGCTGGGCCGGTAAAAGGGGTGATACGTGCGCTGATCACCAAATGACTAATTCTTAACAAGGTTATTTTAAACCGCAGGGGAAGCTTGGCGGTTTTCTTTTGTAAAATAGGTGTAAATATGAAGACATGCCCTAATTGCAAGCGCAGCATCGAGGACGATTCCGTCTACTGCGGCTACTGCTCTGCCAAACAGCCTTATGTCCCCGAAGAGGAAAAGGAAGAAGAGGAGACTGGCGGAGGCGCGGCGGCGGAAGCGGCTACCGCCGTCCGTCGCTGTGAAAATTGCGGGGAACAGCTGGAGCAGAACTTCGATACCTGCTGGAAATGCGGCACCGTAACAGCAGGGGACGGCGAAAGCCCGGCTGCCGGCAGGGCGGAGGACGCCGCCGGGCCTGTCTTGACTGTCTGGTGCCTGGACAAAAGACTGGAGGTTTACCGGGACAGGATCCTTACCGCTCCCGCTCCAACTCCGGGCACGACCGGACAGGCGGCCTATGTGTCGCCCTGCGAGATCCTCATCAAGAATATCGTTTCCATAGAATTCACCGGCGCGGAGGGATCCATTCCGGGCTGCATGACGGTGAATTATACCGCGGCGCTGCCTGACGACACGGTGAATGTCGTGAACATGAGCGAGTATGTGTCCTTTAACTCCGGGGCCGATCAGGAAATGGCGAAGGCGCTGGCATTGGTCAAGCAGTGCAGGAAGGACCTGGACGCGCAGGCTGGGGGGGGGCATGCGGGACGCTGATTACCAGGGGACGTACATGACTATATGATTATTTATCAACAAGTCATTTGAGACCGCCGGGGACCCCGCACTTTTTCCAAAGCGCCAAAGTGCGGGGCAAGAGGCCAGGCGGTTTAGTTTTGTGGAATTAACGCTGCTGATTTTCTTGCGTGCCAAGGAGTTTTAAATGACAGCCAGGCTTGAGCTTAAACCGCTTTCCGAAGAGACCTTCGCCGATTACGAAACTATAACTAAAAACGAGGGCGGCGGCGGTTGCTACTGCGCCTTCTGGCATCAGAAATGGGCTGATATGAAAGGCTGGGCAGAGCAATGTAAAACCCGGCCGGAAAAGAATAAGGCCATTGTTCTGGAGAAGATGCGCGCGGGGTTCCATGTCGGGGTTATGGCTTACGAGAACGGTAAACCGGCGGCCTGGGTATGCGTGGGGCCGCTTACGGATTTTTATTGGACATGGAAGCGGCTTGCAGCAGTGGGCGAAAGCGCCAATAAGGTCGCCGGCGTGTTATGCCTGGCCGTAGTTCCTGACTACCGCGGGAAAGGCCTGCAGGAGCGGCTGCTCCTGGCCCTGAAGGATTACGGAAAGGTGCAGGGCTGGGAATTCCTGGAGGGATACCCTTTCGACGAGGAAGCGATAAAGAAGCACGGGGCGGGAGTGCTGTGGTGCGGTTATCCGCGCGGCTACGAACGCGCCGGCTTCGAGCGGCTGTGCGCCCATTGGCTGTCCTCAGCCGAGGCGCCCCGGTCCATCTACCGCCTGAAACTCTAGGAAAAGGTGGCACCTTTTCGCGCGCGCGGGCTTATTGGCGGCAGCCCGAGGGAGCGGAGTAGAGCGCGCCTTTGACCTTGCCGGGGATATTCTCGTAATAGCAGAACTCCAGACCCTCCGGCGTCTTAAGGGAAATTATTTTCTCGGTGCGCTCTATCACGCGCTTCACCCAGCCGAAGCCCGTTATCCCGGCCACGAATTCATATTTAACTTTCGGGAGTTTCCAGTTGTAGTGGACCATTGAGGCCTCTAACTTCGCTACCAGCCCGAAAGGGGCCCGCTCTCCTTCTTTCAGGGCGGCAGGCTCTATATTTATCCGGCCCAGGCGGAAATCGCCGGCGCCTTGAATAGCCGCGTAAAGATCGCTTGAACGGAGAAAGAACTTGTGCAGCCCGGAGAAGTTCTCCACCAGGTAGCTTTCACCCTTGAGTGTGAAATAGAGGTTAGAAGCCACGTAGAATTTTCCTTCGACCCTGGACAGGAAGCCGTTCACCGGAGTCAGCTCCGAGGCCGGCGCCGCAGCGCTCTTCACCTGCTCCGGAGCAGGCGCTGCCGGAAGTTCCGCATCGCGGGAACGCAGGTCCCCTACAAGCTCCCGCATGTCCGAGCGGCTCCCGCCGTTAAAATAATTCTCCGCTTCCGAGGCCCGCGCCGGCGGGAGCATGGAAAGGGAAAGAGCGAATATGAGGAATATCGCCGCACCGGTGTTTTTTGTTTTTGTCATAGATATTTTAGCGCACGCAGCGGACATAGTTCAGCCCGGTGCTGCCGATATTGTACATGCTGCCTACGGCGAACTGCAGGCTCCAGGCATAGGCGGCGCTGAGAGCGGGGGGAGCGGAGGTCCAATATTTAGATTTCGCGTTTAAAAAATAACCGTTATTCCCGGGGTAGGGGCCGTTAACGTTGATAATGGCGACGAGTTCGCCCGGTTTCGGCAGCCGCCAATCGCTGTAGCCGGCATACTCCAGGTTCCCGCAGGCCAGTATAGCGTCGCGCCGGTTATAGGCGCCGCCGATCCCTGCGTCGTCCGGGTTCGTTATCCACATAAGGCCGGTGCGGTTGGACACGGTTACCGAAGAGATCCCCGCCGGGTTGTATACTGTGTACTCGGGGGAAGCCGCCGGTTTCTTCTCCGCCGCCGCTGGAAGCGCCGCCTCAGGGACGGGCTGAACCGAGGCCGGCACATCGCCGGCTTTAAGAGCAGCCAATTCAAATACGTCAGCCGCGGAAACCAGCCGCGGGGCTAAACCCAGAACCAATAGTAGTATGATCTTATTCATTATCCTCTCTTAACCCTAAGTAAGCGTTGGTTACTGCTTCCTATAAATTATACAGGCTGCGGGATAAAATAATAAGAGGCTTTGGGCCCAGCTAAGTTCCGCATTTGGCCTACCGGGGCCTGGGCACAAAAGTGCCAGGGATAGGTGACGCTGCTTACTTTCTTACCTGTTTAGTAAAGGGGCAAAGTGGGGAAAAGGCAGGGGGGGATATCTCCGGGGTGCGCCGTTTACTTAAGTAATGTAATATGTGAACATATAGCCACTACTGACAATGAGGCGCGGTGGGGGGGATAGCTATGCCATATGCAAGTAAGCGGGAGGCGGGGATGAGCGTTGCCGGGCAGGTTTTGGCCGCGCTGGTTTTTTTGGCGTCCCCGGTTATGGCGGCCGGGTCGCCGCTCAAAGACGTTAAGGTGCGCGAGATAATGCCGCGGGTGTATCAACTTGAGTTCCCGACCAGCCGGCAGCTGGCGGGGACGTTCATGCGTGTCCAGGAGCATTACGAATCAGCGGAATTCCACGGGAAAGTTTTCACCAAGGCGGAGTTCCTGGCCGCCTACGCGAAGGTTCCGCACGGCAGCTATTCCAACTACTATGACTGGGACGGCTTCAATGTCCCCGCAAGCGCTTTCAGCCGCTTTTACGCGGGGGAGTTCGAGCCGCTGGACGCCGCAGAGAAGGCCCTGCTGGAGCTGGTTTCCAAGCTTCGCGCCGAGTATGTGATAGGCACTGTAAAGGGCGGCGGGGCTCTGCGCCACGAGCGTGCCCACGCCCTCTACGCGATGAATCCGCGGTATCGCGCCGAGGCGCGCGCCCTGCTCAAAACCGCGGACCTGGAGGGAATAAACGCCATGCTTAAGCGTCTTGCCTACCACAGCAGCGTATGGGAGGACGAGGCCCACGCCTGGCTGGGCGCACCGGCCGAATCCCTCAGGGAAGAGGGGCTCGACCCCGTGCCGTACCAGGCTTTGCACCGCCGCCTGCTGGCGCTCTACGCCCGCTACGCCACCCCCGCCGCCGGGCGGTGACCCTGGAAATTCATATAATCTGTAGCTGGTGACCCGGTAAAAGCGCATATTATGAAACGCCTTTTAAGATCTATTGCCATTGTAGCTGCGGCAGCCGCTTTCTTTAGCGGCCAGGCCGCCGCCGAACCGAAGGCGAAGACGGGGCTGCTCACGAACGCCCGCATAATTGCCATGCTTAGATCCGGAGCAAGCGAGGGAATAATACTTTCGCTGATAAAACAATTCCCTGAGAAACTCGACGGCGGTCCCGATGCCCTGGTGGAGCTGCGAGAGGCCGGCGCCAGCAACAAGGTGCTGCTGGCGGTAAGGCGCAGCACTCTGGCGGCCCGGCAGGAAGAAGCCGCGCCCGAGCCCGGCCCCGGCAGCGCCGGGCAGGCAGCCGAAACCGAAAGCGACCAGGCCGCCCAGGAAGGTGCCTCCGGTACTCCGGAAGGTAGCGGGCTTGTGGACGACGGCAGATGGAGCATCGGGCTCGGGTATCCTTTTCTCGCGGTGAAATATGACTTTTCTGACTACGCCGGCGAGGGCAAATTTATTACCCGCAGAGGCATACAGGCGTACGCGGCCCGCGGCTACTGGAATTTTCTCAAGGCCGCTCCCTGGACAGTCTATACGGGCCTGGAGGCGGGTTACGTGCGCTTCGGCTCCGTTGGTTCCGGGGCTGAGCTGTCCCCCTTTTTCGGCGGCGCGTATGCACTGGGTAAGGATTTTTCCTTAAGTGCGGATATTTCGCCGACATTGCTGTTCTTTCCGGGAGGGGGCACCCATTTCGGGTTGGACGAAATAGGTTGGGTGATAAACTTCGGAGTATACATCCGCCTGCCGGCGCCGGCCCCAAAATCCGCGGAGGCGAATGATCCCGCGCCTAAGCAGCGGGAGTCCGATGTATACAAGGATTACTTAAACGATGCGAAGGAGGCCGTATCGCGGAAAGACTATGCCGGCGCGGGCCGGATATACGCGAAAGCCATGGCGGCCGTCTCCGGACACGACGAGCGCAGGGTCTTCCTATTTGAGCGGCGCGGCTGGCTGGCCATGAAGGAAGGGGACGAGGCCAGGGCCAGAGATTATTACCTCGCGGCTATATCGGCGGCCAGGCAGACAGGCAGTTACGACACGAATGCGGTCAACGCCTATTGCGGGCTTGCCTATTATTTTGAGAAGCTGGGCAATGTCAATGTGGCCATAAATTACTATAAGCGGGCGCTGGAGATATGCGCCAGCGAGACAACAAGACGGGAGATAGAAAAAAACCTGTACAGGCTCGATCCAGAAGGGTACTAGGGTACCTAAGTCACGCAAAACCATAAAAATACTCATCATTGAGGATAATCTAGAACTTTCCTGGATACTTGCGGATTGTCTGAAGAATGAGGGGTTTGAAACGCAAATCGCCGCAAATGGGTCGGCCGGCGTAAAGGGGGCTCTTTCTTATCTTCCCGACCTTGTGCTTCTGGACTATAATCTGGGCGACATGACCGGGCATGACGTTGCTGTCGCGATAAGGAATATGCGAAAAACCTCCAAGATCCCTTTTATCGTGCTGTCCGCTATCGGGGCGGACCCGATGCTGGTACGCGGTTTTACAAAGTTTCCCAACTGCCGGGGCACGCTGGCAAAAACCCATTCTACCAAAGAGATAATCAAGGCGATCCGACTGGCGCTCCCCGCAAGGCCGAAATAAGATGGTTGGCAAAAAGAGGGAAAGGCAGCAGCTTTAATTAAGTTGTGTGTCGCCTTAAGTCGGGGACGCCTTAGGAAGCAGCGTACCCTATACCCACCTGGGGCCAAAGGGCCTATATCTAGCGCGCCATTTTATCCCGCAGCACTGGGTCTTTCTGCTCTATGTATCCGTAGAGGGTTTGGCTACAATATCTTATCGAGTCAATTCTCCGGAAATCCGGAAACTAGGGGTACGTTAATGAAAAAAATATTCTGCGCTGCGACGTTGTTTCCCTCTCTTCTAATAGCCTCGGGCGTGATCTTTGCCTCAACCGACGGGGTTATTCAACTGTCTGATGTTAGCGACAGTCTTAAGCAAATCATGCAAGAACAGAAAGATTCTCAAGGTAAGCCGCCCCCCCAGGGGTGGCAGCCTGGTCAGCACCCCGGCGGTCAGCCCGGCGGCAACCACGGCGGTCAGCCCGGCGGCAACCCCGGCGGCCAGCCCGGAGACAATCACGGCGGCCAGCCGCCTGTAGTGGTACCGCCTGTAACACCTCCTGTAGTGGTACCGGTAGATACCACTAATGCGCGCAATGCCGGCATCAGGGATGGTTCCGAAGTCGGCGGCAGGGAAGGAAGGCGGGAAGGCCGCAGAGACGGTAGCGAAGCCGGAGAAAGGGACGGGTACAGAAACGGCACTAATGAAGGTGATACCGCCGGCAGAAATTCTGGATATAGAGACGGCTATGGCGTTGATCAGTCCGCGGGAACGCAGAGGGGAAGCGTGGACGGTCAGAATGTCGGATCCAATAACGGGACCGAGGCCGGCAAGAAACGCTGCTATAGCGAGGGCTATACTGACGGTTACAACTCCGCCTTTGCCACGGCGCAGCAGTTAGGTTTGCAGGACGCCGCTTCCTACAATGCGGGCTACGCGAAGGGGCAGGCCGACGCGGCGGTTATAGAGGCCGGGAACGGGCAGAAGGCCGGCTATCAGGCCGGTTTCAGCCAGCGTGAACTCGAACTTCAAAACACTACTCTCGACACGAAAGCCATGAGGGGAGTCTTCGCGAAAAGCGGCCTGACGACGGGTCTTCAGATAGAGCTGGCCCGCAACGGGTATACGACCCCGGAAGAGCAGCGCGCCTATCAGGAAGGTTACAGAGAGGGCTATCAGAGGAGCTACAGGCATGCGTATGAGCAGGCCAAGCGGGAAGGCTATAACGAAAGATACCAGATGGCATACAGGCGGGCCTACGACGCGCAGTTCTCGATCAGCTACCGGAACGGCTTTACCGAAGGGAAAGAGAAGGGCTACCAGGACGCTTATAATGCGGCGTATAACTCGGCGTACTCTTATTACTATGAGGAATACAGCAGGAGGGAATACTCCGACCAGCGCGCTCAGGGCCTGAGTAACGGCCGGGCTGTCGGCCAGCAGGAAGGTTTCGCTGCCGGCTGCGCCGAACAGACGAAGCGCGGATATAAGGCTGGCTACGAGAAGATGGCGGCCGAGGTTTATCCCGGCGCCTTTGAAGCCGGCAAACTGTCCGGCATCGCGGCTGCGGACAGGTATTACAGCGAGAACGCTGTCCTGAAGGTCTTCAACGTCTCGTTCTACGACGAGAACAATAACGGCCAGTTCGAGGCGAGCGAAAACGTAATGCTGAAGGCCGAAGTAAGGAACTTCGGTTTCCAGAAGTCGGACACTGTCGCTATAGTGGTCAAGAGCGAGCGCGGGGAGATAACTCTCGTGACCGACCTGAAGGCCGAAGGTGTGGGCGGCAGGGCGAAAACCGTGGTGACCCTTAACATCGGTAAGCTCTATGATGTGGTCGCGCCGAACTCTGACACCCTTTCCGTGACGTTCTCGGAAAAGGGCCGGATAGTGGGCGACGCCCGCCAGATGTACACAAGGACGAACGCCAATAAAGTCGGCGTAGTGGCAAAAGACGACACCTGGATAACGAAAAAAGCCTCCATATGGTTCCCCAGTCAGGTGGCTGTGCTCAACCGCGGAGATAAAGTCATAATAACCGAAACTAAGGGAGATTTCTACAAGGTCCGGAAGTCCGAAGTAAGCAGCGGGGACTGGACCGAGGGTTATGTCAAGGGCAATAAACTGAACCTGCAGTAGAGAAGCGTCAACAAGTAATGCAAAGCCGCCGGGGAAGCCCGGCGGTTTTGTTTTGCAGGGATTGGGGACGTTGCACAACAACTCAGTAACATGAAACCAGGGAGACTGGGAAAAGGCGCCGGGAGAGTTTTTGCTGAAGCCGGGGCAGCCGGGGTGTGTTGCTGCTGAACGGCAGGGAAGAGATACCGGAGACTTTTCACTGTGCCGGCTCAGAAGGCGGCCGAGGGCTCTGCGCGCCGGACGGTTTGCTATAATGAACATTATGCAACGAGCCTCCCTTCTGTTAGCGCTGGTATCGCTCCTTTCTCTCGCGGCCGCCCGCTTTACCGGGGCACAAACGGTTGAACGGGCGGAGGCCAGGCTGACCTGTGAAGAGCAGCTTTCCTCGCTGGAGGCGGATTTCTACCGGCAGATGAAGATCGAGAAAATGCGCGAGACCACCCGGCTGGTACGAAAGCAGTCCACCCCCGCAGAGACCGCCCGGTTCGCTTCCCTGTCCGAAGCGTTCAAAGCCGTGCCGGCCGGAAATATGGAGGATCTGTACGCCCTTCAGGAAAAGGCGAAGCTGATGGCCCGGGCCATAGTTAAGCGCGCCCATTTCCCGCTGCTTAACCCCGAAAGCGGAAGCCCGTATGACGCGCAGATCTCTGAAAAGTATTCGGAAGACGGCTTCCTGGAATCCACCATGGAAATACGCAGCCTGCTGGTCCTTGCTGATCCGCAGCCGCACCTTACGTTCTGGATGCACAGGAACGACCCGGCCCACAATCCCCGCCTGATAATAAACCTTGGCATCACGGGGGATAAGTCGCAGGATTACGCTTCGTGGACCTCCCGCGAGAACTACACCCGCAGATCAGGCTCCATGCTGGATTTCCTGAAAACCTTCCTCCCGCTCAACTGTCAGTAACCGTCACCGGCCTCGGGGTTTTATGTGGGGCAGGGTATCGGCTGCATATGCGGGTCCGGAATTCTGGAGGTCCAGTGCCGAAAGGCTTACGTTTACTAGTTGGAGCATGAGACAAAGGCTCTCTTTTGAGAAATGCAGTTTAAAATGCGAGGAGATTTTCATGAAAGCCGTTATTTGCGCGAAATACGGGCCGCCGGAAGTTCTTCATCTCGAAGAGGTTGAAAAGCCGACGCCGAAGGACAACGAAGTCCTGATAAAAATCCACGCAACAACAGTGCATATCGGGGACAGCAAAATCCGCAGTCTCAAGCCTGGTATGGGATTTGCGCTGGATTTATTGGTTAAACCCATGATGCGGATAGTTGTAGGCTTTACCGGGCCCAGAAGAAAAATATTAGGGATGGAGCTGTCGGGCGAAATAGAAGCGATCGGCAAAGACGTTACTTTGTTCAAGAAAGGCGATCAGGTTTTCGCAGGTACCGAGATGAGGTTCGGAGCTTATGCTGAGTATATATGCCTGCCGGAAGACTGGGCATTGGCGATAAAACCGGTCAATATGACCCATGAGGAAGCCGCGCCGGTTCCCAACGGGGGAATAACCGCATTGCTGATTCTCAGGAAAGCGAATATCCAAAGCGGTCAGAAAGTCCTTATCTATGGGGCCTCCGGAAGCGTAGGCACTTTTGCCGTGCAGCTTGCCAGGAACTCCGGGGCGGAAGTTACCGGCGTATGCAGTACCGCGAACCTGGAAATGGTGAAATCCCTGGGAGCCCATAAAGTCATTGATTACACGGCGTCGGATTTTACCCTGAACGGCGAGACTTATGACGTCATCTTCGATGCGGTAGGCAAACTTTCACATTCACGGGTTAAAAGATCCCTGAAGAAGACCGGGAAGTATTTTAACGTCCTTACCGACTCGGGCAGTAGTATGAAATTATATGTTGCCGACCTGGTATACCTCAAAGAGCTTATTGAAGCCGGAAAGCTAAGGTCGGTTATTGACAGAAAATATCCGCTGGAAGAGATAGTGGAAGCGCACAGGTATGTTGATAAAAACCACAAAAAGGGAAATGTGGTTATAACCGTAGGGGATAGATAAAATGAACGAGCCAGCGGCCCCCGGTAAGTTGGAAGGGACGCAGGGGACGCTGCACCGGGGAAAAGGCAGCACGAGCTTTTTGCAGTTTAATCCTGTAAATCACGCATCTTATAGAGAGAAATAATTATGGATGGATCCGAAAACAAATGGGGAATCAATTTAGAAGAGGTCTGCTGCCCCGAGTGTAATGAACCGATGCCTCAAATGAGGGTTCCGGATACACTCCACCAGCTCATGTGGGGCGGATGGACATGCCCGAAGTGCGGTTGCCGCATGGACAAATGGGGAAAACGAATCACGGAAAATCCTGCTAAATAGAGGGGAAGACGGGGGTCGTTGCTTTAACGCTTTCATGTTAAAAAGAATTGATTCTTCAAAAGAGGTCCGGGCCGACAACCGCGAGGAGTGCTATGCCTGCTATAGGGCGAAAAAGAACTGTTTATGCGACAGCATAAAACCTTTCGCTACGAGGATGCGCTTCGTGATCCTCATGCATACCAAAGAAGCAAAAAAACAAAAAACAGGGACGGCCAGGCTCGCGAAATTGTGTTTAACGAACGCGGAACTTTTAATAGGGACTGATTTTACGCGGAACGAGCGGGTTAATTCCCTGCTCCGGGATCCATCCTATAGCCCTTTTGTCCTGTACCCCGGGCCTAAAGCCGTGAATTTCAAAACCCCGGGGTATGATCTCGCCACGGAAGGGAAAACTCTTCTGATCTTTGTTATAGACGGGACATGGGAATGCGCCAGGAGACTTTTAAACAGAAGCCGGAACATCCGTGCCCTCCCCCGGCTCTCTTTTTCCCGCGGCTATAGCTCCCAATTCGCGATTAAAAAACAGCCCTTGGAACACTGTATTTCTACCATAGAGGCCATCTATTATTTATGCAAAGAGGCTGAAGAAGCCGGTTATGAAAGTCTCAATGCGCAAAGCGAGAACCTGATGGCTGTTTTTAAAAAACTGGTTGATAGCCAGATGAATTATCAGAGGGGAAAAGGCAGAAGGGGAAGCGGTGTCAGGTCCTGAGATTCAGCGGCCAGCTGGCCGCAGGCGGCGGCTATGTCCGCGCCTTTCTCAGCCCGCAGGTATGCGCGCACGCCGGCGGCTATGAGTTCCTGCTGGAACTCTTTTGTGCGCGGCGTGGGGTGGCCGGGGCCGCCCGGCGGGTTGTAGGGGATCAGGTTCAGGCGGCAGGGGATGCCTTCTATACTTTTGGCCAGCAGCGCGGAATCGGACGGCCGGTCGTTCACGCCGGGGAGCAGGATGTATTCCAGCATAACGTGCGCCTGCCGCGCGCGGCAGTATTCCCTTACGGCGGCCAGCACGCGGCGCAGCGGGTAAACCTTCTCCATGGGCGCCAGGCGCGCGCGCAGCTCCGGGTCCGCCGCCACCAGCGAGACTGCCAGCCTTACCCGCAGGTCCGATCTTGTCAGCTCCTCTATAACCGGTATCACGCCCACCGTCGAGACCGTCATCTTAACCTGCGGGAAATGACGGCCGCGGCTGTCGGAAAGTATCCTGATGGCCTTCTTGACGTTCTCCCAGTTCATGAAAGGCTCGCCCATGCCCATGAAGACCAGGCTCTTCAGGTCCACAGCCTCGCGCAGGCAGGCCTCGAACTGGGCTATTATCTCGGCCGGCGTAAGCGAGCGCTTAAGCCCCAGGGCGCCGGTGGCGCAGAAGGTGCAGCCGCAGGCGCAGCCGGCCTGCGAGGAGAGGCAGGCGATCTGGTGGTCTTTGGCCGGCAGCACCACGCATTCGGCCATAGCTTCCCCCGGGAACCGGAAGAGCAGCTTCCTGGTGCCGTCCCCGGCAACCAGCATGCGCTCCGGGAGGGGCAGGGGCTGCAGCGAGAAGGCGCGGCCCAGCGCCCGGCAGACGCGCGCCGGCACGTTCGGCAGCTGCGCCAGGTCCGCGGCGCCGCGGCGGTGTACGGCCATAAAGACCGCGCCCGCGTTCCCGGGCTTCTCGCCCAGGCCCGTCAGCGCCGTCTCGATCTCCGCGCGGGTTAAATCCCGCAGGTCGGGTTCCATCAAGATATTTTAATATATTGGCCGCCCCGGACATCGGCTCTCTACCGGGGGAAAAGGTTTCAGG
This sequence comes from Elusimicrobiota bacterium, assembly GCA_030651035.1. GTDB lineage: Bacteria > Elusimicrobiota > Elusimicrobia > Elusimicrobiales > UBA9959 > UBA9959. The sequence continues at coordinate 13,442 of JAUSCK010000031.1, forward strand.
AGTCTTTTTATTGTACCGGGAAATATTCCGAGGGGGTAAGGGGCGCCGATGACTAGCTCTAGATCAGCCGGTCATTTGAGCCCGTTGTGGAAGCACGGCGGTTTTGTTGTGGTAAAATAGAGGGATGAAAACTATTAAAGTCGGCTTGCCCGAGAAGGCCACCTTGGCCCAACTGCAGCGCTGAAGGAGGGATATGAATAAATTTGCTCTGCCGCTGGTCTTACTGGTAAATCTTTTTCCGTATCTGCCGGGCGCTGCCGCGGCGGAAACGGATCCGGCAAGCTGCTTCTGCGTTAAATACCGGCCTAAGGAGATGCCGCCATACTACATCGCCAGGTTTACCCCGCCGCCGGCCGGCTGCGCTGATATAAAGTACCGGACTAATGGCAGAAGTCCCGAGGATAACGGTCTGCGCTCCTGTAATGCTGCGGCCGGTTCCGGGAAGCAAGGCACCGTTAAGGCGGGGGAGCTCTCCCGCGACCGGGTTTATGGCTACGCGTTAAAGGAAGACGGCGACGGACTAAAAAAATATCTGGCCCCCTTCTTTGAAAAAGGTGTGGCGCCGGATGCGCGCTTTGTCTTCGGGATAAAGGGCGGCTTCCGGTCCCTTGGCAGGCGCGACCATCCTGTAACCTGCATCTCCAGCATTCTGGCCTCCAAAGACAACGGAGGTAAAATGGTCTTTGCCGAAACCTTCGGCCTGCACGACGAAAATGCGGAATGGTTCAGGGCTATCGCGGCCGGGATCGGTGACAAGAACCATTGGGGCGGAGCAGCTTTCACTAAGGAGGAGCTCACCAGCCATATCCGGTTTCCCAGCGGTGAAACCTACGATATCCAGATGCGTAAATACGGGAAGGATCTGGTCACGCGCCAGACTACGCGCTACAAAGGTGACACGCAGGTGGACTACGGGTTTTATTACATGGACCTTGGGCGCGTGGCTGAATAGGGAGCGAGGTGCCCGGCGGTTTTCTTCGGGGGGAATCTGGGCGGGGAAGCGGACAGTCGTGTATAATATCAATTGCGGCGGATCTCTCCGGAGGGGCGCATGAATCCTGAACTGGTTAAGGTTTTACTGGCGGCTGCGGTCATAATAGGTGCCGGCCTGGCGGCCGGGTATTATATTGTGCGGTATCTCAAGGGGAGCATCACTATTTCCCTGCCCGGGACGGGTTTCAGCCCGGGCGACCAGGTAGAGGGGTCTTTCCAGCTGCTTACCCGCAGGGAAGTCCGCGGCAACGCTCTCACCGCCGCCCTGGTGGCCAGCGAGACGACCAGGGAACGCGGATATAACGGTAAGAGCACTACCCATACCCGCGAGATATTCAGGACCGGCCAGACCCTGGAGCGGGAGAAAGTCTACCCTGCCGGCTATACGGCCAACTACGATTTCAAGATCGCTGTCCCCTCCGAGCAGGCGCCGGCGGGATCCGGCTCTATGATGGGCCAGGCGCTGAACATGCTGACCAGCCTGGGCGGCCTCGGAAGGCGTATTTCGTGGAAGGTGGAGGTGCGGCTGGACGCCGAGGGCGTGGACCTGGCCTCCACCCGGAACATTACGGTAGGCGGTTCTGGATTGTTCTGAAAGGGAAAAAGCAGGAGCTTTTTATGTTTTGTAGCTCGATCCGACTTTGCCAGAGAATAATATATGAAATGTCCTAATTGCGGTTTTGAGGCGCCTGATGATGCGGCGGAATGCCGGAAATGCCAGGTTATTTTCAAAAAGCATGGAGAGAGCGCGGTGAATAAGGCCTTGAAGCAGCACGTGGCCCGGGCAAAGGGGCCGGTTAAAGACACCTCCTCACCGCTGCCCAGGCTGTTCATAATGTTTTTAATCACCGCCGCCATTTATTTCTATCTTGAGCACACTCAAAAGCCGCCGGTTCCCGCGGCTAACCCGGCTGTCCAAACGGAGCCCGCCCCGGCTCCGCTGGAAAACCAATGGAAATTCGAGGGCAGAGTGCTGGACCTGCTGCGGGATAAACCGATATCGGGGGCAAAACTTATTTTCTCCGATCCGAATACGGGCGGGCGCTTCCCGGCGGAAACCGATTTCGACGGGTATTATTCACTGGACCTGAAGCCGCTGGAGAGGGGCGGCTATGAGGCGCAGATAAGCCATCCGGATTTAAGCGGTCAGTGGTATGACGCGGAATACGCCGCGGCGCTGACGAAGACGCAGCGCTATCAATTGTCCGGCCAGGTCCAATTCCGGGCTCCCGAGGAGTGGGCCCGCCATATGGGCAAGGCCGGCTTCCCTACGAAGTACAATTTCGCGATCTTTCCTGCCAACCTCACGGAAGATGAGAAGAAGGAACAGCACGACGCCCTTTCAGGTAAAGGGGCCAGGTCTTGAAATTTAGCAATAGGGAGTGGACAGGGGACGCTGCTGCCTGACTTGCTGATTCAATGCCGCGGGGGGGCCCCGCACTTTTTCCAAAGCGCCAAAGTGCGGGGCGAGAGCCTGGCGGGGTTGTTTTTCCGCAATACTGAACACGCCGCGGGCTTTTAAAAGTTAAAATATAGAACGGCCGGGCTTTTTTGGCAGGTTGGCCCGAGCCTGGAAATTCTAAGAGGATTGGCGCGAACTATATGAACAATTGTCCCAAATGTGCTTCCGAGGCGCTGGTTGAAACCCCTGCAATGGGAAATATCCCGCTCGACGTCTGCCCGGGCTGCTCCGGGATCTGGTTCGACAAGGGCGAACTTGAAGCCATGCTTAAACAATCGCAGGGCGGGGTATCGGCGGACTTCGACCTTATTAACCCCAAGGCCGAGGGCCTCGCCTGCCCCCGCTGCAAAAATAAGATGTCGCGCGGAGGCCTGGTGAATCCGCTCTTAGTGGTGGATAAATGCCCGTCCTGCGGCGGTATCTGGCTGGATCCGCACGAGCTGGATCTTTTAAGAAAACTGCTTGGCCTTTCCGGCGGGCCCTCCGCAGAGACGGTGTACAGGCCCGCCGTAGACCCGGCCGCGCCGCTGAAACTGGACGCTAAATTTATACGGATAAAGATCGTTTCCGCGGTTGGCGCCGTAGCGGGGCTCATCGGCGTAAGTTACGAGATGTACCTTTATTTAAGCCCGGCGGCCGCAGTGTCGCATGCGCCGTCCGCGGGCTTGGCCGCTGCCAGCGTCCTGCTTTTCGCCGGCGGCGTTCTGGCTATGAACTGGGGAAAGGGGAAAGGCTGGTAACTAAGCGACTAATTATTAACAAGCGATTTAAACCGCCGGGGACCCCGCACTTTTTCCAAAGCGCCTAAGTGCGGGGCAAAAGCCCGGCGGTTTTGTTTTGGGGGAACCTGCGCGGCCTGCAGATATTGTTCCATTTGCTATAATATCCGTGACGGGGTACGGGGCGTAATCGATCATCAGCGTCACCGGGTCCGGCACAGGAGAGAAACCTATGGCGCTAATATTGGTCATTGACGACAACGCAGAGTTCAAGGGAATGATCTTTGACTACCTGCTGATGATGGGGTATAAAGTGCTGAACGCCGACAACGGCCGCGAGGGCGTTAAAAAGGCTTTAGAAGCGAAACCGGACCTGATACTGCTGGACGTCATGATGCCGGATATGGGCGGCTTCGAGGCCCTGAAAGAGTTGCGCGCCGAGGAAGAGACCAGGAATATCCCGGTATTCATTATTACCGGCTCCTCCTTCGACACTAAAATGGGCGAGCTGTTCAAGCAGGAACCCAACTGCCGCGAATTCCTGGATAAAGCCATTCCTCTCGCCCAGCTGAACGAGAAAATAGCGAGTGTTCTGGCTAACCGCCCAAGTCCGCCGGTGAGATAAGGGACAGCCTCACGTCGTATACTGCCAGGCTGTTTATCGATGTCCCCGGCCGGCGGCCTGCTTTGCGGCAGCTTTTTTGTATTTGGGAGGAGAGATGACGATCATAGTCAGGAAACCCACTGAGAGCGAAAAGAACGAGGCTTTGGCATGGCCGGTCTGGGAGAAAGAGGCGTCCTCGTTCCCGTGGAGCTATACCGAGAAGGAAACTTGTCTTGTCCTGGACGGCGACGTAACGGTTAAGGCCGGCGACCGGGAAGTCTCGTTCAAGGGCGGGGATTATGTGATCTTCCCGGCAGGCCTGTCCTGCACCTGGAACATCAGGAAAGCCGTGCGGAAGCATTACAAGTTCGGCTGAACTGCGGACGGTCTGCATGTCTAAAGCCGCCGGGGACCCCGCATTTTGTCAAAAGCGCCAAAGTGCGGGGCGAAGAGCCCGGCGGTTTTGTTTTGGGAGATTAAGCCGTGTTTTTTTTGTTATCATGGGGGGAGGGGATGATAGTGATATATTTTATATACCAGAGGTCGGCACCGTGATGTGCCTGCCTGAAAAGGAGCGGCCATGAGCGGCGCGGCTTCGCCTGCCGTTCTTGTCGTTGATGACGACATTAACGTCCGCGAGATGATCTGCGCGCCCCTTGGCATACTTCACAAACAGCTTGGAGCAACGGGATGGGAATTAAAGACATAAAGATGAAAGAGGAGCTCGACCGGGAGTTGCGCTCCGGCGGAAAGAAGTTCCTTCTTTTCTATTCTGCCTGGGATTCATTCTCTCTGGAGTTCACGCCGGCCTTCGAAAAGCTCGCGGCCAGCGACCCCGGATCTTTCTGCAAGGTTTCCACCGATACCCTGCCGGAGGTGGCGGATGTGTTCTCTGTCGGAGTGGTTCCTACGGTGCTTTTCTTCCGCGGCGGGCAGCTTGATAATCGCCTGGACGGGATGCCGGACAAGGGGCTGACCGCCGAAAGCCTGGCGGAGTTCGTCTGGCGTTGCCACGGTATTGTGTAGGGGAAAAGGCCGGCGCCTTTTCTGAGGCTGATAAAAAACCGCAGAGTGCTCCGCGGTTCTTGTTTTCAAGGGCGGGTCAGCGCCCGCCGGCTTTCCAGGGAACGGCGCCCTTTCCCCAAACGCCCAATTAGGTATAATTTATTGCGGCTTCCGGGCCTGCCTGCAAGGTGTTTTTTGCCCTATTGAAACAATATTAAGCCAGGCGCGCCTATACGCCGCCGGCACACTGCTCATACAGGGGGACAAGATCGTGAACGTCATGTATGTTATTATCGGGGCCGGTATCGCGCTTTTGGCCGCCTACTTTACTTACGGCAATTTCCTGAGCAAGGTCGTCTTTCAGCTGGACGATACAAGAACGACGCCCGCGGTAAAGACCAACGACGGCGCCGATTATATCCCGGCTAAAAAAGGCATGCTCCTGGGGCAGCATTTTTCCGCCGTGGCGGGGGCCGGGCCGATAAACGGCCCCATACTGGCCAGCGTCATGTTCGGCTGGGCGCCGGCCCTTTTCTGGGTGCTTGCCGGCTCCATCTTTATAGGCGGAACGCATGATATGGGCGCGCTCGTGGCGTCGGTCCGGCACAAGGCGCGCTCGATCACCGAAGTTATCAGGGTCAACGTTTCCGACAGGGCGTGGTTCCTTTTCATGGTCTTTGTGTGGATAGCGCTCGTGTATGTCATCATCGCTTTTACGGATATAACGGCCAGCTCCTTCGTGGGAATGGTCACGCTCGAATCCGGGGAGGTCGTCAGGGGCGGCGGCATCGCGTCCTCCTCCATCATGTACCTGGTCCTTCCGATAATCATGGGCCTGCTGATGAGATACGCCAGGCTTAAAGAGGGCGCCGCATTGCTTATCTTCCTTCCGCTCGTCGGAGCCGCCATCTGGGCGGGGCAATTCATGCCCTTGTCGCTCCCGGTGGCCGATCCGGCGGCGGCGCAGAAAGTCTGGGGCATGCTCATCCTTCTGTATTGTCTTGTGGCTTCCGTGCTCCCCATGTGGTCGCTCCTTCAGCCCAGGGGAGCGCTCGGCGGGTACTTCCTGTATGCCTCGCTGATAGTAGCCGCGGTGGGCATCGTTTTCGGCGGCTATGCCGTTCAATATCCTGCTTTTGTGAAATTGGAGCCCGCCGCCTCGGGCAGTTCTTTCTGGTTCCCCATGTTCCCCGTGCTGTTCATCACCGTCGCCTGCGGCGCCTGTTCCGGCTTCCATGCGCTGGTCTCTTCCGGCACCACCAGCAAGCAGCTCAGTAAGGAAACGGACGCAAAACCCGTCGCGTATGGCGCGATGCTGCTCGAGGGGATGATCGCCGTTGTCTCCATCTCAACCGTGATGATCCTGGCGCCGGATTCGCAGATGATCGCAAAGGCGCCCAACTTCATCTACGCGTCCGGAATTGGCAAGTTCATGGAGCTTCTGGGCGTTTCCGCCACGTTCGGGATAACGTTCGGGCTTATGGCCTTCACGACTTTCGTTTACGATACCCTGGACGTATGCACCAGGCTCGGGAGATATATCATAGAAGAACTTACGGGGCTGAAGAACTGGAAAGGCACCGCGCTCGGCACCCTGCTCACGGCCGGCGTGCCCGCCTTCTTTATCTTCCAGACAATGACGAACGCGCAGGGGAACGTGGTGCCCGCGTGGAAGATCTACTGGGGCACGTTCGGCGCGTCCAACCAGCTGCTCGCCGGCCTCGCGCTGATCGGGATCGCCATCTGGCTCGCAAATGCCAGGAAAGGCTCCCGGGTATGGCTGGCGGCCTTCCTCCCCGCCCTGGTGATGTTCACGATGGCTAACTGGGCGCTGGTCCTCGACGTGTACAACGGCTGGGTCCTGGGGAAAGGGCATCCCTCCATCCCGTGGATATCGATGCTCCTTATCGTGCTTTCCGTGCTTGTGGCGGTTGAAACCGCCTGTTCCTATCTCTCGAAAAAGAAGCTGGCTGACGCCGACGTTCTGGTGGCGCAGCCGCAGGAGTAGCCTTTTGCCTTGTGTTTTCCGCGGATCGCCGCGGGCGGGAGAAATAATGAAGAAAATATTCATGGCGGCCTTGCTGCTGCTGCCGGCGAGCGCCGGCGCGCGCGAAGCCAGCCTTGCGCTGGACGGGAAGGCTGCGGGCTGCCCTATGAAGCTGGTGTACGACCCGGCCCTGCTCAAGATAGACCCGCAGGGGGCGCTGGCGTCGGGCGGGCCTGAGCTTGTGGACCTTATAGAAGGTATCGGCCTGGACGGGATAGGCAGGTTTAAAGAGCCGAGATCCGGCCGGACCTGGTACCTGTACAGCACGCTGGGCGCCAGCTGCGACCCCTACTTCCTCTTCATCTCCAGCGGGCCGGAGGGCAGGGAGCAGGCTGAGGCATACGGAGAGACGCTGCGCCTTACTACGGCTGGCGGTTTCTCGGTCAGGCAGGCGTTCGGCCTTTACTTCCCCATCGTGCGCAGCTTCGTATGGGAGAACGGCCGGCCCGCGGAGAAGACTCCGGAATTCTACCCTGTCAAAATGGCCACAAAGACGCTGAAGAGAACGGACCTCTTCCCCGGCAAGGACGCCGCGGCCGCCAGGGAATGGCTGCCCGCCGGAGCCCCTCTTACCGTGTTGGGCTATTGTCCCGCCTGCGCCTCGCCGCGCGCGCTTGTGCTCGCCGGCGGCAAGAAAGGCTGGGTGCAGGTGGAAGAGGGCGTGCTCGCCGGCGTAGCTTTCCTGGGGGATTAGCCGGTTGCACTTTATTGTCGAATATTGGATACTTTAACCAGGATGAAACCTTCTAAGTTTTCAGGGAAGAACCGGGAATACACCAAGTGGGGTAAAAACTTCAAGGAGGTCCGCATCCTCCCGAAAGCGAAGCCTGATACCGGCCGCTCCGTTCAGCTTCAGGTTGAGACGGACGACGATATCGCCCAGGGAGTTTACGCCAATATGGCCGTTGTCTCCCACGCGGAGACCGAATTCGTGTATGATTTCGGTTTTCTTTTCCCGGGCCAGCCTAAGGCCGGTATCGGAGCGCGCGTGATCTCAAGCCCCGTCCAGAGCAAACGCCTGTGTGCGGCCCTGAGGGAAAATATCAAAAATTACGAAGCCCGCTTCGGCCCCATCAAAAGCGGGTTTTAAAAGAAGGGAAAAGGTGACAGGCGACTTTTTCCGTTGCCCATGCGCAAAAGAACCCGGCCTAAAGCCGGGTTCTTTCTTGTCTTTCCGGGCACTTTACCTCAGCAGGAAGGAAACCAGGCTTATCATCTCCTGCGTGTCCTTGGTGAGCAGCTGTTCGGCCACCAGGCCCAGTCCGGGGGCATAGTAGCGGTTTATGGCGCCGCCGCCGGCCAGGCGGGTAATTATCCTGACGCAGCCGGTGTGATTGCCTGAAGCGGTCTTGATCCCGGTGTTTACAGCGGCCACCCGGCTGCGATCCTGACCCTCCTCCCAGGTCTGGTTATAAGCCGGCTGGGCGGGCATTTCCAGACGGGGGCCGGCCAGCGGTGAACCGCCCGCCTCTATGCCGCTCTGGGTGAGGTAGACCTTGAAGGTGGTCACCTGCGGGCTGTTCTTATCGAAGACGGTCTTGGTCACCGTTACGGAACTGTCCTTGGCTGAAAATGTCCCAAATTCGAGCCGCAGGAGCTTGCTCCCGGTGAACCGGGAGGAGGTATACTCGTAGTTGTATATGCCGTCGCGATGGAACGGCACGTAGTTCACCGGTCCGGGAGCGGTTTTAGAGCTTTCAGCGGGGGCGGGAACCTGCGCGACGAACAGCTCGTCCTGCAGGGCGGCGCGGACCGCGGCGGCCAGTGCCGGGTCGGTAGCGGCCAGGACGCCCTCGAACGGCAGGGCGCCGGCCGCGGGGAACAGCATAAGGGAAACGATAACCGAAATAACGCACTTTTTCATAGCAAAAGCCTCCGAAATATAAGTTCTTATATTTCCGATACTTTGTGCTAAGTTCCGTGTTAGGTGGGTGGAAACTTAACGCGCCCGGTTTTTCAGGACATCACCGCGCAGGTAGTCTTTGGACTTTTTGGGATACCATTGCGGCTTGTAAGGTACGGATGACTACAGGACTATTATATCAAAAGATCCCGGCCGCGTCAAACAGGTGAAAAGGCGCCTTATTTCCGGATACTTGGGCCTTTACCCTGCGGCGCCGCAGTCGGCTTTACTTGGCCAGCTCTACGGCGTAGGCCACGGCCAGCCTGGCAAACTTAAGCGCGTGCTCGGCCCTGCCGCCGGTCTTATCCAGCGTGTCGGTGGCCTTGTGAATGAAAGGGTTGTATTGGGCGAAAGTGGACTCGAAAGGCAGCGAGGCCGGGTAGCCGTTCTTCGTCCAGGAGGCGTGGTCGGAGCAGCCGTAGCCGCACTTGGAACTGCCCCACTTGTAATCCGTATAAGTATCCACCAGCTTGCCCAGGAAGGCGTTCTGGTCGGCATTGGTGTTATCGGTGATGAAGTAGATATCCAGCGGGGAACCCTTGTAATTGGCCATGTCGAGGTTCAGCATCCCCACCACCGCCACGCCCTGCTTCTTGAAGGCCGCTGCAATGTCGCCCGATCCGCGCAGCCCTACTTCTTCCGCCGCGAAAGCGATGAACTTGATGGTCTTGGCGGGCCTGTAGCCGGACTCGACAAGGGTCCTTATTACCTCGTGGGTGACGGACACGCCCGAGGCGTTGTCGTCGGCGCCGGGGGCCGGGTTATCGCCGCCGCCGGCCACGGAGTCCAGGTGCCCGCCCATCACTATGACCTTTTCGGGCTCGGCCGCGCCGAGCATGGTGAGCACCACGGATTCCTGGGCGAAGGAAGCGTGCTTGAAGGCGGCGACCGAAATATCGGGGCGGCCCTCGGCGAACTTGCCCCAGAGCTGCTGCAGCCACTTGGAAGAATCCACGCCGGTGGCGCTGCTGTAGTACCGGTTCTTATAAGCGGAAAGCGAAGTAATGACGGAAACTATGGATTCCTCTTTTACCCGCGCGAGAATCCCCTTCAGACGCGGGCCCTGGTCTATGATGTAGGCGCGCGACGGCGGGGCGGGCGGCGCCTCAAGGTCCTGCAGCGCGGCCTCCAGCGTATCATGGGCGAAGTAGCCCGGCGCCCGGTGGAAAGCGCGGTACATCCCGTCGGCCAGCTGGCCGAGGTCGGCGGGATCGAATTCGTATACGGCTATGTTCTTGTTCTGGGCCACCGGGGCGCGCTTGAACAGGGCGCCGTCCAGGGCGCCAACGTCGCTCTTCTCCATGCTGACCCAGACCGGGGTTTCCGGAGCGGGCCGGCCCGGCATGGCCGGCACAAGCCCGCCGGCCGAGGCCGCGGACTCAATGGCGGCCTGTATTGCCAGCCGCACATCGATCCCCCCGTCGAAATCGGGGGTATAACCGGCGTTCGCGCCAGCCGTAAACCCGAAGAAAATCGTGGAAACCAGTAACACGTTCGTAATGCGCATAAATTCTCCGTAACCGCCGCCGCCAGGTTCTACAGCATTTTTCCTTTGCAAAGCCGCCTCTCTAAGGTTATAATACCTTATATGTTGACAATTGTCATACCCGACCCTACAAGGAAAGAATAATGAAACGAAACCTGCTGCTGTCCGCTGTCTCCGCCTTACTCCTGGGCGCGGCCGTAATGCCCGCCTGCGCCTCCGACTGCAATGGCTTCCTGCCTCCCAACGACCTGAAGATCCCGGTGGGCTCTGTCGATGATAAAGGTATCATTGAGGCGCAGTTCAACGACGTCATCAACGCCGTAGAGAAGATCTACAAACCGATAGTGGCCGCGCAGGGCAAGGTGCTGCAGATCAACCGCCTCTGGACCAACGCTACCGTTAACGCCAACGCCTCGCAGAGCGGCAATAAATACCTCGTCAACATGTACGGCGGCCTGGCCCGCCACGAGACCATCACCATGGACGGCTTCGCGCTGGTAGTCTGTCACGAACTGGGCCACCATTTAGGCGGCGCGCCCAAAGGCGGCTGGGCCTCCAACGAAGGCCAGTCCGACTATTACGCCAACCTCCAATGCCTTAAGCGGGTGTTTTCCGACGAGGCCAGCCTTGCGTTCACCCGCATGTCGGCCGGCGACGAGGTAGCGGAGAAGGGCTGCGAGGCGATGTACTCCGATCCGAAAGAGCGCGCCGTCTGCGTCAGGGGCGCCATGGCCGGTAAATCCGTGTCCTACCTGTTCCAGATCCTGCGCAACGAAACCGTGATCCCCCGCTTCGACACCCCCTCCGCCACCGTGGTGACCTCGATGCTGGGCTCGCATCCCCCCACCCAGTGCCGCATGGACACCTACCTGACCGGTTCGCTCTGCACCCAGCCCGCCACGGCGCCGTTAAGCAACACCAACCCCGCCGTCGGCACCTGCACCCGCTCGGCCGGTTTCCAGGCCGGCTTCCGGCCGCTCTGCTGGTACAAGCCGGCCAGCCCCGCCGAGCTGCTGCCGCCCGTCACCAGCGCCCACGCTTCCCGCGCGGCCGACTTCCTGACCGAGCCCGGCCCGGCCTTAACCGTGCTCAAGGGCGGCTACCCCTGGGACAGCTTCCGCGCACCCATCGCCCGGTAGCACAAAGGGAATTAGAGAGATCAGGAACATAGCGGCGATGAAAAGCCCCGGGCTCCCCCGGGGCTTTTTCATCGCGCAAACACCGATCGGGAAAAGGCAGGAGCCTTATAAGGTTTTAATGCCGAAGACGGGGCTGTTAAGGCCGCCAGAAAGCCGGGGGTTTTGTTTTTTGTAGAATATAAGATATCGGCCCGGCGGAGGCCGCTTTCCTGATAAGCACCGTAGAGCTGACCTGGGGGAAAACATGACCGGTGAAAATGAAAATGACGCAGGTTCCGCGCTGACCGTAAAAGGCCTGAGCAAGAGCTTCGGCCAAAAATGCGCGGTCGACAAGCTCGATCTCGCCATCCCCGCCGGGGAATTCCACGCGCTGCTCGGCCCGAACGGCGCCGGCAAGACCACGACGCTGCGGATGGTCGCGGGCCTGCTGCGCCCCGACGCCGGATCGGTCTCGATCCTCGGGCACGACATTTCCAAGGAGACTACCGCCGCGAAGAACCTCACCGCGTTCCTGCCCGACGACCCGCTGCTCTACGGGAAGCTGACCCCCCTTGAATACCTCGAATTCGTAGCCGGCCTCTGGGCGATGCCCGCCGGCGCCGCGGGCAAGCGCGCGCGGGAGCTGCTTGAATGGCTGGAACTGTGGGGGAACCGCGGCGAATACGTGGAAGGATTCTCCCGCGGCATGCGGCAGAAGCTGGCGCTGGCGGGGGCGATGATACACGACCCGAAGCTCATGATCCTCGACGAGCCGCTTACCGGCCTGGACGCGCGCGCCGCGAGATCGGTCAAGGATATGCTCGTGGATTATGTGTCGCGCGGCAACACAGTGGTGCTTACCACCCATATACTCGAGATCGCCGAGCGCCTGGCCGAACGCATCAGCATCATCCTGAACGGGCGCATCGTCGCGCAGGGCACGCTGGACGAGCTGCGCTCACGGACCGGCGCGGCCATAGGCTCCGCGGGCGCCACGCTGGAGGATGTCTTCCTCGAGCTCACGGAGCCGGCATGAGCGCGAGCCCCGGGAGCTGGCTTTGGCTGCTGAGGAACGAGCTCAGACTGAACTGGCGCGGGATAGGCGGCAGCCACCTCTGGCTGATCGCGGTCGGCGGCGGGTTATTGTGGGCCTGCATGCACTGGGCCGCGTGGGTGGCGCTGCCGGGCGGATATAAGTTCTTCCAGATGATGCTCAAGGTCCCTATCCTGTCCGGGGGCCTGTTCTGGGTGTCGGTCTCCCTGCTGGTCTCGCAGGCCATGACGAGCACCGTTACCGCCCTGATAGACCGCGGCGACCTGGACCTGCTATTGTCGTCTCCCTTGTCCCAGCGCACCATCTTCCTTGTGCGCGGCCTTTCCATCGCCGTCAGCGTGAGCCTGCTGCCGGCGTTCGCGCTGCTGCCGGTGGCGCATGCCGGCTTGTTCCGCGGGTTCCCGGGGCTGATGGCGATCTACCCGGTGGTGATCTCCACGGCCCTGGGCTGCACCGCCGCCGGGATGCTGCTAACCATGACGCTGCTGCGCCTGCTCGGCGCGCGGCGCGCCAGGACGGCTGGACAGATCATGGCGGCATTTATCGGCGTGGCTTTTTTTCTGGTTTTCCAGCTCCCGAACCTATTGCCCGCCGATACTAAGCGCGCCTTTGCGGCCTGGTTAAATACCGGGATGCAGGAAAGCGGCCCGCTGGGGCCGGCCAGCGCGCTCTGGTGGCCGGTGCGCGCCATGCTGGGCGAGGCCCTTCCGCTGCTGGCGGTGACGGCCGGCGGCATCGGCGGGTTCTTCCTGGCTGTCGGGCTTACCTACCGCCGCTTTATCTCCGGCACGCAGGAAGCGGTTACCGGCGGGCGCGCTTCGTCGGCGAAGGATAGCGGCGCCGGTCCGCTCTTCCGCTCCGGGCTGGTGCGCGTGCTGCTCTTCAAGGAGTGGAAGCTGGTCCTGAGGGACATGCAGGTGATCTCCCAGGCGCTGCTGCAGATCCTGTACCTGATCCCGTTGTTCTTCCTGGGGTTCAGGTCCGGACACCAGGATCAATACCTGACCCCGGGGCTGGTGGCGGTCACCGCCATGCTGTGCGGGAATATCGCGTGGATCACCATCAACGCCGAGGACGCTCCGGAACTGATCGCGACCGCGCCGGTGTCCGTCGCAAGGGTGCTGTGGATAAAGGCCGCCGCCGCGGTCCTGCCGGTGCTGGCGGCGCTGCTGCCTCTTTCTGTCTGGTGGTCCCTGCGCGACCCGCTGGCGGCGGCGACCCTGCTGCTTTGCGGAACCGGGGCGATGATCTCCGCGGCCCTGATACAGATCTGGTGCCCGCGCGCCGGCAACCGCCGCGATCTGAAAAACAGGCATAAGCAGGGCGGTCCCGGCGGGTATATCGAATTGGCAGGCACCATCGGCTGGGTGGGAATAGCCGCCTGCGCGGGCGGTTACTGGCGCTGGCTGCCGCTCGCCGCGGCGGTCGCGGCCGCCGCCGCGCTGACGGCCTGGTTTCTCGGCCGCGGCGCGCGGGAGGCGATATGGGGATAGCTAAATTGGACGAGCCGGCGCGCACGGCAAAAAAACCGGCCGTCCATCCGGTAAGCCACAAGGCAGCGGAGAGGTTGTCAGGCGCAGCGGTGTCGGTATCGACATTTGCCGCTGCCGGCGTCAAAGAGCTTTTGCCGGCCGAGACAGTGCTGCCGCCTACCGAGGTCGCGCCGTTCAGCGAGACTTCCATATTCGGCTTCGATTTCGGGGCGGACGACAGCGATTAAAGGGAAAAGGTCCATGATAATTCCGATGCCATGCGGCGGAAATATTGATATAGAGTTGAAAGAGCTGCGTCCTGACTCCGAGATGTCATGCTCGAAGGGGTGCGTCCACGAATTTAAGGAGATCAATGCCGCCGCCGCGGAAGTGCTTTCAAAGCGCAGGGCCAAGTTCTCTCTTGAAAAATTAATTAATCCCCGGATCCTGCTTAGCCCGACGTTCTGGCTGTGTATAGCGACTCTTATTATCGGTTTTGTCGAGATAG